>NZ_JAEVHL010000067.1 GCF_016803395.1 Micromonospora tarensis | reverse complement strand
CCGGCCGGCCGGACGACGAGCCCGTGCTGCCGCGCCAGCGCTCCGCCGAGCCCGCCGGCCTCGCCGCGCCCGACTCCGACGCGCCAAGTGGTTGCCTCAGCGAACTTGCCGGTTGGGCCGGGGCGCACCGGCACGGCCCGGTCCGGCCGCGTCCGCGAGTCACCCGCCGGGAGCGCCCACCACGCCGCTGGTGCTGAACGCCGCTACAGGCGGCCGCTGCTGAGCAGCGGTCAGCGGGTGCGTCGGCGGATCAGCAGGGCGATCCCGGCGAGGCCGACCGTGATGGTCAGCATCACGCCGACGTTGAGCAACAGCAGGCGTTGCAGGTCGCCGAGCGCCTCGTCCAGGTTCTTCGCCGGGTCGAGGGTGTCCTCCGGGAGCACGCGCTCGCCGCCGCCCACGCCGCCGCTGACCGTGTCGAACTGCCGCTCCAGCGGCACGCCGGCGGTGCGCAGGGTCTCGGACATGCTGAGCCGACCCAGGAACCAACCGGCGCTGGTCTTGCGGCCGTCCGGCTGCTTCGCCGGTCGGTAGACCCGGGGTCCCCCGACCGCCTTGGGGTAGAGGTCGTAGGTCTGCTTGGCGGTCTCGCCGGCGAGCACCACGACCGTGTACTTCGGACCGAGGTCGGCCGCCTTGGGGCCGGTCGGCATGCCGGTACGGCCGAGGAAGTTGACCTGGTCGATGACCGCGACCACGCCGCCGGGCTGAGTGTCCGCGCGCAACCGTAGCGGCCCGGACAGCCCCTCGCCGGTGATGTCCACTCCGGCGGGTGCCGGCTTCGGTGCCGCCGATGCCGAGCCGGCGGTGCCGAGCGACAGCAGCGCCGCCGCCAGCGTGCCCGCCAGCACGGCGGCCAACCGCCTCATCTGTCGGACCATCCCGCCTCCTCGCCCCGTTCGATGGATGGCTTCGTCGTGACGTCCGGACCGGCCTGTCGATGCGGTATCGACCCGATGCTCGGGCCCACCCCTACAGACTCCGCAGAACGTCGATGAGTTGCAGCTTTCGGAACAGTATTTGGAACTATCTGCGATCTCTGCTCGACTAACGAGGAGCCGTTTGATCAGCGGGCGGATCGTACCCTTACGGAGGGGTTCATGGGGGGCAGGGTTACACGTGCGGCGCGGGTCGTGCCAGTGGTGCTCGGCGTGGCGTTCGGTGTGTCGTTTCTGGTGCCGGCCACGCGGCCGCCGCCCACAACGAGCTGACCGGCAGTAATCCTCGGGACGGCGCCCGGGTGACGACCGCACCGGCCCGGATCGAGCTGCGGTTCCTCGCCAAGCCGACGCCGGCCACGACGAAGATCACAATAACCGGTCCGGACAATGTGGTCGCTGGCGGTCCGCCGGCGTTCGACGGCAGCCGGGTGCGGGTGCCGTTCAAGCCGGCCGCCGCCGGGCTCTACATCGTCAACTACCAGCTCGCGTCCGCCGACGGGCACCCGGTGAAGGGCGAGGTGCGGTTCACCCTCACCACCGGCACCGCTGCGACCCGTCCGCGTCTCCGTCCGGCGCCGACGGCGCCGGGCCGGCCGGGTCGCCCTCGGCGACGGCGTCCGCCGTCGGTTCGGCCTCGGCCTCAGCCGGGCCGGCGTCGGCGGCACCCGGCAGCCCGACGGTGTCCACCACCCCGCTGGTGCGGGAGCAGGCCGACTCCGGCGGTCGCTGGTGGATCTGGGCGCTCGGCGGCCTGGTGCTGCTCGCCGCTCTCGGCGCCGGCCTCGTGTTCCGCCGTCGACGCGTGCACCGATGAACGGGTGCTGCCCGGTAGCTCAGGAGCGCTCCTGAGCTACCGGGCAGCCCGTGATCGAGTGGGTCAGACCAGGCGGAGCCGGGCGGCGCGCATCCGGGTCAGGGTGCGCTCGCGACCGAGCACCTCCAGCGACTCGAACAGCGGCAGGCCCACGGTGCGGCCGGTGACAGAGACCCGTACCGGCGCCTGGGTCTTACCGAGCTTGAGGCCACGCTCGGCCCCGACCGCCTCCAGCGTCGACTTCAACGACTCGGCGTCCCACGACGCCAGCGCCTCGAACGCCGCGACGGCGTCGTCCAGCAGCTCACCGGAGCCGTCCTTCATCGTCTTCGTCCAGGCCGCCTCGTCGATCAGCGGCGAGGCCAGGAAGAGGAAGTCGACGTTCGACACGATCTCGCTGAGCACCGCGATCCGGGTCTGGGCCAACGGAGCCACGGCGGCGAACGCGTCGGCGTCGAACTCCTCCGGCTGCCACGGCGGCGGCGCGATGGTCCCGGTGCCGGTCAGCCACGGCTGGCAGGCGTCGACGAACTCGGCCACCGGCAGCGCGCGAATGTACTCGCCGTTGAACGCCCGCAGCTTCTTCTCGTCGAAGAACGCCGGAGACGGGTTGACCTCGTCCAGTCGGAACTCGTCCTCGATCACCGACCAGGGGACGATCTCCCGGTCGCCGGAGGGTGCCCATCCGAGCAGCATCAGGTAGTTGCGCATCGCGTCGGCGAGGTACCCCTCGTCGCGGTACGCCTCCAGGGCGACCTTGTCCCGACGCTTGGAGAGCTTCTGCCGCTTCTCGTTGACCACCACCGGCACGTGCGCCCAGACCGGCGGCTTGACCCCGAGGGCGTCCCAGAGCAGCTGCTGCTTGGGGGTGTTGGGCAGGTGCTCCTCGGCCCGGATCACGTGGGTGATCCCCATCGTCATGTCGTCGACGACGTTGGCCAGCAGGAAGACCGGCGAGCCGTCGCCCCGGGCGATCACGAAGTCCTCGATGAGCTTGTTCTCGAAGGTGGGCTCACCACGGATCAGGTCGACCACCACTGTCGCGCCCTCGTCCGGCGTCCGGAAGCGCAGCGCGTGCCCCGGACCCGGGCCGAGGCCACGGTCGCGGTGGTAGCCGTCGTAGCCCTGGTACTGCGAGCCGGTGCGGGCCTGCACGTCCTCGCGGGTGCAGTCGCAGTAGTAGGCGCGGCCCGAGTCGTAGAGGCGGGCGGCGGCGGCCCGGTGCTCTCCGGCGTTCTGCGACTGGAAGTAGGGGCCCTCGTAGCTGCCCCGGGAGATGCCGATCCAGTCCAGCGCGGAGAGGATGCCCTCGGTCCACTCGGGCTTGTTGCGCGCCGCGTCGGTGTCCTCGACGCGCAGCACGAACACGCCGCCCTGCTGCTTGGCGTAGATCCAGTTCTGCAACGCCGAGCGGGCGCCGCCGACGTGGAACATACCGGTCGGGGAGGGGGCGAAGCGCACACGTACTGTCACGTCCCCCAGCCTACGGCGGGCGGCGAGCGCTTTCCGCCACGGCCCCCTGACTCACGGGACCGAACGGATCTTGACGACCAGGGCGCTGCCGACCAGGGTGACCACGGCGGTGACCGCGTAGAGCGTGGGATAGCCGCCCAGGTGCACCACGAGCGGGGCGGAGAGCGCCGGACCGAGCACCTGCGGCGCCGAGTTGGCGATGTTGATGACTCCCAGGTCCTTGGCCCGGTCGGTGGCCCGGGGCAGCACCTGCGTGATCAGCGCGGCGTCTACCGAGAGGTAGACGCCGTAGCCGGCGCCGAGCAGCAACGCCGCGACGACGGCCATCGGCCAGACCGGCGCGACCGCGAGCAGCAGCGCCGCCACCGCCATGATCAGCCCGGAGACGATCACGTAGATCTTGCGGCGGCCGGACCGGTCGGACAGCCGGCCGGCGACCACCGCGGTGAGCATCATGCCGAGCGTGTAGAGCAGGATCAGCACCAGCAGGCCACCCTCGGGGTCCGGGTAACGCACCCCGTCGCTGAGGAAGTACAGCAGGTAGAGGGTGCCCAGCGCGTTGCCCAGCTGGACCAGGAACCGGGTGATCCAGGCCCAGGCGAAATCCGGGTGTCGGCGGGGGCTGATCCACATCGAGGCCAGCAGCGCCCGCGTCCGGATCACCGGCCGGTGCGTACGCGGCAGCGGCTCGTCGGGGGTGAGCAGCGCGAACGGCAGCGACAACAGCAGGATGGCCACCGCGATGGCCAGGTAGCCGGCGGCGTTGCCGGTTACCACGGCGGTGACCAGCACCGCGCCGAGCACCAACCCGAGCGCCTGCGGGATGCCCACCCAACCCGAGACCCCGCCGCGCTGGCGCACCGGAACCCGGTCCGGGACGGCCGCGCTGAGGCTGGCCAGCATCGCGTTGAAGCAAACCTGCGCGGCGACCCAGCCGAGGGCTACCCCGAGGATGGTTCGCTGCTGGGCCAGCAGCAGCAGGGCCGCCGCGCCGAGCACTGCCCCACCGGCGGTCCAGACGTGCCGGCGACCGAGCTCGCGGCCGGCCACCCGCAGGCAGGTCCGGTCGGAGAGCGCGCCCGCGAGGGGGTTGGCCAGCACCGCCGCCAGCGCGCCGAGGCCGGTGACCACGGCCAGCATGTTCTCCTTGTCGCCGGGCGCGATCTGCTCGATCTGCTGCGGCAGCAGCACCTGGATGGGCGTGAAGAACGCCATCCACACGCCGAGGTTCGCCGCGAAGATCAAACCGATCCAGCCGCGCCGCACCGGCACCGTCGGCTCGGCGAGCGCCGCCGGCAGCGACGCCGGCAGCGACGCCGGCGTCGGGTCGAGGGTGGTCACCGCGTCGACCCCGGCCGGCTGGCCGCGATCACGTCCCGCAGCCAGGTGTACGACGACTTCGGCGTACGGGTCTGGGTGGCGTAGTCGACGTGCACCAGACCGAAGCGCTTGGTGAACCCCTCGGCCCACTCCCAGTTGTCCAGCAGCGACCAGACGAAGTACCCGCGTACGTCCACCCCGTCGTCGACGGCGGCGGCGACCGCCCGCAGGTGCCCGTCGAGGTACGCGATCCGCTCCGGATCCGCGACCTGCCCGGTGGCGTCCGGTGCGTCGTCGTACGCGCAGCCGTTCTCGGTGATCTCGATGGGCGGCAGCGCCGCGCCGTACGTGTCGCGTAGCCAGCCGAGCAGTTCGCGCAGCCCGTCCGGGGCCACCGGCCAGTCGAAGGAGGTACGCGGGTAACCGTCGAGCGGAACGAGGTCGAACGGCAGGGGCGAGCCCTCCTCGGCCGCCCGTACCCCGGTGGGGTTGTAGTAGTTGACCCCGAGCACGTCGATCGGCGCGGCGATGGTGTCGAGGTCGCCGGGGTGCACGACGGTCGGGTCGAAGCCGGGCAGCTCCGGGTAGCCGCGCCCGAGCAGCGGGTCGGTGAAGAGCCGGTTGTGCAGCGCCTGGTACGCCGCCCCGGCGGCCCGGTCGGCGGCCTGGTCGCCGAGCACCCGCACCGGCGAGTAGTTGTTGGCGATCGCCACCGGGCTGGTGCTGTGCGCCCGTAGCGCGTGGACCGCGAGCCCGTGCCCGAGCAGTTGGTGGTGGGCGACCGGAAAGGCGTCGAAGAGCAACGTGTGGCCGGGAGCGTGCACGCCCATGCCGTAGCCGAGGCTCATCTGGATGAACGGCTCGTTGAGGGTGATCCAGAGTCGGACCCGGTCGCCGAGTCGGGCGGCGACCAGCTCGGCGTACCCGGCGAATCGGGCGGCGGTGTCGCGGCGCAGCCAGCCGCCGGCGTCTTCGAGCGGCTGCGGCAGGTCCCAGTGGTAGAGGGTGGCCACCGGGTCGACCCCGGCGGCCAGCAGGTCGTCCACCAGCCGGTCGTAGAAGTCCAGGCCGCCGGGTTGGCCGGGCCGGCGCCGGTGGGCTGGACTCGGGGCCAGGCGATGGAGAAGCGGTAGGCGGAGACGCCCAACCCGGCCAGTAGCGCGACGTCCTCGGTGTGCCGGTGGTAGTGGTCGCAGGCCACCGCGCCGCTGCTGCCGTCGCTGATCCGCCCGGGGGAGCCCGCGAAGGTGTCCCAGATGGACGGAGCGCGTCCGTCGGTGGTGGTGGCGCCCTCGATCTGGTGGGCCGATGTGGAGACGCCCCAGCGGAAGCCGGTGGGGAACTGGGGCATCGGTGCGGTCGACATGCGCCCTCCCGGTCAACGTGAAACGTGTTCGGGACTTTAAAGCGCTCTCGATGAATGCGCCATAGGCCGGCCTGGCGCAATACGCAAGGGTGATCGGCGTGTCTTTTTCCGAACCCGTCCAGGTAAGTCCGATTTAGCGCATAGAGTGCCGATATCGTGTGATGTCCTCACCGGAGGAAAGACGGAAATGATCCTCGTGGAACGCAGTGCGCACGTGGCGGCGCCAATCGAAGTGGTCTGGGATGTTGTCCAGCGGGCCGAGCAGTTGCCGGCCTGGCTGGCGGGGGTCCGCGCGCCGAAGTGCTCTCGGGAGAGGGCTTCGGGCGGCGACAACTGGTCCAGGCGGGGCGCGGCTCGGCGCATGAGGCCGAGGTCATCGCCTACCAGGAGCCGACGCTGATCGGCTGGCGGGAACGCGCCAGGGGTGCCGGTGCTCGTGCGGAGGCGCGCACCGAGATCTACGTCCAGCTCACCGCCGACGAGGAGGAGGAGGGCGGGACCATCGTGCGGCTCATCGTGGTCCGTTGGCCGGCTGGCCCGGTCAAGGCGGCCCTGCTGCGCCTCGGACTGCGGCGGGTCGCGCCGATTTGGAGGACTCGCTGGCCCGGCTCACCGACCTGGCCGCCGTCGGCTGACGAGCGCCCACCCTCCCGGCGTCACCCGCGACGCGGTGGCCGGCGTCCCCACCAGGAACGCCGGCCCACCGCCGATTCGCCAGTGCTGGTCGCGCTGGGCGCTCACGCGGACCGAGGGTGTCCGCGCGCCTGGCGCGGCTCGCGTGACTCGCGCCGCCGCTCATGGAGATCGTGCTCGACCCTGGATGTAGTGGTTTCGGCCGTCCGTGAGGCCACTACATCCACGATCGAGCGTGATCTTGCGAAGGGCCGCGCGGGGGGCGAGGGCCGCGTAGAGCTGTGGGCGGCGCGAGGGCGCGGGGGCGTACGCAAAAGACGAGGGCCCGGCACGCGAGCGCGTGCCAGGCCCCTTCGCGTACCTGTCAGCTGTCGCCGCCGGTCTCGCCGACCGGGGCGGCGTTGACGTCGTCGATCGCGTACTTCTTGGCGGCCTCGGCCGGCACGGTGGCCTCCACCGCGCCGCTGCGGGCGAGCTGCCGCAGCGTGGCCACCACGATCGACTCGGCGTCGACGTGGAAGTGCCGCCGCAGCGCGTGCCGGGTGTCCGACATGCCGTAGCCGTCGGTGCCGAGCGACGTGTAGTCGCCGGGCACCCAGCGGGCGATCAGATCCGGCACCGCGCGCATCCAGTCGCTGACCGCGACCTTCGGCCCGTCCGCGTCGGCCAGCTTCTGCGCGATGTACGGAACCTTCGCCTCCGCGCCCGGGTTGAGCAGGTTGTACTCCTCGGCCTCCACCGCGTCGCGACGCAGCTCGGTCCACGAGGTCACCGACCAGACGTCGGCGGCCACCCCCCAGTCCTGGGCGAGCAGCTGCTGGGCCTTGAGCGCCCACTGCATGCCGGTGCCGGAGGCCAGCACGTTGGCCTTCGGGCCGTCGACCTGCGGTGCCGGCGAGTAGCGGTAGATGCCCTTGAGCAGGCCTTCCACGTCCACCCCGGCCGGCTCGGCCGGCTGGAGGATCGGCTCGTTGTAGACCGTCAGGTAGTAGAAGACGTTCTCCTGCGCGTCCCCGTACATCCGGTGCAGGCCGTGCTCCATGATGTGCGCGATCTCGAACGAGAACGCCGGGTCGTACGCGACCACCGCCGGGTTGGTGGCGGCGATCAGCAGCGAGTGCCCGTCCTCGTGCTGGAGGCCCTCACCGTTGAGCGTGGTCCGCCCCGCGGTCGCGCCGAGCAGGAAGCCCCGCGCCATCTGGTCGGCCGCGGCCCACAGCCCGTCGGCGGTCCGCTGGAACCCGAACATCGAGTAGAAGATGTACATCGGGATCATCGGCTCGTCGTGGGTGGCGTACGCCGAACCCGCCGCGGTGAACGAGGCGACCGAGCCGGCCTCGTTAATCCCCTCGTGCAGGATCTGCCCGGTGGTCGACTCCTTGTACGACAGGAACAGCTCCCGGTCCACCGAGGTGTAGCGCTGCCCGTGCGGCGAGTAGATCTTCGCGGTCGGGAAGATCGAGTCGAGACCGAAGGTGCGGGCCTCGTCCGGGATGATCGGCACCCAGCGCTTGCCGAACTCCTTGTCCTTCATGATGTCCTTGAGCAGGCGGACGAAGGCCATCGTGGTGGCCACCTTCTGCTTGCCCGAGCCGCGCTTGACGTCGGCGAACCGCTCCGGGCCGGGGACGGTCAGCCGCTTGGTGCTGGTCCGCCGGGACGGCAGGTAGCCGCCGAGCTGCTCGCGCCGCTCCTTGAGGTACGCCAGCTCCTCGGACTTCTCGCCCGGGTGGTAGTACGGCGGCAGGTAGGGGTTCTCCTCCAGCGCCGAGTCCGGGATGTCCAGGTAGAGCCGGTCGCGGAAGGTCTTCAGATCCTCCAGCGTCAGCTTCTTCATCTGGTGGGTCGCGTTGCGGCCCTCGAAGTGCGAGCCGAGCGTCCAACCCTTGATGGTCTTCGCCAGGATGACCGTCGGCTGACCGGTGTGCTCGGTGGCCGCCTTGTAGGCCGCGTAGAGCTTGCGGTAGTCGTGCCCACCCCGCTTGAGGTTCCAGATCTCGTCGTCGCTGAGCGGCTCGACCATCTTGCGGGTCCGGGCGTCCCGGCCGAAGAAGTGCTCCCGTACGTACGCGCCCGACTCCGCCTTGTAGGTCTGGTAGTCGCCGTCGGTGGTGGTGTTCATGAGGTTGACCAGCGCGCCGTCGGTGTCCGCGGCGAGCAGCGGGTCCCACTCGCGGCCCCAGACGACCTTGATCACGTTCCAGCCGGCGCCCCGGAAGAACGCCTCCAGCTCCTGCATGACCTTGCCGTTGCCCCGGACCGGGCCGTCCAGCCGCTGGAGGTTGCAGTTGATCACGAAGGTGAGGTTGTCCAGCTCCTCGCGGGCGGCCACGCCGATCGCGCCGAGCGTCTCCGGCTCGTCCATCTCGCCGTCGCCGAGGAACGCCCAGACGTGCTGCTGCGAGGTGTCCTTGATGCCGCGGTGCTGTAGGTAGCGGTTGAACCGCGCCTGGTAGATCGCGTTCAGGCCGCCGAGACCCATCGAGACGGTGGGGAACTCCCAGAAGTCCGGCATCAGCCGCGGGTGCGGGTACGAGGGCAAACCGCCGCCCGGGTGGGACAGCTCCTGGCGGAACCCGTCGAGCTGGTGCTCGCTGAGCCGCCCCTCCAGGAACGCCCGCGCGTACATGCCGGGGGAGGCGTGGCCCTGGTAGAAGATCTGGTCGCCACCGCCGGGGTGGTTCTTGCCCCGGAAGAAGTGGTTGAAGCCCACCTCGTAGAGCGAGGCGGAGCTGGCGAAGGTGGAGATGTGCCCGCCGACGCCGATCTCCGGGCGCTGCGCCCGGTGCACCAGCATCGCGGCGTTCCACCGGACGTACGCCCGGATGCGCCGCTCGACGTGCTCGTCACCTGGGAACCAGGGTTCGCGCTCCGGCGTGATGGTGTTGATGTAATCGGTGGTGGTCAGGGGCGGAACCCCGACCTGGCGCTCACGGGCCCGCTCCAGCAGGCGCAGCATGACGTAGCGGGCGCGCTTGGCACCGCGTTCGTCGATGACACCGTCAAGCGACTCGACCCATTCGCTTGTCTCGTCAGGGTCGATGTCCGGAAGCTGGCTCGGTAGGCCGTCGCTGATCACCGGGCGCTTGCGTTCCGTAGCCACAGGCGTTCCCTCGGTTGTGTGTGGGATAGGTCTCTAGCGCCATCCTGCCCCCTGGTGGCACCTGTCGTCACGTCTAGGTGCCCCCGACGCGACGCGCAACACAGGTACCCACCAGTAACTTAGCGCGACGGCGGTTCGGATCGTCGGCGGTTCCCCGCGACTTCTCCCGTCTGGACCACGAAGAGGGGCGATGTCGCGGTCGCCGCGACAATGATCATTGCTGAGGTCGCGGGTTTCGGTGGCCGACCCGGTCGGCGTCGCCTCCGGTGGCGGTGGCGGCGGTTCCGGTGGCGGTGGCGGCGGTTCCGGTGGCGGTAGCGGCGGGTCCGAACCGTATGCTGCGGCAGAATGCGAGCTATGCGCACTGACGTGATCACCGTCCAGACCGGGACCCGACCGACCGTCCGGGACATCACCGCAGAGGCCCAGCAGTTCGTCTCCGGCGCGGGCGACGGCCTCCTGCACGTCTTCGTGCCGCACGCCACCGCCGGCCTGGCGATCATCGAGACCGGTTCGGGCTCCGACGACGACCTGCTCACCGCGATCGACGCGCTGCTGCCCACCGACAACCGCTGGCGGCACCGACACGGCTCGCCCGGCCACGGCCGGGACCACGTGCTGCCAGCGTTCGTCCCGCCGTACGCCACCCTGCCGGTGCTCGACGGACGGCTGGCGCTCGGCACCTGGCAGTCGATCTGCCTCGTCGACACCAACGGCGACAACCCCATCCGCCAGGTCCGCTTCTCGTTCCTCCCCGGCTGACGCCCCGGCCGGCCCGCGTCACGATCCGCGCGGCGTCCCGCGCAACCGCCTCCTCGGCGGGAAAGGGCGGCACCGTGCGCGGATCGTGACGGGTCGGGCGGGTTACGGGCGGGCGGTCTCCTGGTCGACGGTCTGCTGACCGGGGTCGACGGACGGCGCGGCGCCGCGGAGCGCCGACGGGAGCGGGTTGTCCGCCGTCTGGTGCAGGCCGGGCACCCGGTCCTCGATCACGAACGAGGCCCGGGTGTACGCGGGCGCGCCCGCGCGGCTGACATACGGCAGCACGTCGAAGTCGGCGGTGAGCTGCCCCGGGGTGATCGTGGTGCGCACGTACCCCCGAAGGTTGTTCTGGAAGCGCAGGTGCGGGTTGAACGCGAACCACGGGTGCGAGCCGGACGGCGAGTCCGCGCCGTCACCGGTCGAGGTGATCGAGGAGCAGACCAGTTCGGTGCCGACGGTGCGCGAGGTCGGGTCGGCGTAGTCCAACTTGAGATCGCTGGCCCAGTGCGCGTGCACGTCGCCGGTCAGCACCACCGGGTTGCGTACCCCGGCGGCCATCCAACCCCGGGTGATGCGGTCCCGAGAGGCGACGTAGCCGTCCCAGGAGTCCATGCTGGTGACGGTGAGCGGGCCGGAGTTGTTGTCCCGCTGGGCGAAGAAGACCTGCTGGCCCAAGATGTCCCACTGGGCGTCCGAGCGGCGGAAGCCGTCCAGCAGCCACGCCTCCTGCTCGGCCCCGGTGATCGACCGGGCCGGGTCGGATGCCGCCGCGCAGTCCCGGTAGCCGTCGCCGCAGGCCTGGTCGTCGCGGTACTGCCGGGTGTCGAGCATGTGGAAGGTGGCCAGCCGCCCCCAGCGCACCCGCCGGTAGAGCTGCATGTCGATGCCGCGGGGAATCGAGGTGCGCCGCAGCGGCATGTTCTCGTAGTACGCCTGGAACGCCGCCGCCCGCCGCGCGAGGAACTCGGCGTCCGGCGCCTCGGGCACCTCGTCGGCCCAGTTGTTCTCCACCTCGTGGTCGTCGAAGACCACCGCCCACGGCGCCACCGCGTGCGCGGCCTGTAGGTCGGCGTCGGTCTTGTACTGGGCGTGCCGCTGCCGGTAGTTGGCCAGTGTCCGGGTCTCCGGCCCCTCGTGGTCACGCGGGTTGCCACCGGGGACGTTGTACGTGTCCGGGGCGTACTCGTACTGGTAGTCGCCCAGGTGCAGGATCAGCTCCGGCTCGGTCTCGGCCAGCCGCCGGTAGGCGGTGAAGTAGCCGTGCTCGTACTGGGAGCAGGAGGCGAAGCCCATCGCCAGGGCGGCTGGCATGGTCCACGGCGCCGGGGCGGTGCGGGTGCGTCCGGTCGGCGAGACGTGGCGCTCGGCCCGGAACCGGTAGAAGTACTCGCGTCCGGGCAGCAGGCCGGCCAACTCCACGTGCACGCTGTGCGCCGAGCGGGTGCGGGCGACCGCGACCCCGCGGCGCACCACGTGCCGGAATCGCTCGTCGGCGGCCAACTCCCAGTGCACCGGCACGTCGCGGTCCGGCATGCCGCCGAGGCCGTCCTCGGCCAGTGGCTGCGGGGCCAGGCGGGTCCACAACACGAACCCGTCGTGGTCGGGGTCGCCGGAGGCCACACCGAGGGTGAACGGGTAGGCCAGCGGCCGGCCCGCCGCCGCGCCGGCCGCCGCCGGCAGCCCGGTGACCGCGCCCACGGCGCCGATCGCGGCGCCGGACAGCAGATGGTACGTCGGGACAGTGACACGAATCCTCCCCAGAATCCGATCTGTGTGACTTGGGGAGCCTCGCGAGCGCCGATGGCCGACAGGTGACAGTGAGTGGCCCTGCTCGTCGCCGACAGTCGAACACCGATGGCCGCCGTCGATCCGCGCCGACAGTCGTCCGACGGGGTGATGCGGCCGGGCAGTGACCGACGATGCCCGGCACTGCGTACGATGTGGCCGTGCCGCAGGAGGTGGGTCCCGCCGCAGGTGAACGGGCGGACCGCGCTGGTCTCGCCGTCGATGTGGTGCGCCGGATGACCCACGTCACCGACGCTCTGCGACACCGGCAGGGCTCCGCGTTCGCCGAGTTGGGGCTCACCCCGGCGGCGGCCCGGGCGCTGCAGGAGTTGGACCCGGACCCCTCGAGGTGATGTCCGACTCCTGACTCCTGTCCGGGCTGACCGACGGGGAGCTGAGCACCCTTCGTGACCTGGTCCGGAAGCTCTCCGACGGTGGCTGTCCGGAGCCCTGCGGGCCAACGTGAGTCGACCGGCGGCGGCCGTGTCCCACTGGGCGAGCAGGGCTTCCGTCGGTAATGCTGTCCGACGTGACCACCCCGCAAGATCTCGACGACCGGTTCCGGGAGATGCTGGCGGCGCTGCCCGCCCCGCAGCGGCGGCGTGACCCCGCCGACCCGGTCACCGACGACGCCCCGCTGACCGGCGCGCGGCTGCTCGACCTGTTCGACGCCCAGCTGACCAGCCGGCAGCTCGACCTGGCCGGCCGCTGGTTGCGCAGCTTCGGGGAGGGTTTCTACACGATCGGCTCGGCCGGGCACGAGAGCAACGCCGCTGTCGCCGCCGCGCTGCGGCCCACCGATCCGGCGCTGCTGCACTACCGCTCCGGCGCGTTCTACTGCCTCCGCGCCGCTCAGTCCGCCGCCGACCCGGCACTCTCCGCCGACCCGGCGCTCGCCGCCGAGCTCGTGCCGACCACCGGACCGGAGCCGGTCGCCGAGCGGGCCACCGACCCGGCACCGGCCACCGACCCCGAGTCGTCCGCGTCCACGGACGGCGCGGCTGTCAGCGGATTCGCGGTGTATGCGGACGCGGCCCGGGACGTGCTGCGCGGGATGGTCGCGTCCAGTCAGGAGCCGATCGCCGGTGGCCGGCACAAGGTGTTCGGCCGCGCCGACCTGGCCGTGGTGCCGACCACCTCCACCATCGCCTCGCACCTGCCCCGCGCGGTCGGGATGGGGCTGGCAGTGGAGCGGTTGCGCCGGCTGGACAGCGCCGGGCGGCGTACCGGGGCCGGGGTGCGGGTGGGTAGTGGTGCGGGTGCCGCGCACGCCCCGTGGCCGCCGGACGCGATAGTGGTCTGCTCCTTCGGTGACGCCTCGGTCAACCACGCCAGCGCCACCGCCGCCTTCAACACCGCCGGCTGGTACGACCACGCCGGGCTGCGCATTCCGGTGCTCTTCGTCTGCGAGGACAACGGGCTGGGCATCAGCGTCCGCTCGCCGGAGGGCTGGGTCGAGGCGACGCTGCGGGCCAAGCCGGGCATCCGCTACTTCACTGCGGACGGGACCGACCCGGTGCGGACGTACGCGGTGGCGGCGGAGGCGGCGGCCTGGGTGCGCCGCAACCGGCGTCCGGCCGTGCTGCACCTGCGCACCGTACGGCTGATGGGGCACGCCGGGGCGGATGCCGAGTCGGCGTACCGGAGCCCGGCCGAGCTGGCCGAGGACCTGGACCGGGACCCGGTGGCCGCCACCGCGCGGCTGCTTGTCGACGCCGGGGTGGCGACCGGCGAGGAGCTGCTGGCCCGGTACGACGAGACCGGCTGGCAGGTACGCCGGCTGGCCGAGGAGGTGCTGGTCGAGCCGAAGCTGACCTCGGCCGCCGAGGTGGTGTCGGCGCTGGCGCCCCGCCGTCCGGTGCGGGTGGCGAGGGCGGTGGCCGACGCCGCGGCGCGGGCCAGCGGACCGGGCGCGGCTGCCCGGGCGGAGGCGTTCGGCGGTAAGCCGCCCGAGCTGGCCGGGCCGATGACCCTGGCGCAGAGCATCAACGCGGCGCTCGCGGACGGCATGCTCGACCACCCGCAGATGGCGATCTTCGGTGAGGACGTGGCCGCCAAGGGCGGCGTGTACGGGGTGACGAAGGGGCTGCGCGACCGGTTCGGGGCGGCCCGGGTCTTCGACACCCTGCTCGACGAGACGTCGGTGCTCGGGCTGGGTCTCGGCGCCGGGTTGGCCGGGATGCTGCCGGTGCCGGAGATTCAGTACCTGGCGTACCTGCACAACGCCGAGGACCAGCTGCGCGGTGAGGCGGCCACCATGCGGTTCTTCTCGCAGGGCGCGTTCCGTAACCCGATGGTGGTGCGGGTGGCGGGGCTGGCGTACCAGGAGGGGTTCGGCGGGCACTTCCACAACGACAACTCGGTGGCCGTACTCCGGGATGTGCCCGGTCTGGTGGTCGCGGTGCCGGCGCGGCCGGACGACGCCGCGCCCATGCTGCGGACCTGCCTGGCGAGCGCGGCCGTGGACGGCAGCGTCTGCGTGTTCCTGGAGCCGATCGCGCTCTACCACACCCGCGACCTGTACGCCGACGGCGACGGGGAGTGGCTGGCCGGCTATCCGGAGCCGGGCGAGTGGGTGTCCGGGCACGTGCCGATCGGGCGAGCCCGGGTCTACCGGGTCGGTTCGGCGGACGACCTCACCATCCTCACCTTCGGTAACGGGGTGCGGATGTCGCTGCGGGCGGCGGCGGTGCTCGCCGAGGAGGGCGTGGGCACCCGGGTGGTGGACCTGCGCTGGCTGGCCCCGCTGCCGGTCGCGGACATCATCCGGGAGGCCTCGGCGACCGGCCGGGTGCTGGTCGTGGACGAGACGCGCCGTTCCGGCGGGGTCGGCGAGGGAGTGATCGCCGCGCTGGTCGACGCCGGATATGTCGGTGCAGCGCGCCGAGTAGCCGGAGTTGACTCGTTTGTACCATTAGGTCCGGCAGCGCGTCAGGTTCTGGTCTCCGCGGAAGCCATTACCGACGGTGCCCGTACGCTGCTGGCACGGTAAATTCCGTTCCACCCGGTGCGCCACTTGCGCGGGGACGCACAAGTGTGTGGACTTTGCCTGACGGCGTCGCACCGACGCCGCGAGCAGGGACGAGATGAGGAGGCACGCGACAGTGAGCGCGACCGCTGGTCAGGCCGCCGACGGGGTACGCAGCCTGGCGGACCGGTTCGGGATCGAACCGGGGATGGTCGTCATGGAGATGGGGTACGACGACGACGTCGACCAGGATCTCCGGGACGCCCTGACCGACCGCTGTGGAGATCTGGTCGACGAGGACACCGATGAGGTGGTCGACGCGGTGCTGGTGTGGTACCGGGATGGCGACGGTGACCTCTTCGAGCTGCTCGTCGACGCCCTCGGCCCGCTGGCCGACAACGGGGTCGTGTGGCTGCTCACCCCGAAGGCAGGGCGTGCGGGGCACGTCGAGCCGAGCGAGGTCGCGGAGTCCGCGCCCACCGCTGGCCTTCAGCAGACCTCGACCGTCAACGCCGGCCGGGACTGGAGCGGGGCACGTCTGGTGCTGCGCCGAGGGGCCAAGGCCAAGAAGTAGCAGACGCCGCTTCGCTCGCCCGGCGGTCCGCCCACCGCCGGGTGGCGGACTGGTGCCGTCTCGCCAACTCGATCCGAGGAGAGCCGCATGCCCATCGAGGTTGGCGCCGAGGCGCCGGACTTCGTGCTGAAGGACCAGAACAACCAGGAGGTCCGGCTCTCGCACTTCCGGGGCAGGCGTACCGTGCTGCTGGTCTTCTACCCGCTCGCCTTCACCGGCACCTGCCAGGGCGAGCTGCACGAGATCCGGGACAACCTCGACGAGTACGTGAACGACGACGTCCAGGTGTTGACGGTGAGCGTCGACTCGGTCTACAGCCACAAGATCTGGGCCGACCGGGAGGGCTACCAGTTCCCCATGCTCGCCGACTTCTGGCCACACGGTGGCGTCGCCCAGGCGTACGGGGTCTTCAACGACGTGGCCGGCTTCGCCAACCGGGGCACCTTCGTCATCGACAAGTCCGGCCTGGTCCGGTTCGCCGAGCTGAACGGCCCGGGCGAGGCCCGCGACCAGCAGGGCTGGCGCAAGGCCCTCGCCGAAGCGACCAGCTGACCGGGGTACGCCTCGCGCCCGCGCCGGCGGTGGGCAGGGTAAGCTTGCCAGCCACCGGCCCGCCGCACGGGCGTTCCGGGCGCGTAGCTCAGTGGGAGAGCACTCGCCTTACAAGCGAGGGGTCGCAGGTTCGAAACCTGCCGCGCCCACAACCTCACCAACGAATGAGCGGGGCAGGGGACAGGGGTGATGGCCTCCGCGCTGACTCGGGGGGCTACCCCGCGCCGGCCGTCGACCGGGTTGCGCAACCGGCCGTTGGTCTCGCGGCGTCCGCCGCCCCACTCCCTGCCCCGTCGAGCGGTATCGGGGACTCGAACCCCGACTTGCTGGGTGAAGCCAGCTACTCTGCCTGTTGAGCTAGTACCGCGTGCTGATGCGCAAGCGCAGCGCGAAGCCAGCCGAATTGTGCAGCCGTCCTACGCTGGTGGCAGTTCGCGCATCGAACCTCGCACTTGGCGATCTCTGCGACCGGCGGTTCTGGAGGCCGCTGCTCTGCCGCTGAGCTACGCCCCTATGTCGTTGTGGTTGCGTACGAACAAGACGCCCGGTCCCTTGCGGGTGGGCGGCATACGTGTGCTGGGACTGCGGTTAGCCGCGCCACCTACCGAGCTTGTGGTCATCGACGGCGGCTGCGGTGATGGACGCACGCCAGCACCCGCGCGGTCGCATGTCTACGAAGATCCAGCAGTCGCTGGGTGACGGTGTACGGGCACGGGACGACGTTGGTCGTGCCGTGGCCGTCGGTGGAACTGCACGAGTGATGCGAGGCGACGAGGTTGCCAGGTTCCTTCACCATGGGAAGTCCCGACCCTCACTGGGAGTGAACGTTGCCTCGTCGCCTGCCTGGTCGCCTGACCGTCGGCGCCTCGCGCCGCCTGCGTCTCTCAGAGCGCGTTTGGTTTGTGGGTTGGCCGGGTGTGTCGCACAGTGGGTTTGGTCGGTGAGGGTGACTGGGTCGGTAGACAGGCGTGGATCGAGTGCGGCGGTATCCGTCTGACCTGACCGACGCCGGGTGGGAGATCATCGAGCCAATGCTGTCGTTAACGCAGTGGATGGGCAGGCCAGAGAAGCACGCCTGCGGGGCCGTCATCGACGCCATCTTGTACGTGGTGCATACCGGTGGCACAGCATGTGGGGTGCGCATCCTCTGCATTGAGATCCGCGCCGAGTGGACGAGGTGCTTGAGCCGGCGGTGGCGGCGTACAGGACAGCTCGGGCGACCGCAGTTCGCAGCGGAACGAGGACGACCTTGCCGTCCTTGCCGCGCACGCGCCGTAACCAGTTGCAATGCCGTTGGCGGCCCCGCGTCAAGGGGTTCCGGAAGCGGTAATTAGCGTGGACCTGTGGTGTTCGAGGATCGTTCGGAAGCGTACCGGGTCGAATTGACCGGCTACTGCTACCGCATGCTCGGCTGCGCCGCCGAGGCCGAGGACGCCGTCCAGGAGACCCTGTACCGCGCTTGGAAAAACGCCGACCGATTCGACGAGCGCAAAGCTGGTCTGCGCACCTGGTTGCACCGGATCGCTACCAACGTCTGCCTCGACATGACCCGTAGCGTCCAGCGGCGCGCGCTCGCGATGGACCTCGGCCCGGCCTCGCCCGCCGGGGGGAACCTCGGTGCGCCGTTGGGCGCCGCCACCTTCGTACAACCAATTCCTGACCGGCTTGTGCTGTCCATCGACAGCGACCCGGCCGAGCTGGCCGTGCAGCGCGAGACGATCCGGCTGGCGTTCGTCGCTGCCCTGCAGTACCTGCCGCCACGCCAGCGGGCGGTGCTCATTCTGCGTGAGGTGCTCTGCTGGTCGGCAGAAGAGGTAGCCGGACTGCTCGACAGCAGCCCGTCTGCGATTAACAGCGCTCTGCAACGCGCGCGGGCCACCATATCCACGCGGCGCCCACCCGGCGGGAGCGGCGAGATCGACGAGAATCTACTCAAGCGGTACGTCCAGGCGTTCACCACTTCCGACGTCGACGGCCTGGTGGCGCTGCTCCGCGAGGACGCGACGATGTCGATGCCGCCGTTCGCGTGGTGGCTCGAGGGACGCGCCGCGATCCGTGCTGCCCTGCTGGGCGCGGCCGGTGTGTGTGGCGATGACCGGCTGGTCCGTTCTGCGGCCAACGGGTCACCAACGGTTGCTCAGTATCGCGACGGGGAGGCGTTGGGCCTGGTCATCCTGGATTGTCGCGACGGACTGATCGCGGGCGTGACGACGTACCTCGAACCGTCCCTGTTCCCGGTGTTCGGCCTGCCGATGAGTTTGGAGCCGTCGTCGCGTATGTAGTGCATGAACGACATCGTTGACATGTGGCATGACGAGCGCGGCGCGGGTGACCCAGTAGTGCTGCTACACGGCGGGATGACCGACAGCCGCTGCTTCACCGGCAACCTCGACGGGCTTGCCGACACGTTCAAGACTTACCTGCCCGACCGGCGCGGCCATGGCCGCACACCGGATGCGCCCGGCCCGCTCACCATCGAGCTGATGGCACAGGACACAATCGCGTTCCTGGAAAGAACGGTCGGCGGTCCAGCCCGGCTGGTGGGATACAGCGCTGGCGGCACAGTAGCGCTGCGGGTAGCGATGCGCCGCACTGACCTGGTCGAGCGCCTCGTCCTAATCAGCACCGCCTACGACCTTGACGGACTGATCTTCAAGCCACAGGCGGGTGGTGCGATGCCCACCGAAATCGTTGACGCCTACGCCGAGGTGTCGCCAGACGGCCGTGACCACTTCCCGGTTGTCATCGACAAAATCGTCCATGCCGTCGCGACCGAGCCGAGCCCAGACCCGGACGACCTGCACGCCGTTACGGCCCGGACCCTCGTCCTAGCCGGCGACGACGACCTGGTCACGCTCGATCACACGGTGGCGCTCTACCGGACGCTACCGACTGCCGAGCTGGCCGTGCTGCCGAACGCCAGCCATCTGCTGCTGCTGGAACACGCCGAGACGGTGCGCACCATGGTCCTGACGTTCCTGACCACGGACGCCGTCCCTACGTACATGCCGATTGCACGTGCCCACCACACCACTTCGAAAGCGTCCGGCAGTTTGCAGATCTAAGAAGGCGTTTACATCTGCGTTAGCCGGGTGTGTTGAAGGTGCGGCGTTGTTGACGGGTCGCGGGCCCACCTCGGGTGAGGCGGTGCAGCATGCCGCCGATGGCGGCCCAGCGGACCATGGCTTCTGACGTGGCGGCATGGGTTTCGTAGTCGCGGGCGAGGCGGCGGTGGGCGGTGAGCCAGGCCAGGGTGCGTTCCACGACCCAACGGCGGGGCTGCACGGCGAAGCCGCGCTGGTCAGCGGGTTTGCGAACGATCTCGATGGTGGTGCGTAGCAGGTCGCGGGCCCAGTCGACGAGGCGGCCAGCAAACCGGAGTGCTTCGGCAAACCGGCCTGCGGTCTCCTTGTTCAGTCCCACGCGTTCACCCTCGCACCGGAAGTGGCTGTCGACAGCAACGAGCCGTGATCGGGGCGGCCATCGCTGCGGCTAAGGCCACCCTCGCCCGCACCGCCCTAGCGTGCCGACGCCCCGCGTGGCCGCAGGGAAGCCAACCGTGCCCTTCGAGCGGCCCGCAGTGAGCGGTCAAGGCCTGCACGGCGGCAACTGGCGCCGCTGGTCCGTCCCATTGAGTCAGATGCTCCGACGCCACCGTCACCCGACCTGACCGCCCCGGCCTCACTACTCAGAGTAACTGAACCATGACTAACTGATCGTGCGGGCTGACTGTGTGCTCGATCAATGAGCAAGTTCCATGGCGGGGAATGTGATCCTGATCTCAATGCCTTTAAGTGGCGGCTGCCGAGTCGGATCGGGCGATCGCACAAGCCATGCACCTTGGCTCGTCGTCGAGCAGGCAAATCATGGCAAGCACCCACAAATTGCATGCTAAATGCAATTTGCATGGTGCATTTCGTCGCACAACCTGTCCGTCTGAGGCTCTCGTATCGGAATAAAACGGGCACGATTCGTCGCACTCAGTCTTCTCATTCCGGACCAAGGAGACGGGTGACCCTCCTGCGCTTGGGTCGTTTGTGAATGGGCGGGCAACCGCGCGCATGGGAAGGGGCGGCACCGATGGCTTCGCGGGCCCGGGGTGCCGCCCCCAACCTGCACTGACACCTAAACAGGAGCGCAGGTCCAATGAACGTAACGAGTGTGAGACGCAAGAGGCTTCGGCCAACCCGGCGGAAGCGCGAGCGGAAGGAATGGTCAGTGACGGATGTGGCGGCCATCCTGAGCGCGGTCGCGGCCTGCCTTGCGGCTCTGGTGGCTTTTGCTTCCTGGTTCACAAGTACGCTGAGTAACTAGCGCAGTCGACATTCGGGCGACGTGGGGGACCGTCGAGAGGCCCTCCACGTCTGCTCAGCCGGCGGGCCGCCCTGCTCAGTCGCGACATGGTCTCAACAAAGGTGAATGTCGAGCGCAACAGGCTGGACGCCAGGGGCCGGTGACAGCAGGCTACGGATCGGCGGCCGATGTCGGGGGCGTGCGGGAACGCGCCTGGGCGAAGCGGCCAACACCGACAAGCGAGGGGGCCGCAGGTTCGAAACCTGCCGCGCCCACCCTCCACCGGTTCTCCTCGACCTCGTCACCTGCTACTTGGTCACCAGGTTCCGCAGCGCGGCGATCGCCGCCCGATTGCTGACCTTCGAATAGACCTTCTTGTCGATCCCGACCATGACGACGAACGGGCACATCTGGTCATCGCCGGCCAGGGTCTTGGTCAGCAGTGCGCGGCCGGTCGCCGCCTCGATGACCCGGAGCCGCCACGTCGTCCGTACCAGCGGCAGCGACTGCGGCTTCGGCTCGTCGAACTTGCAGGTGCGGATCGTCGAGCCGGTCTTGGTCTGGTCGAGGCAGGCGACCAACTGCACCTTCCGGGGATCATCCGTGGCCCAGGTCTCCTCGACCTTCTTCGACAGGCCCAGGTCGTAGTAGTAGCCGCTGTCCTGGTAGCGCAGGCCCGACGCGTCCGAGAGGAGCAGCACGACCGGGTGCGGCGCCTTGCCGGCACGTTTCGGCAGCTCGGGGTAGTAGACGTCGTCGTCGCACACCCGGTTGAGGTCCTCGATCTTCTCCGCTGGGTACGCGCTGGCCTGCGGCCCCTGCGCCACCGGCTCCTCGCTCTCGTCGGGCTGAGCGAACGGGCTGGGGCTGCGGCCGTCGGTGGGCGACAGCGGGGCGCGGGACGACGGGCTGGCCGTCGGGTTCTCCTCAGCCCGCAGCAGGAAGAAGCCGCCGACCAACCCGACGCAGGCCAGCAGCACCAGCACCACGAAGCCCGCCACCACGGCGACGATGATGCTGGTGTTGTTGGACTGGGCGGACGGTGTGGGCGCGGGAGGCCACCCGGTCGGCGGGACGTCCGCGCCGGTGACCGGAGCCGCCGGTGCGGTCGGCTCGTCCGGCGGCGTCGCGGCCGCACCAGCAGCCGGACCCGGCACCGGAGGAGGGCTCACCTCGGCCGGACCTGGAACCGGAGGAGGGCTCACCTCGGCCGGACCTGGAACCGGAGGAGGGCTCACCTCGGCCGGACCTGGAACCGGACCAGGGGTCGCGTCGGGGTCGGGCCTGGTGTCGGCCATGCGGGGGAGTCCTCTATTCGATCAAGGGGAACCGCGACCGTATCAATCTTGTGCACGGAAGGTGACCCCGTTTCCGCGTCGCCGCACGGGTACGTCGCCGCGTCGCGCCGCGGCGGGCATCGTCATGATGTCCTGGTGCAGGACACCGTCGCCGTCGCGCTGATCACCTCGCTGTCCACGTTGGCCGCCGCCGCCCTGACCGGGCTGGTCGGCGCGCGCAGCACCCGCCGGCAGTTGGCCCACCACCTCACCGTCGCCCGGCAGGAGAGTGCCGAGCGGTGGGCGACCCGCCGCGACGAGCTGCGGCGGGACGCGTACGTCGGGTTCCTGGGCGCCTGCGACCAGGCGTACCGGCAGTTGGACCGGCGGTGGCTGGACGTCGGCGGGGGTGAGCCGGCACCCGGCTACGACGAGACGTACGCGGCGATGCGCGCCGTGGACGAAACGTACAACCTGGTGTTGCTGGCCGGCCCGGAAACGGTCGCGGCGGCCGGCCGGGTCGTGCTGACCAGCCTCACCGCTGAGTACGCCGACCAGCGCCGGTTCGGTGCCGAGCCGGGTGCCGCGGACGCGCCGCTGCGGGACCGGCACCGGGAGCGCTGGCTCGCCGCGATCGAGGTACGGACGAACCGTCGCATCACGTTTGTCGACGCGGTACGTCAGGTGCTGGATCCCGACGCGGACGGGCGCGCCGGACGGTGACCGGCGCGCCCCGGATGCTCAGCTGGTGAAGCCGCCGTCCACGTTGACCACCGCGCCGGTCAGGTAGCCGGCTTCGGGGCTGGCCAGGTGCGCGACGGTCGCCGCGATGTCGGCGGGGAGGGCGAACCGGCCGAGCGCGGTGAACCCGGCGATGGTCGCCGCGTTCGGCCCGTCCGCCGGGTTGGCGTCGGTGTCCGTCGGCCCGGGGTTGACCAGGTTGACGGTGATGTGCCGGGGGCCCAGTTCGCGGGCCAGCGCCCGGGTCAACCCGACCAGGGCGGTCTTGCTCATCGCATAGAGCGTCAGCCCGGGAAAGACCGCCCGCTCACCGACGTTGCTGCCGATGCTGATGATGCGCCCGCCCGCGCTCAGGTGCCGCAACGCCGCCCGCACGGCGACGTACGGTGCCCGGATGTTCACCGCGATCGTCTGCTCCACCTCCGTCATGTCGAGCTCGTCCATCGGGCCGACCGGGAACACCGCGGCGTTGTTCACCAGGATGTCCAGCCGACCCAGTTCGGTGGCCACCCGGTCGACCGCGTCCCCGACGGCGGTGGGGTCGACGCCGTCCGCCTGGATCGCCACCGCCCTGCGGCCCAGCGCCTCGATCTGCTTGACCACTGTCGCGGCCCGGTCCGCGTCCTGCCGGTAGGTCAGCGCCACGTCAGCACCGTCCTGGGCCAGGCGCAGGGCGATGCCGGCTCCGATGCCCCGGGAGCCCCCGGTCACCACTGCCACCTTGTCGTTGAGTGTCATCGTCATGCAAACGATCATGTGGCCGGGCCGATCGCCTGTCTGGCGGCTATCAGACCCCTCGCTCCCAGCGCCAGGTCCGATACCCGCGACCTCGGGACCCGTCGAGTCGCCCGGATGTCAGGGTGGGCGAGGATGGTGCTGATTCTGGCGGCCGAACGACTCGGGGAGCGTGAGTGATGGCGGGACTGGCAGACATCGGCGCGGTGCTGTTCGACATGGACGGCACCCTCGTCGACTCCGACGCCGCCGTGGAGCGGGCCTGGCAGCGGTGGGCCGTCGAGTACGCCGTGGACCCCGCCGCCGCACTGGCGATCGCGCACGGCAGCCCGGCCGACCGGACCATCCGCCGGCTGCTGCCCGCGCTCGACGACAGCACGGTCGCCACCGCGGCGGCCCGGCAGTTGGCGTTGCAGTACGACGACCTGTCCGACGTGACGGCCACCCCCGGGGCGCCCGAACTGCTGCGCGAGCTGGTCCGGATGGGGCTGCCCTGGGCGGTGGTGACCAGCGCGGACGCCCGGCTGGCCGAGGCACGGCTCGGCGCGGCTGGCATCGTCGCGCCCGTGCTGGTCACTGTGGAGGACGTGCGCGTCGGCAAACCGGACCCGGAGGGCTACCTGCGGGCCGCCGCGCTGTTGGGCGTACCCGTGGCGCGGTGCCTCGTCGTCGAGGACGCCGAGGTCGGGCTGCGGGCCGGGCGGGCCGCCGGCGCGATGACGGCCGCGCTGAAGGGGCTCGACGGCGATCTGCGTCTCGACGACCTGGCGCAGTTGGCGCGTCAGCTCACGTCGGCCTGCGCGACGCCCTGACCCACCGGAAGGCCCGGCGATGGAAGTTGCCGTCCCAGCCGTGCCAGCGGGGACAGGGCCATCAGCAGCGGCGACACCACCATGCCGGCGGCCGTGACCAGCAGGGTGCCGCGCAGTCCCCACTCGCCAGCGAGAAAGCCGCCGCACAGCGAACCGAGCGGGGTGAGGCCCATGCCGGCAAACGTGATCGTCGCGGCGACGCGGCCCTGCAACTGGTCCGGGGTGACGGAGGTCGGTCAGGCTCTACCGTGTCCGTGTCCGTGTCTGGTCTGCCGCACTACCGGCCGAGGACGACGAAGAGGGAGGCGCTGTGGAGTTGACGCTGACGCCGGTGACGGCGGCGGAACTGGCCCGCCTGCTGGTCCCGCTGGAGGAGGAGTTCGCCGGGGACCTGGTGGCCCACCGGGGGATGACCCCGGCCGCGGCCCGGCAGCGGTCGGCCGACCAGATCCGGGAGTCGCTGCCGGCGGGCGTGGCCACCGAGGGGGCGCTGCTGCGCCTGGCCAGGGTCGGCGACACCGAGGTCGGCTGGATCTGGGTGACCGTGCCGAAGCCGGGCGAGTCACGGGCCTGGATCCACAACATCGAGGTGCGCCCGGAACACCGGGGACAAGGCCACGCACGGCGGATGATCCAGCTCATCGAGGCGGAACTCGCCCAGCTCGGGGTGCCGGAGCTGGGTCTGAACGTGTTCGGCAGCAACACCGTGGGGATCGGGCTCTACCGGAGTCTGGGTTTCGAGGTCACCTCGCAGCAGATGGCGAAGCGGATCCTCCCGGGGAGCTGAGCGGTGCGGCGGTCCCCCGGGCAGGACTGTTCACCTGCCCAGCGGGAAACCCGCCCGGACCGCACCTGGGGAGGAGCGACGGATGACGCACGGCGCCGGACTGACCATCGGTGTGCTCGGTTCGTACGGTGGGCGAAACCTCGGCGACGAGGCGATCCTCACCGGCCTGCTCACCGATCTGCGGACGCAGGAGCCGAACGCCCGGATCATCGTCTTCTCCCGCAACCCGGCGCACACCCGGGCCGCCCACCCCGACGTCGAGGCGGTGCCCTGGGAGGGCGTCAGCCGCACCGACTCCGCCCTGGTCCTGGCCCAGCTCGACCTGCTCATCCTGGGCGGCGGCGGCATCCTCTACGACCGGGAGGCCCGCCGCTACCTGCGGGTGGTCCGGGTCGCCCAGGAGCGGGGCCTGCCGCTGATCACGTACGCGGTGGGGGTCGGGCCGCTCGGTGAGGCGGTGGACACCGGCATGGTCCGGGAGACGCTCTCCGGCGCGACCCAGGTGACCGTCCGGGACCAGGAGTCCCGGATGGTGCTGGAGGAGGCGGGTCTGCTCAACCCGATCACGGTCACCGCGGACCCGGCGTTCCTGCTGCAACCGGAGGAGTTCCCGACCCACCTGCTGGCCGAGGAGGGGGTGCCGGTCGGTAAGCGGCTGGTCGGGATCAGCGTGCGGGAGCCGGGGCGGGCCGCCGAACGCCTCGACGTGGACGGCTACCACCGGCTGTTGGCGCAGATCGGTGACTTCCTGGTGCACCGGATCGACGCGTACGTGCTGTTCGTGCCGATGGAACGCGACGACATCAGGCACTCCCACGGGGTGCTGTCGCACATGGTCGCCGCCGAGCGGGGCCGGATCCTGCACGGCACCTACTCGCCGCAGCAGGTGCTCGGGTTGATGCGCCACTTCGACCTGGCCGTCGGCATGCGCCTGCACTTCCTCATCTTCGCGGCGATGGTCGGCACACCGTTCCTGCCCCTGCCGTACGCCGGCAAGGTCTTCGACCTGGCCCAGCGGCTCGGGGTGCCGGCGCTACGCGGCGTGGAGCGGGAGGTGGAGGGGCCGCTGCTGGCCGAGGTCGACCGGCTCTGGGACGAGCGGGAGCAACGCGCCGAGGCCACCGCGCGACGGGTGGCGGAGGTGTGCGATCAGGCGCGCGGCACCTCGGAGGTCACCCGGGGGGTGCTGGAGAGCCTGCGCAGCAGGGCCCTCACCCGGGTCTGAGCGGGCCGTTCACACCGCCGGACCGGTCCACCGGTAACGCCACTCGCGGGCCTCCTCGCGGGCGGTCTCCAACTCGTAGATCTGCGCGTCGGCCAGCCCACCGGCGCCGAGGTGGTGGTGGGTCAGCGGTGGGCGACCGTTGGTGTCCAGCTCGACGGTGATCGTCTGCCCGTCCGCGGCACCGCCGACGAGCAGGATCTGCACGGAGGAAGCCATGCGCCCATCCTGCCCGTCGCGCCGCCCGCCCGCAGCGATAGCGGGGCAGCGCGGTGGCTCGACCGTGGCTAGGGTCGGCTGATGAGGCACACCATCGATCCGACGCTCGGTCCGGTGCTGGCCCGCACCGCGACGAGCGCGCCGTGCTGGAATCGTTCCTGGACTTCCACCGTGCCGTGCTGCTGCGCAAACTGCGCGGTCTCTCCGACGCCGACGTCCGCCGCCGGCTGGTGCCCACGGCGACCACGCTCGCCGGGCTGGTCAAGCACCTGACAGTGGTCGAGCGGAACTGGTTCCCGACCCTGCTGGCCCCCGAGCCCGGCGACGTCTACCTCACCTCGGAGGAGGACGCGCTGGCCAGCTTCACGCTCACCGACCAGGACACCGTCGCCGGGCTGGTCGACGGGTACGAGCGGGCCTGCGCCCGGTCCCGGGCGGTCGCCGCGAGCCTCGACCTCGACCATGTGGTGCCGCACCCGCAGCTCGGCGAGGTCTCGCTGCGCTGGATCCTGGTGCACCTGATCGAGGAGACGGCCCGGCACGTGGGTCACGCCGACATCCTGCGCGAGTTGACCGACGGCGAGACCGGCGCGCTCTGACCGTCGGGTGCCGCACCCGGGTGTTGCCCGGGGCCGCCTATCCTAGGCTCGGGCGGCGACGAGGGGGAGTACGTGCTGGTCGATCCACGGGCTGTGGCGGCCCGGCGGCGGCTCGACCGCCGGCCTCGCCGTCTGGGCGGAGGACAGCGCCGCGCACCGCCGCCGACCGCACCGGCCGGCCTGCCCGGGAACGCCCGCACCCCTTC
>NZ_JAEVHL010000066.1 GCF_016803395.1 Micromonospora tarensis | reverse complement strand
CTGCCCCGCCCGACCTGGATCACCCGCCCCGCTTGATCGTGCTCGATCCAGGATCGAGTGGTGTCACGCGTCGGTGATGCCACTGTTTCCAGGATCGAGCACGACCTTCGGCGGCTTGATCACCAAGCGCGACGGCAGCGTGCACGACACCCCGGGGCGGCGCGGACGACCGAGGTGGTTGGGGGTCAGTCGCGTTCGGTGAGGTGGCCGATCACGGTTGGCCCGAGCATCACCGCGAAGCCGCTGCCGTCGCGGCGGGGGTCGGCCGCGGGCAGCTCCACCGGGTCGCCGGTGGCGGTCGCGCCGACCGGTCGCGGGCCCACCCAGGCAACGGCGACGTCCGTCTCACCCTTGAGGAAGCGGTGCGCGCGCACGCCGCCGGTCGCCCGACCCTTCGCCGGGTACGCCTTGAACGGCGTCACCTTGACCGTCGCCCCGGTGGAGGTGACCACCATCGGCTCGCCGTGACCCGGATCGTCGGTGCGTACCGCGCCGAAGAACACCACCCGCGCCCCGGTCGGCAGGTTGATGCCGGCCATGCCGCCGCCCTTGAGGCCCTGCGGACGGACCAGCCCGGCGGGGAACCGCAGCAGCGACGCCTCCGAGGTGACGAAGGTAAGCGTCTCGGTGCCGTCGGTCAGCCAGGTCGCCCCCACCACCTCGTCACCGTCGCGCAGGCCGATCACCTCGAACTCGTCGGAGCGCACCGGCCACTCCGGCGCGCAGATCTTCACCGCGCCCTGCCGGGTGCCCAGCGCCAACCCCGGTGAGCCGTCCGCCTGCCCGCCGAGCGGGGCCACGCCGACCACGGTCTCCCCCGCCGCCAACGGCACCAGCTCGGCCGCCGACATGCCGCCGCGCAGCGACACCGTGCCGGCCTGCTCGGGCAGCACCGGCAGCGGCAGCACGTCGACCTTGAACGCCCGACCGGCACTGGTCAGCAGCAACACCCGGCCACGGGCGGTGGAGTGCACGATCGCGCGTACCGTGTCGTGCTTGATTCGGCCGTTGCGGCGGCGCCCCTCGGCGCTCTCCTCCGACTCGGCCGCGGTCCGGGCGACCAGCCCGGTCGCGGAGAGGATCACCTGGCACGGGTCGTCGGCCACCTCCAGCGGGCCGGCCGGCGCGGACGCCGCCAACACCTCCTTCAGGTCGCCGTCGACAAGCGTCGTCCGCCGTTCGGCGCCGAACTGCTTGACCACCGCCGCCAGCTCGTCGGAGACCACCTTGCGCAGCACCCGCTCGTCGTCGAGGATCGCGCTCAGCTCGGCGATCTCGGCGCGCAGCCGCTCCTGCTCGGCCTCCAGCTCGATCCGGTCGAACTTGGTCAGCCGACGCAGCGGCGTGTCCAGGATGTACGTGGCCTGGATGTCGGAGAGACCGAACCGGCTCATCAGCCCGTCCTTCGCGGCCTGCGCGTCGTCGCTGCCCCGGATCAGCCGGACCACCTCGTCGATGTCCAGCAGTGCGATCAGCAGGCCGTCGACCAGGTGCAGCCGCTCCTGGCGCTTGCGCCGGCGGTACGAGGTGCGTCGGGTGACCACCTCGTACCGGTGGGCCAGGAAGACCTCCAGCAGCGCCTTGAGCCCGAGCGTGCGGGGCTGCCCGTCCACCAGGACCAGGTTGTTGACGCCGAACGACTGCTCCAACGGGGTCAGCCGGTAGAGGTCCGCGAGCAGCGCCTGCGGGTTGACCCCGACCTTGCACTCGACGACGAGCCGGGTGCCGCTCTCCCGGTCGGTGAGGTCCTTGACGTCGGCGATGCCGGTCAGCCGCTTGGTCTTGGTGACCTCGTTGGTGATCGCCGCGATGACCTTCTCCGCGCCGACGCCGTAGGGCAGCTCTACCACGGTGATCGCCTGGCGACCCCGGCTGCCCTCGATCGGGCCGATCTCCACCTTGCCGCGCATCCGCACCACGCCGCGCCCGGTCTCGTACGCCCGGCGCACCTCGTCCAGACCGAGCAGCACGCCACCGGTGGGCAGGTCGGGGCCGGGGACGAACTCCATGAGCCGGTCCAGGGTGGCGTCGGGGTGGTTGATCAGCCAACGGGCCGCCTGGACCACCTCGGCGAGGTTGTGCGGGATCATGTTGGTGGCCATCCCGACCGCGATCCCGGACGCGCCGTTGACCAGCAGGTTGGGGAAGGCCGCCGGCAGCACGGTCGGCTGGGTCAGCGACCCGTCGTAGTTGGGCTCGACGTCGACGGTGTCCTCGCCCAGCTCACCGACGAGCAGCATCGCCTCGCGGGACATCCGCGCCTCGGTGTAACGCGAGGCGGCCGGGCCGTCGTCGGGAGAACCGAAGTTGCCATGCCCGTCGATGAGCGGCACGTTGAGCGAGAAGTCCTGCGCGAGGCGGACCATCGCGTCGTAGATCGCGGTGTCGCCGTGCGGATGGTACTTACCCATGCAGTTGTGAACGACATATCCCTCGGCGACGAAGGCATGGTCGTCACTACCCACCTGAATGTCATATGTGACGTCAGGAGGCACTGCTTCGACCGACGAGACCCGCAGGAACGAATGACCGACCAGCGCGTCCAGCCGAGCGGCGAGCGGCGAGCCGAGCACGCGGAGTTTCTGAATCCAGCCGTCCCGAACCGCGCGCTCCAACTGGAACGATCTTTCCGCGAGCGGTACTCCATTGCGGTCCTTGCCATACCGCACGTTCGGGCCACCGCTCGCCGAGAGCGAGGCACGGAACGCCTGTCCGGCCTGATCCCGAAACCATCCACCGCCCTGATGCGCTGCGGTGAATTCCGCCACCACCGGGGCGTACGGCAACCGGTCGTTGCCCTGCTTGCCGCTGTACTGGTAGTCGATGTTCGCAACCCGTTGCAGGCCATCGTGCTTGTAGCCGATTCGCACCCACGGCAGCAGCATCCGAGCGAGGACTGCGGCGTCTCGCCCGGATATGGAGAGCCCGTGAAGCGGGTTTCCATCAGAACGAAGACCGCTGGTCCAGTAGTGCCCAGGCAACCCCAGGTCGGCGAGAATGGCGTAGATCTGCCGGACCAGTAGTTTGCTGGTGCTGACGAAGACCACCTCTCGGAACCGCTTGCGGACGTAGCCGTCACCGTCGAAGAAGCCAGCGAGGAACGGCGCCCACGCTGACCGGCGACCGACGATGTCGCGCGGTACGTACTTGTCACAACTGAGCGGCTCGGTAGCCTCCAATAGCCCTTCGTGCCGGCTGAAGGTCAGGATGTGCTGGTCACGATGACGGGGATTGGTAGCCTCACGCTTTCCGCGGGAGACGTTTACCCCACTGGCGATAGCCCAGCCGTGAGCGACATCGAGCGGTTCGACGTCACACATGTGGATGCGAACCCGGCCGTCCGCTGCGCGGTTCCGGTCGACCGGGAAGCCCTCGGCCACCAGCAGCCCGCGCACGTAGTCGTAGACGTCGCCAGGTGGCGTCGACACCTCGCTACGGCGGCTCCCATAGGCCAGCGCAAGGCGTCCCGCAAGATCCCGAGCCTCGGCCCACTGAACCGAGAGGTCGTCCGCGACCACCCGGAAACGTTGGCCCGGGGTGACGAGCATCGTGTGCCCATTGCTCCAGGTCACACGAACAAGGTCAGAGGTCGGGTTTCGATACACGGCGGTGACCGGGACCGAAGCGCCCGCACCGTCCAGCACCAGGTGTCCGATCTCGATCTCCTCGATCGGTCGCAGGCCATCAGGCGTGGAGACCAGCGTGCCGGCAACGAAGCAGTCTCCGACAATTCGGGCAGACTTCACGTGCCCTCGGTCGGGGCGGTAGCCCTGCTCGTACATCGACCACAGGATGCGCCGGTGCACCGGCTTGAGGCCGTCGCGGGCATCGGGCAGGGCACGGGAGTGGATGACCGAGAACGCGTACTCCAGATAGGAGTCGGAGACCTCGGTGACCAGCGGATTGTCGAAGACCCGCGCGCCGGCCTGGTCGAACGAGGAGAGATCGACCTTGTTTTCCTTACGGCGTGCCATGACTCAGCTCTCCACTCGAACAAGACAGGTGATCATGCGTCGATCGCCTCGCGGTCGACCCGGTCGGCGGAGTCGATGAGCCAGTTGCGGCGCGGCTCGACCTTCTCACCCATCAGCAGTTCGAGGATCCGCTCGGCGTCGTCCACGTCGTCGAGGGTGATCCGCCGGACGGCACGGGTGGCCGGGTTCATAGTGGTGTCCCACAACTCGTCGGCGTCCATCTCACCGAGACCCTTGAAGCGCGGAATGGGGGTGACGATCTGCTTGCCGGCCTTCTCCAGCTTGCGGACCGTCGCCTCCATCTCGACCTGGGTGTAGGTGTAGACGGTCTGCGGGTTACGCCCCCTGGTGGTGATCTTGTGTAGGGGCGGCATCGCGGCGTAGAGCCGACCGGCCTCGATCAGCGGCCGCATGTACCGGGCGAAGAGGGTGATCAGCAGCGTACGGATGTGCGCGCCGTCCACGTCGGCGTCGGCCATGATCAGCACGCGGCCGTAACGCAGCGCGGCGAGGTCGAACGTGCGCCCGGAACCCGCGCCGAGGACCTGGACGATGGCCGCGCACTCGGCATTGTCCAACACCTGCTGGAGGTTGGCCTTCTGCACGTTGAGGATCTTGCCGCGGATCGGCAACAGCGCCTGGTATTCGGAGGTCCGCGCCACCCGGGCGCTGTTGTGGACGAACACGCCAGCTTCGAGGGCGAAATTGTGGTACCCGTCAACCGTCAGGTCGTAGACATCGGCTGTCTCGTCGAGGACCTCCACCGACACCACTCGGTGATTGACGAACGACGCGGCGTCACGAAGTCGGCCGTAATCTCCGTCATACAGGGCCAGAAGCCGCGCGAAGCGGAGACCGGTGCGAGCGGTACGAATCCGCTCGGCTTCGTAGGCGGCTGACAATTCCTCGTCCGGATGCGCCAGCAACGGTGCCAGCCGGCGGAGGGCTGCCAGGCGGCGACCTTCGTTCTGCTGGCCGACGCGCTCCTCACGAGGCACGTTGTCGACGTATCGAGCACGCCCGGCCCGCACCTTTGCCAGGTGACCGGCGCTCGGATCAGTCATCCGCCGCTTCATCCGACGGGAGTGTTGATCACCGAATTCTGTATTATCCCGATGCCAGGCCAACACCGCATTGCGCTGGCGGTCCCGCTCGTCGGGATCTGCAAACTGCTCCACGGTCTTTCGGGAGCGCCAGATACGCAATTCGTGGTCCTGCCACTGTTGCACCGTTCGCTCGCGCCACTGTTGACGACGAGACGGGTCAGCAAAGTATTGGCGAACCCGTTCGGCTGCCGCTGCCCGATGCTCAGGTTGCGTCCAGTACGTGGCCTGCCGCTCACGCATCCGCTCGGCGTAGGCGCCCTGCTCTTCGACGCCGAGCGCGTCGTACCAGTCCTGAAAGCCCTTCTCACATTGGGCGCGGAACGCTGGCGACTCGTTGAGCGCGAACAGGCGCGCGAGGCACGCCTCGCGGAAATCAGGATCGCGCCACTGAGCCGTCAGCATGGCTGACCGGAACTCTCGGCCGCCGTTGGCGAACCACTTCCGCCAACCGGCGTGGACGTGCTCGCCCATCATTGCGGCGTGGAGCGCGGTGTGATCCGCCCAGGTCATCCGCCGCAGGTTGCGCGGGTCGTTGTTACGCTTGTTGATGTCGATGTGGTGACGGACAGTGCCGTTAGTTGCGCTGTCCTTGCCATGGCGCAGATTCCACGCATCAGCCAGGTGGTGGGTATAGACCCATTCGTCCCGGTCGTTCATCCAAATCCGCTCGTACCCCTGGAGGTTGTGCCCCTCCGCCTTGCTGGACAGGCTGCGATACAGAGGCATCAGAGAGTCGCCGGGGGCAAGGGCATCGGCTCGCCGGTAGGAGCCGTCGCGTAACCGGAACTGATGATCTGGGGTGCAGCGCACCGATTCGCCGTTGTCGAGCGTAACCCGCACCAATGACGCGTCAGACTTGGTGACCCGGGGCTCCACCAGGGGAGCGATCACCACCCGGCCAGCCTTGTTGGTCGTGTAACCGAAATGGCTGATGCCTCGCTGCCAATCTGCAGCCAGCTCAGCGAAGGACCGACTCTGCCCTGAGGCCAGTGCGACTTTCGTATCACCGGTAAAGCAACCGAGGGCGCTGTCGCCCTCGACGATGAACAGCTCACTCCGTTCCACCCCGGTGGCCCGGCAGTCGACGAGCTTCGGCGGCATCGACGCGCCCTCCAGGGCGGTCTTGCGCCGGGCGGCGTCCTTCTGCTGCTTCTGGGTGAGCCGCACCCGGGCCGCGTCGACGATCTTCTGTAGGACGGTGCGCGCCTCGGCCTTGGTGCGGCGGTCCTCCAGCCAGGCCTTGACGTGCGCGTCGACCAGGCTCTGCATCACCTTGGTTATCCCGGTGGTGGAGAGCTCGTCCTTGGTCTGCGAGGTGAACTGCGGCTCGGGGATCCGCACGTGCACCACGGCCGTCATGCCCTCCAGGACATCGTCCAGGGTGGGCGGCTCCTCCTTGGCCTTGAGCAGGCCGCGGGTGTTGCGGACCGCGTCGGCCAGGGTGCGGACCAGGGCGCGCTCGAAGCCCTTGCGGTGGGTGCCGCCGTGCGCGTTGCGGATGGTGTTGGTGAAGCACTCGACGGTGCGCTCGTAGCCGGTGCCCCAGCGGAACGCCACCTCGACCTCGGCGCGACGCTGCACGTTGGACTGCATGACACCGTTGGCGTCGGCGGCGTTCTCCCGGTAGGTGCCCTCGCCGTTGACCAGCAGGATGCCGGAGACCGGCCGGTCACCGGCCGGGGCGAGGAACTCCACCATGTCGCTGAGCCCGTTGGGATAGTGGAACCGCTCCTCGGCCGGCGTCTCGCCGGTCAGGTCACGCAGCAGGTACGTCACACCGGGGACCAGGAAGGCGGTGTTGCGCAGCTTCATCCGGACGGCGTCGACGTCGAGCGCCGCGCCGGTCTCGAAGTAGCGGGCGTCGTGCCACCAGCGGATCGAGGTGCCGGTGCGCTGGCCGCGCTTCATCGCGCCGATCACCTGGAGGCCGGGGCCGGCGGTGAAGGGCGCGTCCGGCCCGTCGCCGTCGAAGATCCCGGGGACGCCGTGCCGGAACGACATCGCGTGGATCTTGCCAGCTCGGCGGACGGTCACGTCGAACCGGCGGGACAGCGCGTTGACGGCGGACGCGCCGACGCCGTGCAGACCGCCGGAGGTCTTGTAGCCGGAGCCGCCGAACTTGCCGCCCGCGTGCAGCCGGGTCAGCACCAGCTCGACGCCGGAGATGCCGGACTTGGCGTGCACGTCGGTGGGGATGCCCCGGCCGTCGTCGTCGACCTGCACCGAGCCGTCGGCGTGCAGGATCACCTCGACGTGGCCGGCGTGGCCGGCGACGCCCTCGTCGGTGGAGTTGTCGAGAATCTCGTTGACGAGGTGACCCACGCCACGGCTGTCGGTGGAGCCGATATACATGCCGGGCCGCTTACGAACAGCGTCCAGCCCCTCAAGGTGGGTGAGGTCGTCGGCCCCGTACAGGGTGTCAGGCTCTGCGGTCAACTGGTCGTACTCCCCGGTCTCGGCGGTGTGCAGCCGGTCACCGGCGACATCAGCCGGCGTGGCGCGCCGCAGCGAGCCTAGCCCGAGGCTAGGACAACTCCCGGAGGCCCCGCGCGACCCGCCGCGCGGCAGCCCTCGGACGTGAGCCAGGAAACAGTCCGGCGGTGATCACGGGACCACGCGGAGACACCGTCGTCGGTACGCTCAGCCATGCCCGCGGTTGGTGCGCCTGGGTGGTGGGGAGGCTGTCGGGGTGGACGAGACGGCACGCGACGCCCTGCGACGCCCCCTCGGCACCCGGGCCCGGCGGTGGTTGCTCGCCGGCACCCTGCTGGCCGGGCTGCTGGCCGCCGTGGCGTTGACCGCGGCGGCGGCTCCCGCCGACCGGACGTTCGCCGCGCTCTCGGACCTGGTCCAGAGCCTGATGTCGGTGGTGACGCCGCTCTTCGGCATCCTGCTGGTGCGCGACCCGCGCCGAGCTGCCGACCAGGTCCGGGTCCTGCCCACCGTGCTCGCGGTGGGAGTGCCGGCGGTCGTCATCGGTGTTGTCGGTGTGCTGGTCTGCGCCGCGACACTGGCCCTCGCCCCGGCCGACATCGCCGACGACGCGTGGCGGTACGCGGGCACCATCGCGGTGGGCAGCGTGTTGGTGCAGATCGTCGCCGGCCTGGTGGGCACCGGGCTGGGCCTGCTGCTGCGCCCGGCGGTTGTCGCGTTCCTCGCCACGATCGTCCTGCCGCTCGGCCTGTTCGCGCTGCTGAGCGGCGTGGAGTCCGCACAGCCGTGGCTGACCCCGTACGGCAGCGCCCGCAACCTGCTCTCCGGTGACATGAGCCTGCCGCGTTGGGTCCAGTGGCTCTCGGTGCTGGCGCTCTGGGGTGTCGGGTTGAACGCCGTGGGCGCGGCCGTGCTGCGTCGGCGCGGCGCTCCGGCCGGTCGCTAGCTCCGCGCGCCGGTAGCCGTTGGCTGAGCCCGGTCCGCCCCGGGCGCGGGTCAGCGTGGGCGGCCAACCCGCGTGTCCTTCATCGAACGAATCGGTTACCGGCCATTGACGCCTGTCGCACCGGGGTGATCTGATCGCGCTCTCAGAGAATCTTTCATCTTTCGATGGATGGGGGCCCCATGCCCAGGTTCCGGCGTACCGCGCTCGCCGCGGGACTGACGATCGCCCTGGCCGCGCTGTCGACCACCGTCGCGCTGCCCGTACCCGCGTCCGCCGCGCTGCCCACCGCGGCGGTGGCGCTCGGGGACAGCTTCATCAGCGGCGAGGGCGCCGGGGCGTACACCCCGGTGGTCGACGCCAGCGGGGTCACCCAGGGCTTCCCGGGTTGGACGGCCCCGAACAACAACGCGTTCTTCTGCCACCGTTCGGCGAACGCCTCGCTCAACCAGGCCAACCTGCCGGGCATCCAGAACCGGTTCAACCTGGCCTGCTCCGGCGGCCAGCCCTACGACATCGCCAACGCCTCGCAGTCGCGCGCCAAGGGTCGCACTGTGGCGTCGCAGCTCGACCAGCTCCGCGCCGTCGCGCAGACCCAGGACATCGACCTGGTGCTGATCGGCCTCGGCTCCAACAACAGCTCGTTCACCTTCGGCAACGTCGCGGAGACGTGCGCCAACCGGTTCATCGCCGACGCCTGGACCGGCTGGTGGGAGTTCTGGGCGTACCTGAACGGGCCGGTGGAGCAGAAGCCGTGCAGCGACGCCGACCTGGCCACCGCCGCGCAGCTCAGCGCCGCGACCGCGGAGACCACCGCTGCGGTACGCCAGTTGCTGACCACCCTCGACCAGGTGGACGCGGACGGGCAGCACCGGGTGGTGTTCCAGGACTACACGAACCCGCTGCCGCTGGACCTCAACCAGCAGTTCCACGAGGAGGACGGTCGGGACGACACCCGGGACAAGTTCCGCGACCTGGGCGCCGAGCGGTACGCGGCCGGCTGCCCGATCCACCGGGCCAGCCTGGCCCCGGGGCACCGCTTCTCACAGGGCCTGGGGGCTCTCGTGAAGTCCGCCCGGGACACCCTGGCCGCCGAGTTCCCCGGCGACGACCTGGTCTACCTGAACGTGCAGCAGGCCTTCAACGGCGCCCGGCTGTGTGAGCAGACGACCAGCCCGGCGGGTGCGCTGGCCACCCCGATCCGGCTCCAGGACGGCGCGAACGGCACCTTCGTCACCAGCCTCTCCGGCAAGGACAAGATCGCGATCCAGCGGATCGCCAACACCTGCGTCAGCTACTTCCAGACCTGCCAGGAGTCCTGGCACCCGAACGCGACCGGGCACCAGGTGCTCGGCCAGTGCCTCACCGGGGCGGCCGCCACCAGCGCCCGGTCGGTGAACTGCGTCCGGGCCGGCAACGGGACGATCACCGTCTCCTGACCCGGTTCAGCACCCGGAGGGCTCCGCCGCCGCGGGGCCCTCCGTCGCGTCCGACCAGCTGCGGCTACCTGTCGGTAGCGTCGGGCCGTAGGCTGGGCCGGTGAACGGGGAACCGGAGTACGCGCAGGAGTTCGTCGATGTCGACGGCGGTCGGCTGGGTGTGCAGGTCTACCCGGAGCCGCCCGGCGCGGCGGGCGCGCCGGTGGTGGTGATCTGGCCCGCGATGGGGGTCCGCGCCCGTTACTACCGGCCCTTCGCCGCCGGGCTGCGCGCGGCCGGGTTGGCAGTGGTCGTGGCCGACCTGCGCGGCACCGGGACGAGCACCCCGGCGCCGAGCCGGGCCGACCGGTACGGCTACGCCGAACTGGCCGACGACGTCGGCGCGGTGCTGGCCGCGCTCAAGCCACGGCTGGACGGACGCACCCGGCTGCTGCTCGGTCACTCGCTCGGCGGGCAGGCCGCCCTGCTGCACCTCGCCCTGCACAGCGACGCCGAGGTGGACGGGCTCGCGCTGGTGGCGGTCAGCGTGCCGTACTGGCGCAGCTACCCCGGCCGACGTGGCCTCGGCGTGCTGCCGTACACCCAGGGGATCGCCGCCACCGCGGCGCTGCTCGGGGTCTGGCCCGGCTGGGGCTTCGGCGGCCGGCAGGCGCGCGGCGTCATCCGCGACTGGGCGTACACCGCGCGGACCGGCCGGTTCCCCCGGCTGAACGGGTCGGACACCGAGGCGGCGGTACGCGCGGTGCGGACGCCGGTGCTGGCCATCAGTGTGGACGACGACCAGTACACCCCGCACGAGACCATGGACCACCTCTGCGCCAAGCTCGACAGCGCCCCGGTGACCCGGGAACGGTACACAGTGGCCCAGGCCGGCGGCCCGCTGGACCACTTCACCTGGGTACGGGCGAGCAGCCCACTGGCCCGGCGGCTCGCCGGATTCGCCGGCGACCTGCCGCCCCGCTGAGCCGTACCGGCCGGTTCACTCGTCCTGGTCCAGCGGCACCAGGTCACCGTCGCGCTCCACCTGGATCTCCGCGTGCTCCTTGCGGGGCGCCACCTCCGCGGTGTTGCGGTGCGGGTCGTTGTCGGGGTGCATGAGCACCGCGTCGGTTTTCGGGGTCTTCTCCCGGCTCTCGTCCGGCTGTGACATCACGTTTCCCTCTCGTCGGCGTCGCTCGTCTCTACCCGCCACCGGGCGAACGACTCCTACTGGAGACCCGGTGACCAGGAACGTCCCCCGGCTGCCCGTCCGGCCCGGATCGGGCCCGTCCGGGGCGGGGTTAACCGCCCGAGCGGCGGGTAAGCCGCACCGCCCGACACGGCGGAAGGGGATCACATGTCCGAACGGCACACCGCACTGCGCTCGATGCACGATCTGGGCCTGGCGGCCTGGTTTGGCGGCTCCCTCATGGGTGCCTTCGGCGTCAACGGCGCAGCGGCGAAAATCAGCGACTCGACCCAGCGGCTCCCGGCCGCCTCGGCCGGTTGGTCCAAATGGACCCCGGTCAACGCGGCCGCGATCGGCGCCCATCTGGCCGGCGCGGTCGGCGAGTTGGTGACCGAGAGCCCACGGGTGGCGGCACAGTCCGGCGTCGGCCGGGCCAGCGCCATCAAGACCGCCTTGACCATCGGCGCGCTGGCGGTGACCGGCTACAGCCGACTGGTCGGCATGCGGCTGGAGAAGGCGGGTGGGCCGTCGGTGAGCGGCGCCACCGAACCGAACCACCAGACCCCGGCCAGCGTGGCCTCCTCGCAACGGCAGATGAAACTGCTCCAGTGGGCCATCCCGGCGCTGACCGGAACCCTGGTGGTGGTCACCGCGTACATGAGTGAGCAGCAGAAGCCGGGGCAGGTGTTCCGGGGGATGCTCGGCCGAACCGGCGGCCTGAAGGGTGCCTCGAAGACCATGATCAAGATGGCGGGGATGAGCAACGGCAAGCGCCCGATGGCGATGGCCGGACGCTGAACGCCGGGTCGCCGGCGTCCCGCCGCCACCTCGACGGCGGGGCGCTGGCCGACCCTGCGCGGCCCGGCCCGAGGACAGCACCGCGTCCGCCGGTCACGGCGGGGCACGGCACCACGTCCGCCAAGAACGGCGGACCGACGAGCGGGGTGGCCATGACCGCACACGAGGGACGCAGCGGGAACAACGACCGGCTGGAGCCGGAGGCGGTCCAGCCGTGGGGCACCGGCGACGGCTTCGACGCCGACGCGCCCTGGGGCGCGGACCCGGACTCACCGATGGACGAGGGCAGCGAGGAGACCGCGGTGCCGGAGGGACGGCGCGGCGAGCGGCGAGCGGGCGCCCCGGCGCGGCGGTCGGACCCGGCGGGACGGCACGGCTTCGGTCCGGTCGAGCCCACCCGCCCGACGATGGCCGGACCGGGTGCCCACCCGACCCGGCACCCAGCGGCCGGACCTTCCCCGACGACGCGGACATCGGCGAATCGACCCAGGACGCGCTCCGCAGCCGGGGACGCCGCTCCTGACCGGCCCGCCGCGCCAGGCGCGCGACCGTCAGCCGGTCGACGTGGCCCGCACCGGGACAGCCCGGTCGACGATCATCGTCTCGGCGAGCAGTTGGGCCAGTCGGGTGGCGTCGCGCTGGGCCTGCCCGGCGCAGCAGTTGTTGAACAGCACGTGCAGCTCGTCGGGTCGACCGGCGAACTCGGCCAGCAGCCCGGCCCAGTGCCGAAGCTCGTCCTCGGGGTAGGCGTACCGGAACTTCTCCTGCTTGTCGCCGTCACCCCAGGCGTCGCTGTGGCCGTGGAACCGGACGATCGCCGGCTCCGCCGTGCCGGCCAGGATCGGCGGCACCGACGACGGATGTCCCTGCGGCATGTCGACGCAGACCAGGGACAGGTCGTGGGCGCGCAGCAGGTCCAGGGTCTGCGTCGCGGCGCCGTCGTCGAACCAGGAGCCGTGCCGCAGCTCCACGCCGACCCGCCACGGCTGGCAGCGCCGCGCCAGCTCGACGATCCGGCGTTCGGCGGCCGGGCTGCGCACCAGCCAGGGCGGGAACTGCAACATCACCACACCCAGTTTGCCGGCCGCCGCGATCGGGTCGAGCGCCGCGCGGAACCGGGCCCACAGCTCGTCGTACGCCTGCTCGGGCAGGTCGCGGCGGCGGACCCGGCTCGAACCGCCGGTCGGTCGCAGGTCCCTCGGTAGCGCGGCGACCGGCGTCGGATGACCGGTGAAGAGGCGGAACGCCTTGACGTCGAAGGTGAAGTCGTCCGGGGTGGCGTCCACCCAGCCCTGCGTGGTCTCCTGGACCGGGACGGCGTAGTAGGACGTGTCCACTTCGACCAGCGGGAACCGGCCGGCGTAGAAGCCCAGCCGGCGGGCTGGCGTGCTGGCAGAGCGCGGGTACCACCCGGAACGCAGCAGTGACTGGTCCGCCCAGGACGACGTGCCCACCTTAATCACACCCATGGTATTCAGTGGACCGCCATCACCGCCGATCGGCAACCGCTGGCGGACCTGTGACACGGCGTCGGGTAGCCCGGAAGTGTCGGTGCCTCGTCCTACGGTGGCAGTGAGTGGACGTCGACGAAAGGGTGCCAGATGACCAGCACGCAGCAGCTCACCGGTGAGCGGGCCGATCTCCTCCAGACCCTGCGCCGGCACCGGGGTTTCCTGTTGCAGACCGTCGACGGGCTCACCGACGAGCAGGCGGCCGCCCGTCCGACCGTCAGCGCGCTCTGCCTCGGCGGGCTCGTCAAGCACGTGGCCAACGTCGAACACCGCTGGATGCTCTTCGCGACCGGCGGCGCGGAGGCGATGGAGCGCGAGCCGATCGACTGGGTCGGTCAGTTCCAGATGGCGCCGGGCGAGACCCTGGCCGGGTTGGTCGATCGGTTCCAGCAGGTGGCCGGCGAGACCGACGAGCTGATCGCCACCCTCGACCTGGACACCTCGCACCCGCTGCCGCAGGCGCCGTGGTTCGAGCCGGGGGCGAGCTGGACGGTCCGCCGGGTGATGCTGCACCTGATCGCCGAGACGTCCCAGCACGCCGGGCACGCCGACATCCTGCGGGAGTCGATCGACGGTTCCCGGACGATGGGCTGACCCCGGCGGGCACGGTCGGCGCAGCGGGTCGCCCGTGCCCCGCCCGGCGGACCTCAGCGCAGCCGGGGGTGGCGCCTGCCCTCGGTGGTCCGATCCCTGGCGTAGGCGTCGGAGTGGCCCCAGCGGCCCGGGATGTCCAGCAGCTCCAGCCGACCGAACCCCTCGGGCACGGCCGGGTTCACCAGCAGGTTGTCGCCGGTGGGTTGCAACCCCATCGTGGTGCACAACAGCATGAGCAGCGCGCCGGACGACCACGCCTGTGGCCGACCGGCGCCCGGCAACTGCACCGGATACTTCGTCTGGCTGCGCTCGTGACCGGCGATCGCCTCCGGCACGGCCCCACCGAGCGTCTGCGCCAGGTCGAAGATGCCGGCCACGATCGTGGCCGCCTGCGTGTCGAAGCGGTAACGGCGCAGCCCGGCGGCGATCAGCGCGTTGTCCGCCGGCCACACCGCGCCCAGGTGCGCGCCCATCGGGTTGTACGCGCGCTGCCCGACGGCGAAGGTGCGTACCCCCCAACCACTGAACAACCGCGGCCCGACCAGGTGCTCGGCGACCGCCTCCGCGCGGTCGTCCGGGACGATCCCGCTCCACAGCAGATGCCCCATGTTGGAGGCCAGCGCGTCGACCGGCGCACCGTACGGGTCCAGCGCCAACGCGTAGTACTCCTGGTCCGGCAGCCAGAAGTCCCGGTTGAAGCGGTCCTTCAGCGCTTCGGCTTCCCGCTCCAGCCGGTCGGCGTACGCCGGGTCGCCCCAGAACTCCCGGGCCAGCCGGGCCCCGCTCCGCTTCGCGTCGTACGCGTAGCCCTGCAACTCACAGGTGGCGCGGGGAAAGGCCGGTTGCCGGTCGTCGGCACTGGTGATCCCGTCCGGGGAGTCCTTCCAGCACTGGTTGATCGCGCCGTTGCGCTCGTTGCGGCGCTGGTAGCGCACGTAGCCGTCCCCGGTCAGGTCGCCGTACTCGTCGATCCAGTCCAACGCCATCCGGGCCGGGTGGCGCAGCTCGCGCACCAGGTCCGCGTCACCGGACCAGCGCTCGTACCGGTCGAGCAGGACGACGAAGAGCGGCGTGGTGTCCGCCGAGCCGTAGTACAGCGCCGCGCCCCGGTCGCCGAACGCCCCGGACTCGCCGTAGCGGAGGTGGGCCAGGATCTTGCCCGGCTCCTCGTCCAGATCGTCGTCGAGCTGGCTGCCCTGCATGAGGGCCAGCATCCGTAGCGTCGCGGGAGCCAGCTCGGGGGTGAACGCCAGTGTCTGCAGCGACGTGATGATGCTGTGCCGTCCGCACAGCCACATCGTCCACGGCAGACCGGCGATCGGCACTCGGGCGTCGTACGACAACGGCTGGTACCGCAGTGCCGCCAGGTCGGCCAGGCTGCCCCGGTACATCTCTTCCAGCCCGCCGCGTTCGGCCACCAGTTGCGGCGCCCGGTCCATCCAGCCGGCCAGGTCCTCGCGCATCCCGGTACGCACGGCCCGCTGGTGGGACTCCAGGGAGGCGCGGACGTCCTGCCCGTCCGTACCGCCCATGGTCATGGCGATGTGCAGGTCGGTCTCCCATTTCCCCTCGGGGGCGACCCGGATCCGGAACGTCATTCCCCCCTCGTCCACCTCGACCGGAACCGTGCTCCGCACGGTGGTCTGGCGGACGAACCGCTGCCGCTGGTAGCGGAGCACGAGCTGCTGGTTCGCCGAGTCGGCGGTGACCTTGACGGCCCGCTGGCGCAGCCGTCCGATCTCGGCGATGTCGGTGAAGTCGCTGGCCATCTCCACCCGTACGGTGAACTCGACGGGCTGGGACGAGTGGTTGAGCACCTGGATGTTCTCGTGCAGGCAGTCGTGGACCGAGCGGTGCCGGATGATCGACACGTCGGCGTCGACGTAGTGGCTGGCCGCGCCGGGGACCAGGACGAAGCGGGTCTCGAAGTACGTCAAGTCGTCGCGGGAGAGTGCGTTGATCCGTTCGCCGTCGATCCTGAGCACCCAGTGCGACAGGAAGCGGGTGTCGTACCCGAAGAGACCGACCGGGGCCCGCTCGTCGGCCTCGATGTCGCCCTGGGCGTCGCTGATCGCGAACACGTTGCCGGCGATCACGTGGAGCAGTTCCTGCCTCACGGCCGCTCCTCCCGAGCCCTCACCGCGCTCCGCTCCGATGCCTGGACGCCCGCCGCACTCCGCTCCGATGCCTGGACGTCCGCCGCGCTCCGGTCGGAGGCCCGGGCGGCCGTGGCGGCTCGGCCCAGTTCGCGCGGATGACGGGCGCCGGCCGGCCTGGCGAAGAGTCGCCGTAGCAGCATCAGCAGTCGCATGTTGCCCTGCACTGCCAGCTCGTTGCGCAGCAGAGCCGCGCCCGGATGCAGCTCACCGTTGACCATCCGGTCGAACACCCACCGCTCCGCACGGATCACCAGCTCGGCGTCGTCGGCCGACCGCGCCACCCGGACGTGCTGGTCGGCGATGGTCAGATACCAGTGGTCGGTGCAGCCGTCGCCGCGGACGTCCAGCCGCACTGTCCCGGCGGTGGTCTCCGGCAGGTCGGGGCGCCGGCCGGCGTCCAGCTCTCGCAGGTACTGCTCCGCCGTCACGCCCATCAGGTCCCCTCCCCACGGTTTCCCGCAGGATCACAGGCGTCGGGGTGAGCGCACGTCACCCGGAACGGGTGAGCGGCCTTCCGGGGGGCGCGATGACGTCGTCCCGGGTGGTCAGCCGGCCTTGAGCAGACCGCGCACGAAGGCGGCCTGGCCCACGTGTTGCAGGTCGTCCTCGACGATGCTGACCAACCGGACACCGAGGGTCACCGGCGGATCCCAACCCTCGTCGACCACCCGGTCCAGGTCGGCCGGGCGCAGGCCGGTCAGGAACGTTCCGGTACGCGCCGCGACCGCCTCGTAGTAGTCGATCAGCGCCTGCGCGCTCTCCGGCCGCACCTGGGCGACCTGCGCCGGCGAGTGCCCGTAGCCCGTGTTGTCGGGGTCGGCGGTGAGGGCGAACCGGCCCGCCCAGTCGCCGCTCACCCAGATCTGCTCGGCGTCGAGCAGATCGGCGACGTGATGGTCCTGCACCCGGGTGAGGTGCCAGACCAGCCAACCGATCGAGTTGATGCCCGGCTCGGGCGCCCAGCGCAGCTGCTCCGGGCCCAGGCCGTCCACCGCCGCGCGGACCAGGTCGGGCAGTCGGTCGTACGCCTCGGTCAGCAGGTCACTCACGTCCACGGGACACGCCTCCTGGTCGGTTTCCGCTCAGATACCGCTGGCAGCCGGCGATCAAACCTGGACCGCTACGGTGATCAAATGGTCGCGGCGGTGGAGTTGTACCTGGACCCGGACGCCACCCGTCGGATCCGGGTGCTCTGGGACGCCCTGGAGGCCGAGGGCGTGCAGAGCATGCGCTCGCTGCTGGAGCAGCGGCACCGTCCGCACGTCTCGCTCGCGGTGGCGCCCCGCTTCGACCCGGAACAGGTCGCCGCGGCGCTGCACGGCACTGTGGTGGCCGCTCCGCTGCGGCTGGACTTCCAGCACGCCGGCCAGTTCGTCGGTCGGGTGCTCTGGCTCGGCCCGGCACCCACCCCGGAGTTGCTGGCGCACCACCGGCTGGTGCACGACCGGCTCACCGCGGTCGGCGTCCCTCTCGCCGAGCACTACCAGCCGGGCCGCTGGGTGCCGCACTGCACGCTCTCCATGCGGGTGCCGAACGCGCTGATGGCCGCCGCGGTTCGCCGGTGCCTGGAGGTGTTGCCGCTGGCCGCGACCGTGGTCGGGGCGGCGCTCACCGACCACGCGCGCGGCATCGCCCATCCTCTGCCCTGAGCCCGCCGCGATGGGCCCGGCCCGAACGGTCCGCGCACATCGAGGCGGAATGTCCGGTTTGGCGGGCGGGAGTCGGAAACTTGAAAACCAGGGGTGCGAATCTGGCCGGGCGTGGGATGGTTCGAGTGGCTGCCGTACCAATGGCGAGTCGCCCACCCGCGGTTCGCCCGGCCGGTGGCGCGGGTTCACGCCGCGCCGCCCACGGCGGCGTCGACGAGGAGAGGCAGGGCCCATGCAGGCTCAGCGCAGGCCGCCGCGTACAGAGCGGCGGCAGACCCGGGACGACCGGACCGGCGGCGGCATGACCGGGGCAGCCACGCCACTGACGATCTGGGCGGCCGCCGTGCTGCTCGGCCGGATCAGCGCCGGCGACGACGACGTCGAGGACGAACGGCACATCCTGCGCGGCATAGAGTGACTCCCGGCGGCGCGACTCAGAGCCAACCGCGTCGCTTGAAGATCACATAGAGGCTGCCGCAGACCAACAGCATCAGCAGCAACGCGAACAGATAGCCGAAGCGCCAGCGCAGCTCCGGCATGTGTACGAAGTTCATCCCGTACACCGTGCCGATGAGCGTGGGCGCGAAGAGGATCGCCGCCCAGGACGAGACCTTCTTCAGCTCCTCGTTCTGCGCGTAGCTGGCCGCGGTGAGGCTGCGCATCTCCTCGTTCTGCTGCTGCGAGACGAGGGTGGCGTTGACGGTGAGGATGTTCTGCAACAGGTGCCGGAAGCCGTCCACCCGCTCGACCACCTGGGTCAGGTGGTCGGTCACGTCGCGCAGGTAGCGGCGCAGTTCCTCGTCCCCGCTGGCGCTGCCCGCGCCGCCGGCCAACGCGTCGAGCACGCTGAGCAGGGGGCGGGCGGCCCGCTGGAACTGGATGACCTCCCGACTGAGGCCGTAGATGCGCCGGCTGGCGTTCGGGTCGCCGCCGAACACCTGGGTCTCGATCTCGTCGATGTCGTTCTCCAGCCCCGCCACCACCGGCGCGTACCCGTCGACGACCTGGTCGAGGATCGCGTACAGGACCGCCTCCGGGCCCCGGGCGAGCACCTGGGCCTCGGTCTCCATCCGCCGTCGCACGGCGGCCAGATCCGGCGCCTCACCGTGCCGGACGGTGACCACGAAGCCCGGCCCGATGAACAGGTGCAGCTCGGAGAACTCGACCTCCTCCCGAAGGTCGTCGTAGCGGGCGGCGCGGAGCACCACGAACAGGGTGTGCCCGTACCGTTCCAGCTTGGGCCGCTGGTGGGCGTTGATCGCGTCCTCGACCGCCAGGTCGTGTAGCCGAAACTCCCGGGCCAACGAGGTGATCTGGTCGATGCCCGGCCGGTACAACCCGATCCAGGCCATCGCGCCGTCCTGCTCCTGCAGGCAGCGGTACGTCTCGGCGAGGCCGGCCGGCGAGGCGAACCGGTGCCCTCGGAGGTAGACCGCGCTGTCCACCAGACCGCCGTGGGGGGCGGCGGGCGACTCGGTCGACGGCGGCACGCCGACACTGGTTTCGTACTCGTCGAGCTGGCGACCGAAGCCACCACCCGGGCGGAAGCGACGGCCGCCGACCATGCCCTGTCCCCTCCCCCGGTGCCGTCCGGTCCAGCCCGGGGCGCTGCTTCCCCAGTGTCCCGGGACCGAAACCCACCGTGGCGTCGGCTGGGTTCCGTGCACCGGCGGACGGGGACGGCTCGACGGGCGGATACTCACTGTGACCGTGGGCGGGATGACGGGGGACGCGCCGGTGGAGGTCGACAAACGCGCCGGCCGGTTGCGGGGGTGGTTGCTCGACGCCGGCTCGGACCAGGCCGTGCAGCACCCGGGGCCGCACGGCCGTCCGCCGGAGCACCGGCACCACCCGTGGTGGAAGGTGATGTGCCTGACCGGTGTCGACTACTTCTCCACGTTGGGTTACCAGCCGGGCATCGCGGCGCTGGCCGCCGGGGCGCTCTCGCCGGTGGCGACCCTGGTGCTGGTGCTGGTGACCCTGCTGGGGGCGCTGCCGGTCTACCGGCGGGTGGCGGTGGAGAGCCCGCACGGTGAGGGCTCCATCGCGATGCTGGTACGCCTGCTGAGCTACTGGCCGGGCAAGCTGCTGGTGCTGGTGCTGCTCGGCTTCGTGGCCACCGACTTCATCATCACCATCACCCTCTCGGCCGCCGACGCGACGGCGCACATCGACGAGAACCCGTTCTGGCCGAGCGGGCTCAAGGGGCACGAGGTGCTGGTCACGCTGCTGCTCGTGGCGCTGCTGGGCGCGGTGTTCCTCAAGGGATTCACCGAGGCGATCGGGATCGCCGTCGTCCTGGTAGCGATCTACCTGACGCTGAACGCGGTGGTGGTGGCCGACGCGCTGTGGCGGGTGGCGACGCACCCGAGCGCGGTCGGCGACTGGACCACCATGCTCACCACCGGGCACGGCGATCCGTGGCTGGTGGTCGGGCTGTCGCTGCTGGTCTTTCCGAAGCTGGCGTTGGGTCTGTCCGGCTTCGAGACCGGGGTGGCGGTCATGCCGAGCGTACGGGGCGACCCGCAGGACTCGGAGGCACGTCCGCTGGGCCGGATCCGTGGCGCGCGCCGACTGCTCACCACCGCAGCGCTGATCATGAGCGTCTTCCTGATCACCAGCAGCGTGACGACCACCGTGCTCATTCCGCCGGCGGCGTTCCAGCCGGGTGGGCCGGCGAACGGGCGGGCGCTGGCCTACCTGGCGCACGCCCATCTCGGCGAGGTGTTCGGCACCGTCTACGACCTGTCCACCATCGGAATCCTCTGGTTCGCGGGGGCATCGGCGATGGCTGGTCTGCTCAATCTCGTGCCGCGCTACCTGCCGCGCTACGGCATGGCGCCGGCCTGGGCGCGAGCCGTCCGGCCGCTGGTGCTGGTCTTCACCGCCGTGGCGTTCCTGATCACGATCGTCTTCGAGGCCAGCGTGGACGCGCAGGGCGGCGCGTACGCCACCGGGGTGTTGGTGTTGATCACCTCGGCCGCGACGGCGGTGACGCTCGCGGCGCTCCGGCAGCGTCAGCGGGGCCGCACCATCGCGTTCGGGATCATCACGGTGATCTTCGTCTACACCGCGCTGGCGAACGTGGTGGAGCGCCCGAGCGGCGTCAAGATCGCGGCCTGTTTCATCGGCGGGATCATCCTGGTGTCGGTGCTGTCCCGGCTGCTGCGGGCCTACGAGCTGCGCGTCGACCACGTCGAGCTGGACCCGGCCGCGGTCCGGATGATCGACGAACGAGCGGGGCGGAGGATCCGCCTCATCGCGCACGAGCCCGACCGGCACGACGAGGCGGAGTATTGCGCCAAGCTGGCGCAGACGACGGCGGACAACGACTTCCCTGACGACAGCGACGTCATCTTCGTCGAGGTCACTGTCACCGACCCGTCCGACTTCGAGACCGGACTGCTGGTCCGTGGCAGCGTGGTCGACGGCCGCTTCCCGGTGCTCAGTCTGGCCAGCTCGTCGGTGCCCACCGCGCTCGCCGCCCTGCTGCTGGAGATCCGCGACCGCAGCCGTCGGCGCCCGCACATCTACTTCGAGTGGTCCGAGGGCGGCCCGGTCCGCAACTTCCTGCGGTACCTGGCGTTCGGACAGGGCGCCATCGCCTCGGTGACCCGGGAGATCCTGCGCCGCCAGGAGCCCGACCGGCACCGTCGACCGCACGTGCACGCCGGCTGACCTGCGAGCGGGCGGCTCGTCGCGGACGGTGAGCGTGGTCATAACGACTGGACGACCCGCCCGCTCCTGCTGCTAGCCTCGGCGCAGGTCATGAGTGCCAGCGCGAAGCCCCGGCTCGCTGGCCGGCAACCCTCCTCCGCGGTGGGGTGCCCCGGGTGAAGACCAGGCACCGGCAGGACGTCGGTGCAAGCGTGGCCTGGCACCCAGGTCAGCACAGACCCGGGAGAACCATGCGTATCCTCAGCACCGCCCCACCGACCGACGTCGCGGCTGTCCGCGCTGGTCGGCCCGAGCCGGCACTGACCCGGCGGCGGCACGTGGACATGATGCGAATGTGCAGCGCCGCCTGTCGTCGCGGCAGCACGCACTAGCGCACCCCTTCTCGAACCCCTTCCAGCGGCACGCCCATCGGGCGCGCCGTCGATGGCGCACGCCCCGTGCGCCCCCGGATACCACCCTTCGGAGGCACCCGTGCGATTCCTTCCTGCCCTGACCCGCGTCGCCGCCCTGGGCGCGGCCACGACTCTCGCCGCCACCGCCCTCACCGGCTGCGGCGACGACAGTTCGTCCGACGCCACCGCCAACTTGTACGGGCTGGGGCAGCCGGGCGTGCTGCGCGCCGGCACGCTCACCGACGCCCCGCCGAACGTGTACCTCAAGGACGGCAGGTTCACCGGCTTCGACAACGACCTGCTGACCGCCGTGGCCGGCAAACTCGGCCTCACTGTCGAGTTCGTCGGCACCGACTTCTCCGCGCTGCTCTCCCAGGTCAACAACCACAAGTTCGACGTCGGCAGCTCCTCGATCACCATCACCGAGGCGCGCAAGAAGACCGTCGACTTCGGCAACGGCTACGACTTCGGCTACTTCGGACTGGACGTGCCGGCCGGTTCCCCGATCACCAGCTTCGACCAGCTCGCCGGCAAGCGGGTCGTGGTGGTGCAGGGCACCGTCCAGGACGACTACGCCACCGGCAAGCAGCTCAACCCGGTGCGGGTGCCGGACTACAACGGCGCGATCAACCAGCTCAGGGCGGGCACCGCCGACGCGTGGATCGCCCCGGCCGAGATCGGCGAGAAGTCGGCCGCCGACAGCAACGGCAAGATCACCGTGGCGGCCAAGCAGCTCAGCCCGGCACCGACCGCGTACGCCGTCGCCAAGGGCGGCGACAAGCTGCGCGAGGCGCTGAACAAGGGCCTCGACGAGGTCATCGCGGACGGCACCTGGAGCCGGTTGCAGGCGCAGTACTACCCGGGCCGGCCGATTCCGGCGGACTTCACGCCGGGCAGCGGAGCCGCGCCGGTCCCGTCCGCGTCGGGTGCGCCGTCGGCGTCGGCTGCGCCAACGGGGCCGTCGGCGTCCGCGTCGACCGCGTCCTGAACCGGTGACGAGCGAGCGGGGCGGTAGGAGAGGCGACCGATGGATCCGTTGAGCACCCTGTGGGAGACGTTCTTCGACGCCGACGCGATGCGCGAGGCGCTGCCCGAGATGCTGACCGTCGGGTTGCCCAACACGCTGATCCTGGCGGTCTCCGCCGCCCTGCTCGGCTCGGTGCTGGGCCTGCTGTTGGCCGTCGCCGGGATCTCCCGCAGCCGGTGGTTGCGCTGGCCGGCGCGGGTCTACACCGACGTGTTCCGAGGGCTGCCGGCGGCCGCGACGATCCTGCTGATCGGCGTCGGGCTGGCCCCGCTGGGCATGCGGGTGTGGGGGCCGGACCCCTACCCGTTGGGCATCCTGGCGCTGTCGCTCATCGCCGCCGCGTACCTCGGGGAGATCTTCCGCGCCGGCATCCAGTCGGTGGAGGCGGCCCAGTTGGAGGGCGCCCGCGCGCTCGGTTTCTCCTGGGCCGACGCGATGCGGCTGGTGATCATTCCGCAGGGCATCCGGCGGGTGCTGCCGGCCTGGGTGAACCAGCTCATCGCGCTGATCAAGGACTCCAGCCTGGTCTACTTCCTCGGCCTGGTGGCCAGCCAGCGGGAGCTGTTCCGGATCGGGCAGGACTACGCGGCCACCACCGGCAACGAGTCGGCGCTGCTGCTGGCGGGGCTCTTCTATCTGGCGCTGACCGTTCCGCTGACGCACGTCGTCAACTGGATCGACAGTCGGCTGCGCAACGGCCGGCCGCGACCGCGCCGACGGACGAGGACGCTGACGACGACCTCGCGTCGGCGCCGCCCGCCACGACGGAAGGAAACCGGCGATGAGCACCGACCCGACCACCTCGGTCAGCCTCGACGTACGCGACGTGCACCTCGCCTTCGGACCGAACCGGGTGCTGCGCGGCGTCGACCTCACCGTGCCCCGGGGCGCGACGGCCTGCGTGATCGGCCCGTCCGGGTCCGGCAAGTCCACCCTGCTGCGCACCATCAACCGGCTGATCGAGCCGGACCGGGGCGACGTGCTGCTGGACGGGCGCAGCGTACTGGGCGACGACCCGGACGCCCTGCGGCAGCGGGTGGGCATGGTCTTCCAGCAGTTCAACCTCTTCCCGCACATGAGCGTGCTGCGCAACGTCACCCTCGCGCTGCGCCGGCTGCGCGGGCTCGGCGAGGACGAGGCGGACGCTGTCGCCCGCGCCACCTGGAGCTGGTGGGGCTGGCCGGCAAGGCGGACTCCCGGCCGGCGCAGCTCTCCGGCGGTCAGCAGCAGCGGGTGGCGATCGCCCGGGCGCTCGCGCTGCGGCCCGAGGTGATGCTCTTCGACGAGGCCACCTCGGCGCTCGACCCGGAGCTGGTCAAGGGCGTGCTCACGGTGATGGCCGAGCTGTCCGCCGCGGGGATGACCATGCTGGTGGTCACCCACGAGATGGGGTTCGCCCGGCAGGTCGCCGACACCGTCGCCTTCATGGACCGGGGGGTGGTGCTGGAGGCCGGCCCACCCGAGCTGATCTTCGAGCGGGCCGAGCATCCCCGACTGCGCCGGTTCCTCGACCAGGTGCTCTGAGCCACGCCCGGCGCAGGTCACTCGTTGGGACCACGTCCCAGTAGTCGGATCTCCTCGTTGTCCAGCGCGGCCTGGAGTTCCTGGAGCACGAGGTCGTCGATCTCCCGGTTGTCGCGCAGCCGGGTCACCTCCCGGCGCTTGTGGGCGAGGACGCGCAGGCGCAACTGGCGTTCCAGGCGGCGCTCCTCGCCGGTGCTCCCCCCGCTCTCGTCGAGGTCCGCCAGATGCCGCTGGTACTCGGCCCGGAGCCGATGGACCGTCTCCTCCTGCGCGCCGACCTCGGTGGCGACCTGGGGCAGGGCGGCCAGGCCCGCCTCGGCGGCCCGCCGCCGGGCATGCCGGGCCTCGTCGACGCGTTCGGGGTCGCCGCTCAGCCTCGCCCAGCGCACCACCACCGGCAGGGTGGTGCCCTGGAGCAGCATGATGAGCACGATCACCAGCGCGGTGACGAAAATGATCAGATCACGCTCGATCACCGGTCGACCGTCCACCGCCATCGTCGGGACGGCCAGGGCCGCGGCGAGCGACACCGCCCCCCGGAAACCGGACCAGCCGGCGACGGTTCCCACCCGCCACCCCGACGGGCCCTGGCCGGGGTCCATGATCCGGCGTCGCCGCAGCCTGGCGACCTGCGAGGTCAGGTAGACGAAGAACAGCCGGGTGCAGATGACGACGAGCGTGACCACCAGAACGATGAGCAGCGCCCGCCGCGGCGAGGTGCTGGTGATGTTCCGTACCGCCCGGGGGATCTGCGTGCCGAGCAGGACGAACAAGCCGCCGTTGATCAGGAAGGTGGACAGGTCCCAGAACGCGTACGCCAGCACCCGGGACCGGGCCCGAATCACCCGTGGGCCGGCGTAGGAGAGCACCAGACCGGCGACCACCACCGCCAGTACCCCGCTGGCGTGCACCGCGTCCGCGAGCAGGAACGCCGCGAAGGGGGTGAGCACGCTGAGGCCGCCCTCGCGCAGCGGATCGTCCAGCCGCTTGCGGATCAGCACCACAAGGGCCCCGACCAGCAGACCGGCGAGCACACCGCCGGCGCTGGCCCCGACGAACTCCTCGCCGATGCGCAGCGCGCCCGGGTCCGCGCTGTGGGTGAGCAGTCCCACGGCCACCGCGAAGATCACCAGCGCGGTGCCGTCGTTGATCAGGCTCTCCGCGTGCAGCGTGGTGAGGAGCTTGCGGGGCAGCCGCTTGGCCAGCCCGGTGACCGCCGCGGCGTCGGTCGCGCGAGCACCGCGCCGAGCACCCAGGCCGCCGCGGGGTTCACCCCGAACGCCTGGGCGGTGAACGAGACCGTGACCATGGTGAGCACCACCAGCACCACGGCGAGCAGCCCGATCACCGGAAGGTTGGCCCGGATCTCGCGCAGGCTGATGGTGAGGCTCTCCCGGTACAGGATCGCGGGCAGGAAGATCAGCAGGACCAGCTCCGGTTCCAGCGTGATCCCGGACAGCGGCGGCACCAGCCCGAGCAGCACCCCGAAGGCGATGAGCAGGACCGGCGGGGCGACCCGGTACCGACCGCCGAGAGTGGTGCCCACCAGGACGGTGGCGCCCAGCACCACGATCAGGACGAGCACCTCCACGCGTACCCCCTCGCACCGTGGCCGACGGCGGACGCGCCGGTGCTTCCATCTGACCTCACCCGCCCGCCGGTTCCGGCGGAAATCGGCAAGTCGTGCGGCGACGGTCAGGTGGCGACGGCGCGGGCGGTGACCGCCCGGGCCGTACGGCGGTGCCGGGTGGACTCCTCGGCACGGCCGAGCGCACCGGCCAGGTCGGCGAGGTGCCCGGCCACCGGACCGGCGGTGAGCACCCCGCTGCCGCGGCCATCTCGTCGACGGCCGGCAGCAGCTCGGCCTGGACCCGGGCCATGGTGGCCCGGTCGTCGAGCGCCCACGCGGCGCGGCCGACGAGGCAGAGCCGGACCTCGCGCAGCAGGTCGTGCGGGCCTTCGGGGACAGTCCGCAGGGCGGCTGCGGCGGCGTCGGGGTCACCGGCGGCGAGCAGCAGCAGCGGCCGGACCCACGGCTCGTGCGGCCCCCAGTCCAGATCCGCCCAGTCCACCGCCGCCGGTCCGGGGATCGGCCGGTCACCGCCGATGGTGTCGGCCAGCCACAGCCCGATCAGCGCGAGCGGAAGCAGCCCCCGGGTCAGCCCCGGCATGCCCTCGGCACCGAGCTGACCGTCGGCCGCCCGGTACGCGTCCGCCGCCGCGGCCGAGTCGCCGTCCAGCGCCAGGCGTAGCGCGGCGTACCAGCGGGTGAAGACACCGACCAACGGCAGCTCGTACCGGTGCGCCAGGCGGTCGGCGGCGCGCGCGTGCGCGTCGGCGCCGGGCCGGTCGGCCAGCGCGCAGTTGGCCTGGACCAGCACGAGGTGACCGAGCACCTCGAACGTCGCCAGCTGGTGCCGGGCGGCCAGGTCGACCAGGTCGGCGCCGATCCGGGCCCGGGCACCGGCCAGCCCGACGCGGTCGAAGGCGTGCATGAAGCGGGCGTTGAGCGCGAAGGCCACCAGCCCGGGGTCGTCGAGACTCCGGGCGATCGTCTCGGCTTCCTCCGCCGCGCGCCGGCCCCGATCGGTGGTGCTGCCGCGCAACTCCAACGCGAGGGTGCTCAGCAGCCGGCTACGCTGCGCCGGGTCGCTCCGGCCGAGAGCCGTCAGGGCGTGCTCGGCGGCGCGGACGATGTGCGCGGAGAGCGACTCGTCGTCGTTGCGCGGCCAGCTGGCCGGCACGTCGAAGCCCGCCAGCACCTCCCCGATCAGCCGGGCGTCGCCGACGGACTCGGCCGCGGTGATCGCCTCGGCGCGCCGCCGCCGCGCCTCGGCCAGCCGACCCGTCACGGCCAGCGCGCGCCCCAGACCGAGCAGC
>NZ_JAEVHL010000065.1 GCF_016803395.1 Micromonospora tarensis | reverse complement strand
AAGGCCGCCAGGCCCCGGGCCAGCTGCCGGCGCCGGACAGCCGACGCGGCACCGCCGCCCAGCCACCCGGCGGCCGCGAGGAACCGCGAGTCACCAGGTCGGCCGCGAGCAGCGAGCCGGTGGTCATGCCGGTGCTCCTTCCCGGACGGCCACCGGGGTGTCGCTGGCCACCCGCTTCGCTCCCCGGAGCACGCCGACCACGACGTGCACCGCGATGATCCCGTTGAGCGCGTGCAGCCCACCGACGGTCAGACCGAGCGGCGTGCTGGCGCCCGTGGCGTCGGTGAACGAGTTGGCGAGCATGGCGATGAGCGCCTGCACGACGACGAGACCGATCGGCAGGATCGCCAGCGCGACGAGCCGGCCCGGTGCCCTGGCCAGCGCGGCGGACAGGGCGGTGAGCAGGGTGAGGGCCGGTATGACCGCCATCCCGTTGACGCTGTGCAGGGCGTACGCGCCGTCGCCGGCGGGTTTCGTGAACCCGCCCACGGCGGCGAAGATGAACTGGAGGACGAACGCGGCGAGCAACAGCGCGCTGCTGACCAGGAATGCCTTACGCATGGTGTGCTCCTAGAGGTGCGCCGAGCTCAGGGCCCGGGCGACGTGATCGGTGGCGGTGATCGCCCCGTAGGCGACCAGCCGGACGAGGTCGGCGTCGGTCGGGTGGGACAGCCGCCAGAGCGCGACGTCTCCCGGGCTGATCGCGCTGGGCGCGAAGGCCGCCAGCAACGCGATCCGGGTCCCGATGCGGTCCGCGCCGGGAATGTCCCGGACCAGGTCGACGGCCCAGTCCCCGGGGCGGGCCGGGAACCGCCCGTCCTCCCAGCGCACGGTGGCCGTGACCGTCTCGCGCGCCACCTCGCCCAGCAGCTCCCCGCCACGCGTGGCGGCGTCCCGCAACGACGCGTACGCGACGCCGACCGGGCTGTCCCCGGCCCAGCCGGGTGGCGTCGTGGCACCGGCTCCGCCCGGGTCGAGGAGCGGGAGGCTTCGGCCGGGCTCGTTCGACTGCCGGGCCGCCCTGGCGTAGAGCCGACCCCCGACCGAGCGCACCAGCGGGGCGCGGTGCAGACCGCCGGGGAGCAGATCGGGGTCGAGCAGGGCCGAGACGACCCGGTTGATGAAGTGGAAGACGAGCAGCGTGCCGGTGACCTCGGTGCGGTAAGGGCTGGTCCAGCCGGCGGCCCTGGGGCTACGGCTCGCCTGCGCCCAACTGACCAGCTCGGCGTGCCTGGGCTCGGGCGGCGCATCGCCCCGGGCGACCGCCCCGGCCAGCTTCGGCTCGCCCAGCGCGTGCAGCAGCAGCAGGTGGGCGTCGACGCAGAACTGGCAGCGGTTCGCCCGGGAGACCGCCGCCGCGACGAGTTCGCGGTCGACCCGGGAGGCGTCCCCGGCGAGCAGCGCCTCGCGCATCAGCGCCCACGTCCCGGCCAGCACCTGCGGCACGGCCGACAGCGCCTGGAAGGTGGGCAGCGGCCCGAGGAACTCGTCGCGCATCTGTTGGTAGACCGCCGCGGTGCGGCCGGTGGCCGCCCTCGCGGGGGTCGGAGCGAAGAACCGGTATGTCATGGGCTCGATGCTCGCCGTGGCAGGCGGGGAAAACGTCCTTCCGACGCAGACACTTGCGCCACCGCCGCTACCGCGTCCGTGGTACGCCACGGATACCACGCGTGCGGGACGCTCCACCGGCGACAGCCGTTCTACAGTGCGACCATGCGCCGCGACCTTCCGTACGCCCTCAGTGGTCTCGCCCTCGGCGCCCTCCTGCTCGGCAACGCCGCGCTCACCCCGGACGCCGCGCGGATCGGGGCGCTCGACGTCGCCCTGGTCCTGGCCATGGCGGTGGCCGTGGCGGCGTGCCGGCGGTACCCGGTGCCGGCGCTCGGTGTGGTCACCGTCGCCATGCTGGCCGTGCACGTTCGGGTGCACCCCGGGGTGTCCGCCGCGTTCCCGGTGCTGGGCGCGGTCTACGTCACCGCCTGGCGGGGGTACCGCTCGGCCGCGGTCGTGGCCAGTCTCGCCTTCCTCGGCAGCTTTCTGGCCCGCGACATCGCGATGGCACCGGCCAACCGGCCGGGTCAGCTGGTCGCCGAGCGGACGGCCCTGCTGCTGGGCTGGTTCGTGGCGGCCAACGTGGCCGGGCTCGTCGCGCGGCAGCGCCGGGCGTACCTGGAGCAGGTCGAGCAGCGGGCGATCGAGGCGGAACGCACCCGCGAGGAGATGGCCCTTCGTCGGGCCGGGGAGGAGCGCCTGCGCATCGCCCGCGACCTGCACGACTCGTTGACCCACAGCATCTCGGTGATCAAGGTGCAGGCCGGGATCGCCGTGCACCTGGCCCGCAAACACGGCGAGGAGCCGTCGGCCACGCTGCTGGCGATCCAGGAGGCCAGCGGCGCCGCGATGCGGGAACTCCGCACCACCCTCGACGTCCTGCGCGCACCCGAGGACGGTGACCGCGTCGGGCTGGCCCGGATGGACGAGCTGGTCGAACGGACCCGGGCGGTGGGCGTCCCGGTGCGGGTGACCGTCACCGGTCAGCCACGGGGGCTGCCCGACGAGGTCGACCAGGCCGGGTACCGGGTCATCCAGGAGGCGCTGACCAACGTGGCCCGGCACGCCGGCCCGGCCACCGCGCACGTCCTGGTCGAGTACGCCCCGACCGGGCTGACCGTCGCGGTCACCGACGACGGGCAGGCGTCGCCGGCCCGACCTCCGACACCGGGGGTGGGCCTGCGCGGCATGCGGGAGCGGGTCACCGCCCTGGGCGGCACGCTGCGGGCCGCTGCTCAGGACGACCACGGCTTCGCCGTGCGGGCCACCATCCCGCTCACCGAGCCGTCATGACCGGGCGCCCGCGCGAGGTGCCGGCGTGATCCGGGTCCTGCTCGCCGACGACCAGGCGCTGATGCGAGCCGGCTTCCGGGCACTGCTGGACGCCGAGGACGACCTGGCGGTCGTCGGCGAGGCCACCGACGGCGCCTCGGCCGTCCAGCTGGCACGACGCCTGCGACCGGACGTCGTGCTGATGGACGTGCAGATGCCGGGCCTGGACGGCATCGACGCCACCCGACGCATCGCCGCTGATCCCGACCTCACGGCGGTCCGGGTTCTCATCCTCACCAACTACGGGCTCGACTCGTACGTCTTCGCCGCCCTCCGGGCGGGCGCCAGCGGCTTCCTGCTCAAGGACGCCGACCCCGCCGACCTGCTGCACGCCGTGGCCGTCGTGGCGCGCGGGGACGCGCTGCTCGCGCCGACCGTCACCCGGACGCTGATCAGCGAGTTCGTGGCCGGTCCACCGCCGGCCGCGCCGGTCGCCGGCCGCGACGTGCTGACCGGCCGGGAGCGGGAGATCGTCGAACTCGTCGCCCGAGGGCTGACCAACGACGACATCGCCGCCCGGATGGTGATCAGCCCGTTGACCGCCAAGACCCACGTCAACCGGGCGATGACCAAGCTGCACTGCCGCGACCGCGCCCAGCTGGTGGTGTGGGCGTACGAGTCGGGACTTGTCACGCCCCGCCGGCGGTGACCGCTGTCGACGTCGCTCGGCCACCCCTTGGAAACACGAGCGAGGTTCGACGCACTAGCATTGCCGCCGTCCGCGACGGCTCTGCTGAAACGAGGCGACATGCGTTGGCTCCGTCGATTGCTGGGCGGCAAGAAGCGCGTCCAGCTCGATCCGGAACACCAGCAGGCGTTGCTGCGAGACGTCCAGACCCGCTACGGCGCTCATGCGCAGATTCGGTTCCCCGAGCAGGTCGAGGCGCTCACCGGCACGCTGAACAGCGACGACGGTCTGGTGGTGGCGGCCCGAATCGTGAGTCAGGTCGCCGACGAGGCGCACGTCGACCTCCAGGCCCAGGCCCACGAGATCCACCAGCGGACCGGCCGGCGGCTGCTGGTGCACCGCCGCAACTACCGGCCGCTGTGGAAGGAGGCCGGTCCGGCGCTGCGCTGGCCGTTGTTCGGGCTGCCGTGCGGATTCCACCCGTACGCGCAGGTGGCCGCGGCGGTCACGGTTCTCGGCAGCCAGGCTCCCCGACTCGATCGGGTGACCGACCCGAATCCGGTGCTGACCCGGGTGTTCGAGGTGCTCGACCTCACCACCGCGGGATGGGAGTACGGCCGGGTGCGGGTGGACACCGACGCCGCCGCCCTGGTCGACCGGCTGATCGCCAGCGCGGCGCAGGTCCTCACCGCGATGGACGACCCGCCCCGGCTGCCGCCCGCGGTCCGCGAGTTGATGCGGCGCAACAACACAGTCGCCGTGCACGACCCGGCCAGCCCTCGGGCGGTGGGTGGGATCAACCTCGGCGCGACGATGCGGGAGCAGTTCCTGGTCTGAGCTGGACGCAGGGCCGCGACGACAACTGCGCGCAACCGCTTGCCGGCCCGTCGGAGACCGCTCGACCATGGGCTGATGGGGCCGGAGCGCCGTGTCATCCTCGCCGTCGACGTGGGCAGCACTGCCGTGCGGGCCGCCGCGTTCGCGCTGGACGGCACCGCGCGACACACGGCCACCCGGGAGTATCCGCTGCGGGAGCCGGTGCCCGGCTGGCAGGTGCAGGACCCGGAGGCGCTCGTGGCGGCCACCCTGGCGGCGACGTCGGCGTGTGTCGCCCGCACCGCCGGGGCGGAGGTGGTCGCCCTCGCGCTGAGTTCGGCCCGGTACGGTCTGATCGGCCTGGACGCGGCCCTGACCCCGCTGACGCCGCTGCTGACCCGGCGGGACACCCGGTCGTCGGAGGCGGCCCGTGAGTTGCGCAGCTCCGGTCAGAGCCGGGAGTTGCACCGGTTGACCGGTACGCCGGTGCACCCGATGAGCCCGCTCTGCAAGCTTCTCTGGTTCGCCCGCCACGAGCCGCGGTTGTGCGCCGCGACCCGCTGGTGGGTCGGTCTCAAGGACTACGTGCTCCACCGGCTCACCGGGATGCTGGTCACGGAGTTGTCCTCGGCATCCGGCACCGGGCTGTTCGACGTGCACCGTCGGCTGTGGAGTCCGGCCGTACTCGACCTCGCCGGGGTGTCGGAGCGCCAACTGCCCCCGGTCCTGCCCACCACGGCGGTGTTGCGGCTCTCCGCGGCGGCCGGGCAGGTGCTCGGCCTGCCATCGGCACGCCGGTCGTGGTGGGCGCGGGGGACGGCCCGTCGCAGTCTGGGCGGGGCGCGATCGACCGGCCGTCGGCGGGCTGACGCTCGGGGCGACCGGGGCACTGCGGACGGTCGTCGCGGCGCCGCTCGTCGACCCGGCGGAGACCTTCTGCTGCGCTGCGCTGACCGAGGACGCGTGGGTGGTCGGCGGGGCGGTGAGCAACGGGGACAACGTCGTGCGGTGGGCGGCCCGTACCCTCGCACCCGAGGTCGAGCCGGCCTGCGCCGACGACCGGGCGACGCCGGCCCTGCTGGGTCTCGCCGAGCGGATCGCGCCCGGCAGCGACGGCCTCGTCATGCTGCCGTACCTGCTGGCTGACCAGGTCGCAGCCGGGGTCCCCAGCCCGCCGGGCGCGTTTCTGGGGTTGCGCGGCGAGCACTCCCGCGACCACCTGGTGCGGGCCGCCGTGGAGGGCGTCTGCCTGCAACTCGGCGGCGTCCGTGACCGGCTGGCCGAGTTGACGCCGATCACCAGCGTGCGACTCGCCGGCGGGGCGTTCCGGTCGCCACTGTGGCGGGCGGTGATGGCGGCGGTCCTGGACTGTCCGGTGCGGGTGGCCGGCGCGGCCGACGATGTCACCCTCGGCGCGGCGGCGCTCGGGCTCTTCGCGATCGGCGACGCACCCGACCTGCGGGCGGCGGTCACCCGGCTCGCTTCCGAGGACGACGCCAGCCAGCCCGTGCCGGCCGACCCGGCGCTCGCCGCGACCTATCGCGGTCTGCGGGCGAAGCTGCCCGCGCTCATCTCGGTCGCGGGCCGGCTGGGCGAGCTCCTCGACGAGGCGACGGCCGGCGCGGGGTTCAGTGCTCGGGCTCGTCCTTGACCTGGGCCACCAGCTGGGTCGGGTTGACGTAGCGCAACGCGACGACGAGCAGGACGAGCATCATCGAGGTGTAGATGACCGCCATGGCGTCGACCGACTGCTGGGCCCTGATCCCGGAGGCGGACATCGAGTAGTAGAGCGCCACCACGAGGGTCTGCGAGTCGGGGCCCGCGGTCAGGAAGGTCAGCTCGAACATGCCCACGGTCCGGACCAGGACGAGGATCGCGGCGGCGAGGATGCCCGGCACGAGCAACGGGGTGAGGACCCGGAGGAACACCGTACGCAGGCCCGCGCCGCACATCCGGGCGGCGCTCTCGATCCGCGGGTCGATCTGCTCGATGAACGGGGTCATGGTCAGGATGACGAACGGCACCGATGGTACGAGGTTGGCGAGCACGACCCCGGACATGTTGCCGGCCAGACCGAACTTGTAGAGCACTGTCGCCAGCGGAATGCCGTAGGTGATGGGTGGCATCAGGATGGGCAGCAGGAACACGAGGAAGACCAGCCGTTTGCCCGGGAACGACCGCCGGGCGAGGGCGTACGCCGCCGGCACGCCGATCAGCAGGGAGAGGCCCACGACGAGTACGGAGACCTCCAGCGTCACGACGATCACCGACAGGAGCGCGAACTCGTCCCAGGCTCGGGCGTACCAGCTGGTGGTGTAGCCGTCGGGGAGCCAGGTGTCGAACCAGCTCTGGCCGAACGAGCTGACCAGCACGGACGCCACGACGCCCAGGAGGTTGAGGAAGAAGAAGACGACGACGCCCCAGACGATCCAGGCGGCCGGCCGCGCGGCGATCCGCCGCCGTCGCCGCGTCGTGTCGGGGGGCCGTATCGGTGGTGCCTCGGTCGTCGTCGCCATCAGCCCTTGCCTCCGGTGGAGCCGGTGTAGAAGCGGCTGCGAGCGGCCAGCACCACCGCGATGATGACCAGCTCGACGAAGCCCATGATCATTGCGATCGCCGACGCGTACGGGTAGTCGTACCGCTCGTAGGCCGCCTGGTAGGCGGCGAGGGAGATGACCCGGGTCTCACCGGCCGGGTTGCCGACCAGGACGGCCGACGGGAAGACGCTGAACGCCAGCACGAACGTCAGGCAGAAGGTGGTGGCCAGGCCGGGCATCAGCAGCGGCAGGGTCACCTGGGTGAACCGGCGACGCCAGTCCGCGCCGAGCGTCGCCGCCGCCCGTTCCAGGGTCGGATCGATGCCGGAGAGGTACGACAGCACCAGCAGGAACGCGAACGGAAAGCCGGTGATCACCAGCGAGAAGAACACGCCCCAGTAGTTGTGGGTCAGCCGCACCGGCTCGTCGACCAGGTGCGTGGCGAGCAGGATCCGGTTGAACCAGCCGGTCGGGCCGAGGAAGTTCAGCAGCCCCTGCGCGGTGAGGACGGTGCCGAGCGTGATCGGCACGACGAGCACTGTGGTGACCAGCCGTTTGCCCCGGAACCGGCCACGCATCCGGTAGGCGATCGGCACCGCGGCGAGGACGTTCAGCAGCGCGGCGGGCAACGCGATCCGCAGCGTGATCCAGATCGTGCCCCGCTCGTAGGCGTCGGAGAAGAACCGGGCGTAGTCGCTGAACGGCCCGCCGTTGGTGGGCTGGAACGACAGTGTCAGTCCGTAGCAGAACGGGTAGACGAACAGGGCGACGACGAAGACCAGGGCCGGGACCAGCAGCCAGAGCTGACGGTCGACGCCCCGCTCGGCGAGCCGGTGCCGCCAGTGCGCCAGCGGCCTGTCGGGCCCGGCGCCGCTCACCGCGTCGCCCCCTGGTCCTCCGGGCGGTGGGCCGGGCCGTCGGGATAGACGAGCAGCCGTCGCGGGTCGACAGCGAGCTTGACCTGGTCGCCCGGTGCGATCCGCCGCTCGGTGCGCAGGTGCAGCAGCAGGCCGGTGTCGGTGCGGGCCTCGGCCGCCAACTCGCGGCCCTGGTACTCCACCACCTCGACGGTCGCCGACAGGGCGTTGCGGGTCTCGCCGGCCCCGTCGACGCGGATGTCCTCGGGGCGCACCGCCAGCACCGCCTCCGCCCCGGTCCGGAGGTCTCCCACCGCCTCGCCGAGCAGGCGCTGGCCGGCCGACTCGGCGGTGACCACCGCGTCGTCCACCCGCGTGACCCGCCCCCGCCACAGGTTCCGGTAGCCCATGAAGTCGGCGACGTGCCAGTTCGCCGGTCGGGTGTGCAGCTCCCGCGGGGAGCCAACCTGCTGCACCCGCCCCTCCCGCAGCACCACCAGCCGGTCGGCCAGGGACAGCGCCTCCTCCTGGTCGTGGGTCACGTAGACGGTGGTGAGCCCCAACGACTGGTGCAGCCGGCGGATCTCGGTACGCATCTCCAGGCGCAGTTTGGCGTCGAGGTTGCTCAGCGGCTCGTCCATCAGCACGAGGGACGGTTCGAACACCACCGCGCGGGCGATCGCCACGCGCTGCTGCTGGCCACCCGAGAGCTGCCCGGGCAGCTTGTCGACGTGCTCCTCCAGCCGCACCAGCCGCAGCGCCTCCGCCGTGCGTCGGCGCGTCTCCTCCTTCGGCAGCCGCCGCATGCGCAGCCCGAAGGCGATGTTCGCCCGGACCGTCAGGTGCGGAAAGAGGGCGTAGCTCTGGAAGACCATGCCGAAACCGCGCCGCTCCGGTGGCAGCGTGTCGATCCGGCGCTCGTCCTGCCAGATGCTCCCCGCCGTCAACGGCAGCAGCCCGGCGAGACAGTTCAACGCTGTCGACTTGCCGCAGCCGGACGGGCCGAGCAGGGCGATGAACTCGCCCGCCTCGATCGTCAGGTCCAGCTCGGTCAGCGCGGCCTGGCCGCCGAACCGGCGGGACACCCCGTCCAGTCGCAGCCGGGAGAAGGCGCTCATCCCTGCTTGACCTTCCCGCCGCCGATCTCGCGGTCCCACCGGCTGAACGCCGCCACCAGGCTCTTGGCGTCGAGGGGAACCTCGGTCGGGTGCCCGGCGATCAGCGCGTCGTACTCGGGGCGACCGAACTCCCGGATCGCGTCCTGGCTCTTCTGCGGCGCCGACGAGAGCTGGACGCCCTGCACCGCCGGGCCGGGGTAGAAGTAGCCCTCGTCGTACGCCTTCGCCTGCTGCTCCGGGGTGAGCATGAACGCCAGCAGGGCCAGCACCGCGGCCTGGGTGTCGGTCGACACGCCCTTGGGCAGGACGGCGTAGTGCGCGTCGGTGACCCAGTGGAAGCCGTCGATGGTGGCGATCCGGGCCTCCTTCGGCACCGTGCCCAGCACCCGGGGGTTGATGTCCCACCCGGTCGTGCTGACGATCAGGCGCGCGGTGCCGTTGGCGAGGTTCTTCATCGTCTCGGTGGTGCCGGACGGGTAGTAGTCGACGTACTGGCCCAGCTCCTTGAGGAAGGCCCAGGTCTTGTCCCACCCCGAGGTCGGGTCCTTGGGGTTGGTGTCGCCCAGGATGTAGGGCAGCCCCATCAGGAACGTCCGGCCCGGCCCGGAGTTGGCCGGCCGGGCGTACTGGAACCGCCTGGGGTTGGCCTTGGCCCAGGCGAGCAGTGCGTCCGCGCTGGTCGGCGGCGTCGCGAGGCGGGACGGCAGGTATTCGAGCAGCGGGCCCGACGGGTAGTAGGTGACGGTGACGCCCGCGTTGCCGGCGAGCCGCTGCATGGCGGCGGCCGGTTCCAGGTAGTCGCGCATGCCGCCGAGGCGATCCTGGAAGGTCGGCAACAGGTCGATCCAGAGCCCCTGCTCGATGCCGGCGGCCAGACCGTCGACGCCGGTCAGCACGAGACCGATGTCCACCCGGTTCGCGCCCTGCTGGGCCTTGATCTTTCCGGCCAGCTCGGGCGCCGGCGCCTTCGAATAGGTCACCCGGGAGATCACCTCGGGGTTCTTGGCGACGAACTCGTCGATCATGCCCTGCGTCAGCTGGAGGTTGCCGGCCACATCGAGGACGTTGAGCGTGACGGGCTTGCCGGGCCGCTGCGGCACCTCGCCGGTGGTGTCGCCCGAGGTCTGGCCGGGAGCCTCGGGCGCCCCGCAGCCGACCGCTCCCACCAGGAGCGACGATGCCGTGATCAGGAGAGCGCCGCGCCGCGTCATACCCATAGCCGATTCCTCCCACAGGTGTCATCCGTACCGATTGGGACAGCCGGTGGGCGGCGACGGCAACGGGTTGCCATGTATTGCCTCGCCCCGAACGCGGTCTCACCCCCGATTTGTTGCGGAGGCATTGCCGCGCATTCACCGACGTCATAGCATGATCATGGCGCGCAGCCGGGAGGAGCATGACAATGCCCGACCAGACCAGGCCGCCAGACAAGAGGGCCACCATCTACGACGTCGCGGCCGAGGCCGACGTCTCACCGTCCACGGTGTCGCGTGCCTTCTCCAGACCGAGCCGCGTCAACTCCGAGACCGCCGAACGGGTCAGGCGGGTCGCCGAGCGGTTGGGCTACCGGACCAACCCGCTGGCCCGCGCCCTCACCACCGCCCGCACCCGGATGATCGCGCTGGTCATCGCCGACATCACCAACCCGGTGTACGCCGAGATCGTACGCGGCGCGCAGGAGGCCGCGGCCGACGGCGAGTACACCACGGTGCTGATCGACGCCCAGGAGTCCGACCGGCTCGAACGGGCGGCGGTCGAACGCACCATGTCGACAGTCGACGGCATCGTGCTGGCCAGCAGCCGGATGTCCGACTCGGCCATCCGGATGTTCGCCAAGCAGCGGCCGGTGGTGGTCCTCAACCGGGTGATCGCCGACGTGCCCTGCGTGGTGACGGACAATCCCCGTGGGGTGCGACGGGCCGTCGAGCACCTCGGCGAGCTGGGGCACGATCACATCACCTACGTCGCCGGGCCGCAGGCGTCCTGGCCCAACGGCATCCGCTGGCGCTCGCTGCTCGAAGCGGGCCTGGAGCTGGAGATCAAGGTGCGCCAGATCGGGCCGTTCAGCCCGACCATCGAGGGCGGCGAGCGAGCCGCCCGGGAGCTCTACGCCCGACCCGCGACGCCGTCCTCGCCTTCAACGACCAGCTGGCGATCGGGCTCATCCGTGGCCTCGCCCGGATGGGCGTCCGGGTCCCGGGCGACGTCAGCATCGTCGGTTTCGACAACATCCTCGCCGCCGACCTCGTCACACCCGGGCTGACCACTGTCGCGGCGCCGCTCTACGCGGAGGGCTCGGCCGCGACCCGGCACCTGCTCACGATGATCCAGGGGGCACCGGGGCACACCGGCCGGCCCATGGTGCTACCGGTACGCCTGGTCGTCCGCCACTCGACCGCCGCGCGCAGGGTCGTCCCCGGTCGGGCCCGACCACAGTGGGTACGACAGCGGCCCGCGCCCAGCCCGGTGCCCCGCCCGCGCTGAGCCCGCCCGGCTCCGCGACAAGAAGCGACAACTCGTTGCCGAGGCGGGACCGGGTCGCCGAGGATCGACAACCACCCATCTATCGACGTCGTCGCGCTCGCGCGGCGGGCCGTGCGGCGTCTCTCAGCGGACGAACGAGGAGACGGCGATGAACCGACCTTCGGTGCCCGGGCTACGACGAACACTCGTGGTGCTGGGCACGGCGCTCGCCACCGTCGCGGCCACCCTCACGGTCGCCACGGCACCCGTCGCGGCGGCCGGGTCGCCGGACGACTACAGCGGCTCGGACCTGTGGCTGCGGTACGTGCCGGTCAGCGACGCGAAGCTGCTGCGGGACTACCGCCGGGCGGCCTCGGCGATCGTGGTGCAGAACGCCGACGCCACAAAGGTGCACCGGCACACGGCGGACCTCGCCATGGCCCCCGGGTCCCGCGAGAAACTGGTCGAGACGACGCTCGGCGCCGCCCGGGACGAGCTGGTGCGTGGGCTGGGCGGGTTGCTGGGTCAGTCGATACCGGTGACCACCGTCGACGCGGACCGGGTCCCGGACGGCGCGGTGGTGGTGGGCACGCCGGCGAGTTCACCGCTGGTGGGCCGGGCCATCCCGGCCGGTGAGCTGGCCCGGGTCGGCGACGAGGGCTATCTCGTCCGCTCGGTGTCCAGCGGGAGGGCACGGTTCACCGTCATCGCCGGCAACACCGACCTCGGCGCGTTGTACGGAACCTTCGCCTTCCTGCGGCTCATGCAGACGCAGAAACCCGTCGACCACCTCCGCGTCGCGGAGTCACCGAAGATCAAGCACCGGTTGCTGAACAACTGGGAGACCGAGCGTCTCTACGCCGGCAACAACGCCACCGGGCTGGGCGGCGTGAACGGGGAGAGCGGGGCGGTCTTCAACTTCGCCGCGACCGGGGCCAGCGCGGGGCGGAACCTGCCCGTCATCCTGGACCGCTACCTGGTGATGGCCCGCGCGCTGGCGTCGCTGGGGATCAACGGCATCACCATCAACAACGTCAACGCCGACAACGCGTACCTGACGAGCGCGCGCATCGCGCAGGAGGCCGCGCTCGCCGACGCGCTGCGTCCGTACGGCATCAGGTTGGGCCTGTCGATCCGGTACACCGCGCCCACCGACAGCCGGTTCGCGCCGGACACGCTGACCAACAGTCAACTCGACCCGTACGGTGCCGACTTCCGGGGCTGGTGGCACCGGCGGCCCAGCAGATCCAGACCGCCATTCCGGACTTCATGGGTCTCACCGTGAAGGCCAACTCGGAGGGTCAGCCGGGCCCACAGGACTTCGGGTACGACCACGGTGACGGCGCCAACGCCATCGCCGCCGCGGTGGCGCCGCTGGGGATGACAGTGCACTGGCGGACGTTCGTCTACAACGCCGAGGTCGACAACGACCGGCTGAAGCGGGCCTACCTGGAGTTCGGGCCGATCGACGACGAGCTGCAACCGGACGGCAGCCGGGGGCGCTTCGCCGACAACGTGTTCCTGCAGACCAAGAACGGGCCGCTGGACTTCCAGGCCCGGGAGCCCATCCACCCGATGTTCGGCCGGATGGAGAACACCAACCAGGCCCTGGAACTCCAGATCACCCAGGAGTACACCGGCCAGAACTGGATGCTGACCTACCTCGGCCCGATGTACGAGGAGATCCTCAAGACCGACACGTACGCGACCGACGAGAACGGCAAGCTGCTGAGGGAGCGCCTGGTCGGCGACATCGTCGACGGCACCGCCCAGCACCACCCGGACACCGCCATCGTCGGTGTCGCCAACCTCGGCAACGCCGACAACCTGACCGGGCACCACTTCTCCCAGGCGAACCTCTTCGCCTTCGGCCGCCAGGCGTGGGACTGGACGCTCGACTCGGCGGACATCGCGACCGACTGGGTACGGATGACCTGGAGCAACGACAGGCGCGTCGTGCACACCATCCGGAAGATGATGATGGGCTCCTGGGAGGCGCTGGTCAGCTACCAGACGCCGCTGGGCATCGGCCACCAGTTCGCCGAGGGCGCCCACTACCGCCCCGATCCCGCCGACTGGGCGGGCCGCGACGACTGGAGCCCGGTCTACTACAACAAGGCCGACAGCGTCGGCCTCGGCTTCGACCGCTCCCCCACCGGCAGCAACCTGGCCGCCCAGTACTTCCCCCGCCTGCGGCAGCGCTACGGCGACATCGACTCGGTCCCGGAGAACCTGCTGATGTGGTTCCACCACGTGCCGTGGGGTCACCGGATGGACAGCGGCCGAACGTTCTGGGACGAGCTGGTCTACCGCTACCAGATGGGCGTGCAGTACGTCACCTGGATGCGGGAGACCTGGGACGCGCTCCAACCGGACATCGACGCGCGCCGGTTCGCGGAGGTCCGCGCCAAGCTGGCCGTCCACGAGGCGGACGCCGCCGACTGGCGGGACACCTCGGTGAACTACTGGAAGGAGTTCAGCGGGCGGGACATCCCGGTCGACAACGCGCCGCTCTCCGCCACGATCGTGGTGAACGGTAGGAAGTTCGGCGGCTTCAACCTGTCGGAGGCCTCGTACCCCATTCCGGTGCCGGCCGGGGCGTCGCCGACCATCACGGCGGTGCGGACGGCGACCGGAAGGCGCGCTACGAGATCGTCTCCCAGGCGGCCGGCGTGCCCGGGCGGGCGGTCGTCAAGGTCACCACGGAGAGCTTCTTCGGCCCGCTGGTGAAGAACTACGTCTTCGACCTGGTGCCGGACACGACACTGACGGCGCTGCGCGTCGACGACACGCCGCTGCGGTCGTTCTCGCCGACGGTGCCGCACTACAACGTCCTCGTGCCGGCCGGGTCGACGACCGTGCCGACGGTCACCGCCAGCGCCGCCGACCCGGCGCCTCGGTCACTGTCGAGCAGGCGGCGACGTCACCGGGCAGGCCCGGGTCACCGTCACCAACGGTGCGGCGTCGTCGGTCTACACGGTGGACCTGAACACCGCGATCACCGGCAGCGACGACTTCACCTCGACCCCACTCGGCGGGCAGTGGCAGTGGGTCCGGCCGGACGACAGCAGGTGGCGGCTGGCGACGGGTCGCTGGTCGTCACCGCGCAGCAGGGCGACCTGCAGGGCAGCACCAACACCGCGAGGAACCTGGCGGTGCAGGACGTCAACGGCGACTGGACGGCCGAGTCCAAGGTCGTCTTCTCCCGTCCACTCGCCAGCGACAACGAGCAGGGCGGGGTTCTCGCGTACGCGGACGACGACAACTACGTGAAGCTCGCCTGGGAGATGGGCAACGCGACCGCGGCGGTCAACAAGGCCCGGGTCGTCTTCCTTCGTGAGCAGAACGGCGCGACGTCGACAGTGGAGATCACCGGGGCGGACGCCCAGCGGATCGTCGGGGCTGACGGGGCCATTTGGCTCCGACTCACCAAGATCGGCGGCAGCTACCGCGCCTACTACTCCAGCGACGGAAGCGTCTACCGCTTCGTCGGCTCGACGACGCTGAACGCCGAGCCGACGAAGGCCGGGCTGCTGGCCTTCAACCGGGCCGGCAACTCCACCGACCTGGACGTCGCCTTCGACCACTTCCGGATCGCCAGCCGGGGCGAACAGATCCGTCGGCGCTGACCACGACCGCCGTCCCCGGTGGGGGACGGGCCCGGTCGCCTACACCGTGTGCGGTATCCGCCGCGGTCAGCCCCCGATCGCGATGGCGAAGATGTGCATGGTCGGTACGTTGGCGGCCGGCCGGGCGCTGATGTTCGGCAACACGACCTGGGTCACCGCCTTGCTCTGCAACGACACACCCACGTAGTAGACGCAGGCGGCGGTGGCCTGGCGGGTGTTGTTGGGCCGGTTCTGGTACGCGGACACGATGGCGGCGGTGCCACCGGAGTTCGGGCCGCCGTACCAGTCGGGCGTGCTCAAGGTGAAGGTCTGGCGGGTGCCGTCGGCGTACACCACGGTCCCGGTTCCGGACACCGCGCCGTAGGTGCCGGCCAGCAGGAAGCCGAGGGTGCTGCCGGTGCCGCTGATGCCGATGGTCTGGCCCGAGGCGACGGCGTTGTCGGCCGTGCCCGGGCTGACGTTGGGCCAGCGGAAGTTCACCCCGTTGCGGCTCACCGTGGCGCCCGGGCTGGCACCGGCCTGCGCCAGTGCCTGCGCGGAGAGGCTGGCCCCGTTGCCGTCGAAGTTGCCGACGTTCGTGTTGCTGTCGTTGGTGATACCGGCGTTGGTGAAGCTCTGCTCCAGCGTCGGCGTCGTCGCTCCCGAGCTGGTGACCCGGTAGGTGCGCCCGGCCTGCACGGCGACCTCGATCAGGTCCGACTCGATCCGGGTGACCCGGGGTGACGTACCGTCGGCGGTGTCGACCACCGTGACGGTGCCGGTGAGAATCCGGGCGCGCAGGCGCACGGTGCCGGCCCGGTCCGGCCGGACGAGCACCTCGGTGGCCTGACCGTTGCTCCAGGTGACGCTGACCGTGTGCCCGCCGCGACCCCGCAGGCCGGTCACCTTCCCGGTCGGCCAGGCCGGCGGCAGGGCCGGCAGGATGTGCAGCTCACCGGCGTGGCTCTGGAGCAGCATCTCGGCGATGCCGGCGGTGGCGCCGAAGTTGCCGTCGATCTGGAACGGCGGGTGCAGGTCGAACATGTTGGGCGCGAGCCGGGCGGTGGTGGCGAGGTAGCGGATCAGGTCGTGGGCTCGCTTGCCCTCCTCCATCCGCGCCCAGAAGTTGATTTTCCAGGCCAACGACCAGCCGGTGCCGTCGTCGCCGCGCAGCGCGAGGGTGCGCCGGGCCGCCTCGAACAGCTGCGGAGTGCCGCGCTTGGTGATCTGGTTGCTCGGAGCCAGCCCGTACAGGTGCGAGATGTGCCGGTGGTTGGGCTCGGTCTCCACCCAGTCGTAGAGCCACTCCATGATGTTGCCGCGCGAGCCGATCTTCATCGGGGGCAGCCGGTCCCGGGTGGCCCGGACCTGGGCCCGGAAGGTGCTGTCCACGTTGAGGATCTCGCTGGCCCGGGCGACGCCGTCGAAGAGGTCCCGCAGGATCTGGTTGTCCATGGTGGGGCCGGCGCACACACTGGCGTTCGCGTGGTGGCTGAGCTCCGGTGAGTTCGACGGGTTGGTCACCAGGTAGCCGAGGGTCGGCTCGGTGACCAGGGTGTCCAGGAAGAACTGCGCGGCGCCCTTCATCGCCGGATAGTTCGTCCGGAGGAACTCGATGTCGCCGTTGAACAGGTAGTGGTCCCAGATCAGGGTGGACAGCCAGGCGCCGCCGGTCTGCCACATCCCCCAGAACGCGCCGTCCACCACGGCGGTGGCCCGCCACGCGTCGGTGTTGTGGTGGGTGACCCAGCCGCCCGCGTTGTACTGCAGCTGTGCGGTACGGACGCCGGCGACCGACAGCTCCCGGACCATGTCGAACACCGGGTTGTGGCACTCGGCCAGGTTCGTGGTGTTCGCCGGCCAGTAGTTCATCGGCAGGTTGGCGTTGATCGTGTATTTCGAGTCCCAGGAGGGGGTCAGCGAGTCGTTCCAGATGCCCTGGAGGTTGGCCGGCTGGGTGCCGGGCCGCGATGACGAGATCAGCAGGTAGCGGCCGAACTGGAACAGCAGCGCGGAGAACTGCGGGTCGTTGACGCTGTTGTGCTGGGCGATCCGGACGTCGGTCGTCTGGTCGGCGGCGGAGGTGCGACCCAGGTCCAGGGTGACCCGGTTGAACAGCGCCTGGTAGTCGGCGACGTGCCGGCTCCGCAGTTGGTCGAAGCTGCTGGCCCGGGCGGCGCTGAGGCGCTGCCGCGCGATGCCCCCGTAGTCGCCACCGACGTTGCGGTAGTTGACGTAGCTGGAACCGATCGAGATCAGCAGGACCACGCTGGTGGCGTTGGTGACCCGCAGGGTGCCGCCGGAGCTGGACACCGAGCCGCCGCTGACGGTGGCGTTGGCCAGCGCGAGGAAGCGGACCGCGCCGGTGACACCCTCCATGTTCCCGGAGACGCCGTCGAGGCCGATGGTGGAGCCGTCCGGGCTGGACACCGTCGTGCGTTGCGGGCTGTCGAAGGTGGCGGTGAAGCTGATCGAGCCGCTGCGGTCGGCGGTCAGCCGGATCGCGATGACCTGGTCCGGCGCGCTGGCGAACACCTCACGCTGGTAGCGCACGCCGTTCAGCACGTACGACGTGGTGACGGTGGCGGTGGTGAGGTCGAGCGTCCGGTTGTACTGCGACGCCCCGCTGGCGGAGCCGAAGGCGAGCCGCAGGTTGCCGACGGTCTGGTATGCCAGCTGACCGCCCGGGTTGCCCATCATGGTCTGGTTGATCAGATCCTGGGCCTGGGTCCACTGGTTGGCGTTGACCAGCCGCCGGATCTCCGGCAGCGCCGCCGCGCCCCGAGGGTTGCTGGGGTCGTGCGGGCCGCCGGCCCAGACCGTGTCCTCGTTGAGCTGGAGACGTTCCGTGTCGACGTTGCCGAAGACCATGGCGCCGAGCCGGCCGTTGCCGATCGGGAGCGCCCGCAGCCAGTCGGTGCCGGCGCCCTCGTCGTACCAGAGCGCCATGTCCCCGGCGGCCAACACCTGCGGCGGGGCCACCGCGTCCGCTCGGGCCGCGGCCGTCCACGGCAACGGCAGGAGAGCGCCGCCCGCACCGGCCGCGCCGACCTTGAGGGCTTGCCGTCGGGTCAGGTCTGACATCGATCCTCCAAACGGTGACCAGTCCGGCCACCCCGAAGCGTGACTAACTGTGGGACCCGACACGGGGATCCGCTTGGTGGGGCCAACCGGGACCCTTGCTGAGCAGGTCGACGCCGGGCTCCGAGCAAGCCAGACATCCGATGTGTTTCGCGAAGGTTACTCCGGGGCCACAGAATAGGCAATGGTCGATCGATTGGTGGAACGTGCACCCTGTCGCCCTTCGCACCGGACCCATCGGGCCGCCGGCGCAGCTCAGCGCCTGGGCACCCTGGGCACTCCACCAGGACACCGTCTATCAATGGCCGGATACATCAGATGTACGGGAGCGGTTCGACGGGCCGCCCGGCGCCCACAGCAATGGGCCCCCGCCCTGTTGGACGGAGGCCCATCACGCACTGCGCTCGCTCACCCGGGACAGCCCGACAACGAACCGGCCCGACGCCTGTTCGACCTCAGCCAGGCAAGACGAGGCTCAACCAGGACAGCAGGTAGTCACAGCAGAGACCGGACGAGTCAGAAGAGACGGATCGCGTCCCACTTCCACCGGGCGGTTGCCGGCACCGTCAGGCTCCCCGCGAAGGCACCGAATCCGCCGCTCGTGTTCGCCAACGCGGTGTGCATGGTGATGGAGCCGTCGCTCTGGTAGTACATCGCGGCGAGGTCCGAGCGTCCGTCACCGTTGTAGTCCCCGGTGATCGTCTTGAACGAGTCCCAACCCCACGACTTCACCGGAAGCTTGTAGCTGGCGGTGAACGCCCCGAACCCGCCAGCTTCGTTGCCCAACGAGGTGAGCAGGTCGATCGAGGTGTCGGCGTTGCGGTAGAGCATCGCGGCGTCAGTACGGCCATCACCGTTGAAGTCACCACTGAACAAGCGGATCGAGTCCCACAGCCGGCCCTCGCTGGCCGGGATGGTCAGGCTCGTGGTGAACGCACCGAACCCGCCGTTGGCGTTCGCGAGCGCCGTGTTCAACGAGATCGAGTTGTTGCTGTGGTAATACATGGCGGCCAGGTCCGAGCGCCCGTCACCGTTGAAGTCCCCGGTGATCGTCTTGAACGAGTCCCAACCCCACGACCTCGCCGGAAGCTTGTAGCTGGCGGTGAACGCCCCGAACCCGCCGGCTTCGTTGCCCAACGAGGTGAGCAGGTCGATCGAGGTGTCGGCGTTGCGGTAGAGCATCGCGGCGTCGGCACGGCCATCACCGTTGAAGTCACCACTGAACAAGCGGATCGAGTCCCACAGCCGGCCCTCGCTGGCCGGGATGGTCAGGCTCCCCGCGAAGGCACCGAATCCGCCGCTGATGTTCGCCAACGCGGTGTGCATGGTGATGGAGCCGTTGCTCTGGTAGTACATCGCGGCGAGGTCCGAGCGCCCGTCACCGTTGAAGTCCCCGGTGATCGTCTTGAACGAGTCCCAACCCCACGAGTTCACCGGAAGCTTGTAACTGCCGTTGAACGCCCCGAACCCGCCGGCGTCGTTACTCAACGAGGTGAACGACTCGATCGAGGTGTCGGTGTACCGGTAGAGCATCGCCGCATCGTCCCGGCCATCACCGTTGAAGTCGGTGCCGCCGTTGTCCGCCGCCACCGGAGCGTTGGCACTGAGCCAGGTCCCCAGATCGCCCACTCGGGTCTCCACCGCATCACGGCGGGTCTCGGTCTCAGCCAGGCAGCCACCCTGCCACGACGTCAGGTGCAGGGCCACCAGCTGGGGCTTGCCGTTGACCAGCCGAACAGTCGGACCACCCAGGTCGCCGCGGCAGATGGTGGCCTGATCGAGCCCGAGCATCCCCACTGTGGCACTCTCCACGGACTGCACCGAGAAGGTGCCGACGTGCAGTTGGTCCGGCACCCACTCGGTGGCGGTGCGGCCGAATCCAGCGACCTTCAGCTGCTCGCCGACGGTCGGTGCACCTGCGGCCAGCGGCACCGGAGCTACCGCCACCCGGTCGGACAGCCGGACCAGAACAGCGTCCCGATCGGGGTGCGGGACCAACTGGACCGCGGAGCGGACCGCACCGGTCGACTTCGTCAGGTCGGGCCGCCCAACGGTGACCGTGGCCGGCTTGGCCGGCGGGCCGGCGGTGACCGGCTGACCGTCGACGCTGAAGCAACTCTTCGCGGTGAGCACCCATTGCGGGTTGACCAGGGCCCCGCTGCAACCCCGCAGCCCGCCGCCAATATCGATCTTGGCTGCGAAGTCGAAGGAGCCGTCAGTGACGACGGTCCCCGAGCTGACGGCCTGGGAGGGAACGGCGTTGAGCAGCCCCGCGGTCACGACGGCAACAAGCAGGACAGCGCCTCGCGCTGTGCGCCATGGGTACGACGATGACAATGCGACCCCTTCTGATCGGGACGTGAGGGCTGAGAGGAGTGCGCCGGAGTGATCCTGGCTACCGAAGCGGGTCAACACCCGACACGACCAGTGACACGACGGCTTCGATCCGGGTCGTTGGTCGACGACCCGGGCCGATCAGCGTGCTCCGTCCACAAGGGCCCCCGTGGTCCCTGCTGGATTCCGAATTTGAAATCGGACCATGACCATAAGTGCATCCGAGCAGGGCCGTCACCCGGAAGGATGTGACCTGTCCCACACGACGTGGATTGCCATCGAGCCGCGCCGCTGAGCCGACCACTGGCGGGAACTCTCCTCGTCTCCCGCGGGTGGCACGGCTTCACAATCGGGTTGTTCCGTCCGTGCGCGCGGGTGACTATGGCCGGCATGGCGAGGGCCGGGAGGTGAGACCTCCCCTCCAGGGCGGGCTGCCGCCGAGCGACGCCCTCGTGGTGGGCCCGGTCGTGGAGATCGCCTGCGACGAGTCGGGCTTCTCCGGCACCAACCTGCTGCACTCGACCGCCCCGGTGATCACGCACGCGAGCGTCGATCTGGTCGTCGACGAGGCCGTCGCGCTCATCACGTCCCTGCGGTCCGGGTTCCGGTTCTCGCCGCACGAGCTGAAGTCCGGGCAGTTCCTGCGCCGCTCGGAGGCCGCCGAGGCCCTGGAGTGGTTGCTAACGGCGCTGGCCGGCCGGGCGCACGTCCACCTGATCGACAAGGAGTTCTTTCTCGTCACCCGGGTCGTCGATCTCCTGCTGGCCGAGCCGTCCTACGCGGCGGGCACTCGCCTGGCCGACGAACACCGTCCGACCGCGCTCGCCCTGCACGAGGCCGGACGCTCGGCCGGTGACGACTGGAACGCGTTCCTGGCCGCGTTCGTCGACCTCGTACGGATGAAGCGGCGGCTTCCGGCGCACCGCACGGTGCACCGGTTCTTCCAGGCCCGGGACGCGCTGCGGCGACACCGGCTCGGTGGCGCGACCGACGACGTCCTCGCCGCGCTCGACCCGAGCCGGGTGCGCGCCGTGGTGGCCCGACTCGACAACGACGACCGGTCGGTTCCCCCGCCACTGGAACCGCTGCTGCCGGCGCTGGCGGAGACCGTGCTGTCCTGGAGCGGCGGGCGGCGGCAGGTGCTGGTGACCCACGACGAGCAGAGCGCGTTGACCGCCGACCGGTTGACCCGTCTCCAGCGGACGTTGGCCGGCGGCGGCTCGACGGCGGGCAACGGCCCGCCCGGGACACTGCCGAACGGGGTGTCGCCGCTGGCCGGGCTGGTGATGGTGGACTCCCGTGACGACCCGCGCGTCCAGGTCGCGGACCTCCTCGCCGGGGTCGCCCGGCGGTTGCCGGAGATCATCGACGATGCGCTCCGTCAGCCGCCGCCGTCCCCACCACCCCGGCCCGGTCGGGACGCGGCAAGGGTGTGAAGCGCTTCGGTGGTCGACCGGTCGGCGGGGAGGAACGCCTCGACGGCCAACCCCGAGACGGTGACATCCCGTGGCGTACCGAAGAGCGTCGTGGTGCTGACGAAGGACAGCTCCTGATCGTTGTGGCGGTAGCGGAGCGGAATGAGGACACGGGAGAGGGCATCGCTGACAGGTTCCGGGGCAGGCCCCGGGTCGGGGTAGCCGCGAAGCTCCTCGTGCAGGTCGAGCAGTACCGGGTCGTTGGCGGCCAGCGCCTGCCGGTGCAACCGGTTGAGCAGGTGGGCACGCCACTCGGGCAGGTTGAGGATGCGCGGCGCCAGGCCGTCGGGGTGCAGGCTGAGCCGGAGCACGTTGATCGGTTCGGTGAGCAGGTGGGGCGGCGCGTCCGAAGTGAACAGGGCGACGGCGGGATTGGCGTCGACGAGATGCCAGTGCTGGTCGACGAGGAGCGCGGGGAACGGGTGGTGTCCGTCGAGGATCCGCCGAACGGCCGCACGTACCGGTGCCAGTTCGGGATCGGCCAGCTCGTGGCGGGGGTAGGCCGGCGCGTAGCCGCCGGCGAGCAGCACCGTGTTGCGCTCGGCCAGCGGCATCCCGAGATGTTCGGCCAACCGCAGGATGAGGTCCGGGCTCGGACGGGATCGCCCGGTCTCGACGAAGCTCAGATGTCGGGCCGACACTCCCGCCTCGATCGACAGGTCGAGCTGACTCAGCCCGCGAGTGCGGCGCCAGTCGCGCAGCAACTCCCCCACCGGTCGTCCTGGCCTGGTCATGATCGTCACTTCACCGACAGTAGATCCGTACCGGCGCACGGGCCATTACCTGCGAGGTAATCGACAGCTCCACCTGACGGCGGAAAGGATCTCTCCCGGAACGACAAGTCCGGCTGACGAGGAGAGCTCCATGACCACCGCGTACCACGAGATCGCGCAGCGGCACATCGCGATCCGGAACGAGACCGATCCGGTGCGGCGACGCCGCGACATCGACGACCTGTGGGCCCCCGAGGGCCGTTCCGTCGACCCGCTCACCGTCGCCGAGGGCCACCAGGTGTCGGGCTTCCTGGACGCACAGTCATGACCGGGTACGCACTCGCACATCTCCGCAAGGCCCCCGTCCACGCCGACGTGCTGGAGTACCTGGAGCGGATCGACGCCACCCTGGCACCTTTCGCCGGCCGCTTCATCGTCCATGGCGGGGCCATCGAGGTTCTTGAGGGTGACTGGCCGGGCGACCTGGTCGTCATCGAGTTTCCCGACCTGGCCCGGGCCCGCGCCTGGTACCACTCCAACGACTATCAGAAGATCAAACCGCTGCGGACGAGACACCTCACCGGCGAGGTGATTCTCGTCGAAGGGGTCGCGGCCGGGCACGACTCGTCGGAGATCGCGGCGAATATCCGCGGTGGCGGGGCCGTCAGGTAGGCCGATCGGGGCCCGGCCGGCCGTAGTCTCATCGCCATGACGGACATCCGGACACACACCTTCGTCATACCCGGCGTCGACCTGGTCTACGACGTGCGTGGGCCGCTGCCCCCCGCCGACGGCCGGCGGGCGTTGCTGATGATCGGCCAGCCGATGACGGCGGAGGGCTTCACCGCGCTCGCCCCGCACTTCACCGACCGCACCGTCGTCACCTACGACCCGCGTGGCCTGGGCCGCAGCGTCCGCACGGACGGCCGGACCGACCACACGCCGCAGCAGCAGGCGGCCGACCTGCACCTGCTGGTCGAGGCGCTCGGCGCCGGTCCGGTCGACGTGTTCGCCAGCAGCGGCGGCGCGGTGACCGCACTCGAACTGGTCGCCACCCACCCCGGCGACGTCGCCACGCTTGTCGCACACGAACCGCCGATCAACGCGGTGCTCCCCGACGCCACGGCCGCCGAGCATGCCCGGGCCGGCTTCTACGACGCGTACCAGGCGAAGGGCGCGGGTGCCGGGATGGCCGCGTTCATCGCGATGACGTCCTGGCAGGGCGAGTTCACCGACGCCTACTTCGCCCAGCCCACCCCCGACCCGGCGATGTTCGGCATGTCGACCGACGACGACGGCAGCCGCGACGACCCGCTGCTGTCGCAGAATTCGTGGGCGATCACCGACTACCGCCCCGACGCGAGCCTGCTCAGCGCGGCGCCCACCCGGATCGTGATCGCAGTCGGCGAGGAGTCGACGGGTACGTACACCGCGCGGACCGCCCTGGGCACCGCGGCCTTGCTCGGCCAGGAGGCCGTGGTGTTCCCCAGCCACCACGGCGGCTTCCTCGGCGGCGAGTTCGGCTACGCGGGCAAGCCCGAGCAGTTCGCCGCGCGGTTGCGGGAGGTGCTCGACGGCCGCTGACCATCCCTGCCGTCGTCGCCGTCGACGGATGGCGCCAACCCGCACGAGGAGCGCCGCCGGGGCTCGACGCGCCGCCTCACACTGGGGGCATGCTTGTCGCGCTGGGCGTGCTCGCCGTCGCCGTGCCGGGTGCGCTCGGCTGGTTCATCGGCGAGGCGTTGGGTGGGCACGGCGAGGTCGGCCTAGCCGTGGTGTACGGCATCGGTGTGCTGCTGTGGGCGCTGCTGGACGAGCACACCGGAGAGACCACCCTCATGGCGATCTTCGCCTTCCTGCTCGGCCTGCCGATCGTGTACGTCGTGGTGGTCGCCGTCAAACTGCTCGTCCTGGCCCTCGGCCTCGCCGACCTGGGCGCACGCGACATCCTGCTGTCGAGTCTGCTCAGCGCGTTGGCCGGCACCGGGATCAGCGTCGGGCTCTCGCTCGTCGGCACGTTCAAGCGGGCGTTGGAGCAGCCGTACGGCCGACGCCTGGACGAGTTGGCGGAGTCGTTCCTGTCCGGCCTGGCGTTCCGGATGCCGCTCGCGCTGCTCATCGCCGGTCTGATGGACCTGCCCGACACGCCGGCGGCGCGGGTGGTGACCGGTGCGGCGTGGGGTGTCGCCACGGCCGTCTGCGCCGTCGTCCACACCGGTCTCGTGGACCGGGAGCCGATCCGGCACGCCTGGTTCTACATCGTCGCGATGCAGGTCGTCCTGCTGCTCTGCGGTCTGTTCGTCGCCCTCGAGAGCCTTGGTGAGGCGAACCTGGTCGACGAGGCGGTGCAGCTCGCCGTGCCGGCCAGTGTGGCGTGCGGCGTGATGTACCTGCTGATCCTGCTCGGCGCGTCCGTCGCCCGCCTGCTGTCGCGCGGCGCGCACGGCGGCGCGGCACGGACGCCCGCGCGCCCTGACGGCGGTGCGCCCTGACGCGGCGTCACACCCGGCCGTCGCGGCTCCAGGCCAGCACGGCGGTGGGGCGTGGTCGGCGGCCGGTCCACGCCTGGAACACGCAGACGGCCCGTTCGGCGGAGCGCCACCACCGCTGACCCGGCCCCGACGCCTCCGGTACCGGAGGCAGCTCCCCCACCAGCTCGTCGACGCGAGTGCCGATGACGCCGGTCGGGACCCACGCCTCCAGCGAACTGACCGCCGTCGCTCACCCCGAAGCGGCCGTCGGTGTGCACCAGGCAGCACACGGGTGACGACACCCGCTCGCCGTACCAGCCGAAGGACCACCCGCCGGGCTCCGCCCGGACGCTGTCCAGCAGGTCGAACTGCCAGTGGCGGAGAGTGTCGAGGCGCTCGTCGCCGATTCGGACGCTGCGGCGGACGTCATAGCGCAGACCGCCGAAGCGGGCGGCGAAGCCCTCCCGTCGGACGATCACCTCAGCGGGTGCCGCGATCAGCCGTCCCGAGTGGTCCGGCACTCGCCGGAGTTCGGTCGGCAGCCGAGGCTGCTCCGGCTGCCGGGTGCCGGCGCGGCGGAGGAATGCCTGCGCCCTCGGTGACAGGCCGTCCGGGTCGTCGAGCACGTGCCCGAGAGCTTCCCCGCTGACCGGGGCGTCGCTACGGTGACTCTACGCGACACCCGATGCGCGGCCGGCTGACGCGACCTCGGGACGCGTCGAGGAGGACATCATGCTTGCTCTGGCGACCATCGGTGCCATCGCCGCCGTCCTGCTCGTCGGCGTCGTGGTGCTGGTCCGCAGGCCCGCCGATCCTCGGAGGGTCGCCCGATGGGCGGCTCTGGTGATCACCGTGCTGGTGGCCGCCGTGCTGACGCCCTACACCGTGGACGACTCCGGGACGGCGGCCGGTTACCTGCTCGGCGTGCCCGTCGTCGCCGCCGCGCTGCCGGTTCTCGCGCAGCGGTTCGATCGGTTGACCTGGCTCGCCGACCTGGTCGCCGCGCTGGTCATCACCATCTGGGGGCTGCTGCTCGGGCTGGGCATCGGCGGCGCGTTCCTGCCGGCGGCCGTGCTCCTGATCGCCACTGTCGTGGCGGCCGGGACGCCGCGCCGGTCCACACCCGCCTGACGGCTGTCCGGCCGGGCCACTACGAGTGGCGGACACCCGACACCAGAGCGCGCGGTTGCCGACTGTGACCACGACATCACCACCAGCACACTCCTCCCCGACATGTTCGCGTCGAATGGAGGAACACATGCGTCTCCGATCGTTCGTGACGGCAGCACTCGCCGCCGTCCTGGCCGCCGGCGCGCTGGTGCCCCCGGCACCGGCCGCGGCGGCCACCGCCGACCGCTGGGGGTTCGCGTACGTCAAGGACCCGACCGTCGCGGTGTGGACCGTGTTGGACACCAGCCGGCAGTGGGGTAGCTGGAAGACCGCGTTCCCGGCCGCCTGGGCGGACGGCATCAAGCTCGCGCCCGGCCGGTTCCAGGTCCGCTTCCCGCAGGTGGGTGCCAGCTCGCGGGGGGTGCCGCACGTGACCCCGGTGAACCGGACCGGGCACTACTGCGAGGTGGTTCGCTGGTTCCAGTCCGGCACTGACGAGATCGTCGACGTGCAGTGCCACAAGCCCGGCGGGACCCGCGACGACACCCCGTTCACCGTGCTCTGGACGACCAGCTCCGGCGTGCTGCCCGCCGGCACCTCGCACGCGTACCTGCAGTGGGTCAGCGGCGCCGTGGTGCAGTCGTACAACTCCACGGGCGCGGTGAACACGGCCGGGCCGGTCGGCGTCGGACAGTACCTGGTGCGGGTGCCAGGGGTGGGGCTGGCCGGGGTGCTCGCCGGCAACGTCCAGGTCACCGCTGTGCAGCCCAACGCCGGACCCCGCCGGTGCAAGGTCTACTCCTGGGGCGCGGTCGGCAGCGATGTCCAGGTGTACGTCTTCTGCTATGACCAGGCCGGCGCGTTCGTCAACACCGACTTCGCCCTCTCCTACCACCGCCGGCGGCCGGTGATCGGCTCGCTCGGCCCGCCGTCGTACTTCGGCTACCTGGGTACCGCCGTCGGCGGCCCGACGAACGACAACTCGGTGCTCGGTGTCGGCGCGAACACGGTGGCGCCGCTGGCGCCCTCCGGCCGCTACCTGGCGACCTTCCCGCAGATCGGCCTCAAGGAGACGCACGCCCAGGTGGTGGCGCAGGGCACCGGCAGCAACTACTGCCACCTCACCCAACCCTGGACGTACACCACCAACGCCGACGTCGACATCATCTGCTTCGACAACACCGGCGCGGTGACGCCACACCGCTTCCTGGCCACCTTCACCTCCCGGCTCTGACGTCGGGCCGCGACCGGCGGCGGCCGTACCCCGGGTCGCCGCCGGCCGCGCGGCTACGGCCGGAACATAGTGCCGGCTCGTCGCCAACTTCGGTCATCCGGGTAAAAAGCCGGTCGCCTCTTTGAAAAAAGCCTCGCCTTGGTGAGGATATTCAGATGCGTCGTCTCCCCCCGGCTCCGGTGCGAGTGCTCTCCGGCCTCCTCGCGCTCCTGCTCGCCTCTGCGGTCGCCCTCCTCGCGACCGGCACGCCCGCGGCGGCTCACGGAACCCTCGCGATGTCCACGCCGGCGGACGGCGGCACGGTGCGTGAGCCGCTGACGACGGTGCAGCTGTACTTCACCGAGAAGGCGGCCGCGAACGCGTACCTCACCATCACCGCTCCGGGCGGGGCCCGCGTCGACAACGGCTGGACGTACGGGGAACCCAAGCCACTGGACAAACCGGTGCGGGAGTACTTCCTGGTCAACGGGGTGTTCGAGCCGCGTGAGTACACCACCGGGTTCCCGGTGGTGGTGACCGTCGCCCATCTGCCGGCGGCCGGTCAGTACTCGGTGAGCTACCTCTCCGTCGCCTCGGACGGTGACGCGGTGCGCGGCACCTCGACGTTCCGCTACACCGGGCGGCCGACGCCGCGCCGCAGGGGTGGAGCCCGCCGACCAACCAGCCGGAGCCGTCGCTGCTGGCTGCCATCGAGCAACACTCGTCCTCCGGGCAGGAGTCGACGCCCACGACGGCGGCGGTCGAACCGACGGCGGCGACGGTGGTGCCCGCGCCGATAACGTCGACCGACGAGGATGGACCGAGCCGACTGGTGTGGGGTGGGTTGGCGGTGGCGGTGATCGCGGCGGTGGCCGGGTTCATCGCCTGGCGGCGTCGCCCGGCGCCGGCCGGCAGGTCGTCCGGGCGAGCGCGCCCGTCGACGGCATCCACCGGCCGGCGCGGTCCGCAGAGCCGCGCGGCGAACCGG
>NZ_JAEVHL010000064.1 GCF_016803395.1 Micromonospora tarensis | reverse complement strand
CTCCGGCGGGCCGCTCGGCGCGGGTCCGGCTGGCCCAGGTCGGGCCGGTGGGCTGGCAGGTCGGCGCGGTGGCGGCCGGGGTCATCGCGGCCGGCGCACTCCTCGGTGCCGCCGCTACCCGAGCGCTCACCCGCGCCCCCACGCCGTAGGCCATCACGCTCATCCCGCTCCGGTGCCCGGGTCGAGCGTGCGCGGGGCGCCCCGGACCAGCCCGGAGCGCCCCGTCGACACCGAACCCGTCAGGGCTGGGTGGGCAGATTGACCTGGGCCACCACGCTCAGGATGAGCAGCAGGATGCCCAGTCCGACGCCGACCGCGCCACAGATCAGGCCGGCCTTGGCCTGCCCGGCGTTGTTGGCCTGGCCCTGGGCGACCTTCTGCTTCGCGAGGTAACCGGTCACGACGCCCGCGATGCCGACCGGGATGCCCAGGTACAGGCAGCAGACCAGCGGGATCGACGCGATACCGAGGATCATCGACACCAGGCCGAGGGTGTTGTTCTGCCCCTGCGCCTGCGGGTACCCGGCGTTCGGGTAGGTCGGACCGGCGCCGTACGGGGGCTGCTGCTGGCCGTACGGGTCCTGGTACGGCTGTTGCTGGCCGTACGGCTGCCCCGAGGTGGGCTGCTGGCCGTACGGGGGCTGCTGACCGTACGGGGCCTGCGGGGCGGCGTACGGGTCGTGCGGCTGCTGACCGTACGGCTGACCGGGGTTGGGCTGCTGGCCGTACGGCGCGGCCGGCGGCTGGGGCGCGGTCGGATCCTGGTTGGGCTGCTGGCCGTACGGGTCCTGACCGGGGTTACCGGGCTGCATTCGAGAAGCTCCTTGGACTGGTTCCGTCAGTTGCCACTGCTTGTTTCCATCCATGATCGGGGTCCGGTCCTCCCGATGCCCAGTGCGGCAGCAGGACGACATAGCTCCCAACGCATGCGGAAAGCCTCTTGTTGACCACTCCCACGTGCCGGATCAGTGGCGGCGTGCGGGCCGGCGCGACGTTCGACCCGAGCGAGCGGCAGCGTACCGGGTCTCCGCACGTCGGCACTGTCGAAGATCGGCGCGCCGCCCGGTCGAAGGGCGTCCCTGACCTGCCCGATAGGGTGTCCCGGTGACCGAGCCCGCGTCCGTCGCCCGCATCGTCGTCCTCGTCTCCGGCTCCGGGAGCAACCTTCAGTCGCTGCTGGATGCCGCCGCCGACCCCGGGTACGGCGCGCGGGTCGTCGCGGTCGGCGCGGACCGCGACGGCATCGCGGGCCTGGACCGGGCCGACGCGGCGGGGGTGCCAACCTTCGTCGAACGGGTCCGGGACCACGACACCCGGGAGGACTGGGACCGCGCGCTCACCGCGCACGTCGCGAAGCACCAACCCGACCTGGTCATCTCCGCCGGTTTCCTCAAGCTGGTCGGTCCGCACTTCCTCGCCGCCTTCGGCGACCGCTACCTGAACACCCACAACACCCTGCTGCCGGCTTTCCCCGGCATCCACGGCCCGCGGGACGCGCTCGCCTACGGCGTGAAGCTCACCGGGGCCACCCTCTTCTTCGTCGACGCCGGCATGGACACCGGGCCGATCGTCGCGCAGGTCGCGGTGCCGGTGCGCGACGACGACGACGTGGACACCCTCACCGAACGCATCAAGGAAGCCGAGCGGCGCCAGCTCGTCGAGCAGGTCGGTCGGCTGGTCCGCGAAGGCTGGACCATCACCGGAAGGAAGGTCACGGTTCCGTGAGTCCCACTCAGGACGGGCGCCGCCCGATCAGGCGGGCGCTGGTCAGCGTCTACGACAAGACCGGGCTGGTCGAGCTGGCTCAGGCTCTGCACGCGGCCGGTGTGGAGATCGTCTCCACCGGCAGCACGGCGGGCACCATCGCCGCCGCGGGTGTGCCGGTGACGCCGGTGGAGACGGTGACCGGGTTCCCCGAGGTGCTCGACGGCCGGGTGAAGACCCTGCACCCGAAGGTGCACGCGGGCCTCCTCGCCGACCTGCGCAAGGACACCCACGTGGCGCAGCTCGACGAGTTGGGCGTGGCGGCGTTCGACCTGCTGGTCTCCAACCTCTACCCGTTCCAGGCCACGGTCGCCTCCGGCGCCGACGTCGAGGAGTGCGTGGAGCAGATCGACATCGGCGGCCCGGCGATGGTCCGAGCCGCCGCCAAGAACCACGCCTCGGTCGCCGTGCTCACCGACCCGGCCGGCTACCCGGCCCTACTCGCCGCGCTCGACGAGGGCGCTTCACGCTGACCCAGCGCCGGGCGTTGGCCGCGCGGGCGTTCGCCGACATCGCCGAGTACGACGTGGCGGTGGCCCGGTGGTTCGCGCAGGAGCTGGCCCCCGCCGACGACTGGTGGCCGCAGTACGCCGGGCTGTCGCTGCGCAAGTCGACAGGCCTGCGTTACGGCGAGAACCCGCACCAGCCGGCCGCGCTCTACACCGACCCGGACGCCCCGGCCGGGCTGGCCCAGGCGGAGCAGCTGCACGGCAAGGAGATGTCCTACAACAACTACGTCGACGCGGATGCCGCCTGGCGGGCCGCCAACGACTTCGCCGACCAGCCGGCGGTGGCGATCATCAAGCACGCCAACCCGTGCGGCATCGCGGTCGGCGTGGACGTGGCCGAGGCGCACCGCAGGGCACACGCCTGCGACCCGGTGTCCGCGTACGGCGGGGTGATCGCGGTCAACCGGTCGGTCTCGGTCGAGATGGCCCGGCAGGTGGCCGACATCTTCACCGAGGTGGTCGTCGCGCCCGGCTTCGACGAGGGCGCGGTCGAGGTGCTCCAGGGCAAGAAGAACATCCGGCTGCTGCGCGCGCCGTCCTGGAGCCCGGCGCTGGTGGAGTTGCGACAGGTGACCGGTGGCGTGCTGGCCCAGGTCGCCGACCGGGTGGACGCCCCCGGCGACGACCCGGCGAACTGGCAGTTGGCGGCCGGCGAGGCCGCCGACGAGGAGCTGCTGCGCGACCTGGCGTTCGCCTGGCGGGCGGTGCGCGCGGTGAAGAGCAACGCGATCCTGCTCGCCAGGGACGGGGCCACCGTCGGGGTCGGCATGGGTCAGGTCAACCGGGTCGACTCGGCGCAGCTCGCGGTGAGCCGCGCCGGCGCCGACCGGGCCCGCGGCTCGGTGGCCGCCTCGGACGCGTTCTTCCCGTTCGCCGACGGCCCGCAGATCCTGATCGACGCCGGCGTCCGCGCCATCGTCCAGCCCGGCGGCTCCATCCGCGACGAAGAGGTCATCGAAGCGGCCAAGAAAGCCAACGTGACGATGTACCTGACCGGCACCCGCCACTTCTTCCACTAACCCCACGCCGGCCGCCCGGCCCGCCCGGCCCCGCCAGACCCCGTCGATCATGAAGTTATCGCCCTGACACGCCGACGTGCAGGGCGATAACCTCATGATCAACGGTTGGGGTCGGGGTCAGGCCGGGGTGGTGGGGCGGAGTTCGGCGAAGTGGCAGGCGGAGGGGTGCGGGTCGGCCGCCCGGGGGACCGTGGCGGGGTCCTCGACGGCGCAGATGTCCTGGGCCTTCCAGCAGCGGGTCCGGAAGTGGCAGCCGCTCGGCGGGTCGGCCGGGCTGGGCACGTCGCCGACCAGCCGGATCATGTTGCGCTGGTCGCGGGCCTCCGGGTCCGGCACCGGCACGGCGGAGAGCAGGGCCTGGGTGTACGGGTGGGTGGCCCGCTCGTAGATCTCGTCCTCGGTGCCGATCTCGACGATCCGGCCGAGGTACATCACCGCCACCCGGTCGGCGATGTGCCGCACCACGGACAGGTCGTGCGCGATGAAGACGTACGACAGCCCCAGCTCGCCCTGTAGCTGCTTCAGCAGGTTGATCACCTGGGCCTGGATGGAGACGTCCAGCGCCGACACCGGCTCGTCACAGACGATGATCTCGGGCTTCAGCGCGAGCGCCCGGGCGATGCCGATGCGCTGACGCTGACCGCCGGAGAACTGGTGCGGGTACCTGTTGATGTGCTCCGGGTTGAGCCCGACCAGGTCCAACAGCTCCTGGACCCGCTTCTGCTTGCTGCCCTTCGGCGCGGCGTCCGGGTGGATCTCGAACGGCTCGCCGATGATGTCGCCGACGGTCATCCGCGGGTTCAGCGAGGTGTACGGGTCCTGCATCACCATCTGCATGTTGCGGCGTAGCCGACGCAACTCGCCCCCGGACGCCTTGAACAGGTCCCGGCCCTCCAGGGTCGCCCCGCCGGAGGTGGGCGTCTCCAGTCGCATCAGCAGCCGGGCCAGGGTGGACTTGCCGCAGCCGGACTCACCGACCACGCCCAGCGTCTCGCCCCGGCGCAGCTCGAAGCTCACCCCGTCGACCGCCTTGACCGCGCCGACCTGCCGCTGGAACAGCACGCCCTGGGTGATCGGGAAGTGTTTCACCAGGTTGTCGACGGAGAGGATGGTCTCCCCGCGAACCTTTGTGGAGTTAGTGGGCGCTGTCATCACGGACCTCCTGCGCGAAGTGGCAAGCGCTGGTCCGGCCGTCGCCGAGGACCAGGTCGTGCGGCACCACGTCCACGCAGACCTGCTGGACGTACGGGCACCGGGGGTGGAACGGGCAGCCGGAGGGGATGTGCATCAGGTTCGGCGGCAATCCCTTGATCGTCGACAACTCCTGGCCGCGGACGTCCAGGCGCGGGATCGACTCCAACAACCCCTTGGTGTACGGGTGGGCGGGCGCCTTGTAGAGCGAGCGGACGTCGGCGTGCTCGACGATCCGGCCGGCGTACATGACCGCGATCCGGTCCGCGACCCCGGCGACCACCCCCAGGTCGTGGGTGATCAGGATCATCGCCATGTTGAGTTCCCGGCGCAGGTCGGCCAGGAGGTCCATGATCTGGGCCTGCACTGTCACGTCGAGGGCCGTGGTGGGCTCGTCGGCGATCAGCACCTTCGGCTCCAGCGCCAGCGCCATGGCGATCATGACGCGCTGCCGCATGCCGCCGGAGAACTGGTGCGGGTAGTCGCCGATCCGCTTCGCGGCACCCGGGATCTTGACGAGATCCATCAGCTCGATCGCGCGACGTCGGGCGTCGGCCCGCGACATGCCGGCGCGCTGGCGCAGCGTCTCGCCGATCTGCCAACCGACCGGAAAGACCGGGTTGAGGGCGGAGAGCGCATCCTGGAAGATCATCGCGATCTCCTGGCCGCGTACCTGCCGGCGCTGCTCCTCGGACTGGGTGAGCAGGTCCTGGCCCCGATAGAGAATCTGGCCGGAGCGGACGAACGCCGGCGGGGTGTCCAGGATGCCCATGATCGCCTGGGCGGTCACCGACTTGCCCGAGCCGGACTCGCCGAGCACCGCGAGGGTCTCCCCGGCGTCCAGGTGGTACGACACGCCGTTGATCACCTGGGCGACGCCCTCGTTGGTGCGGAACTCGACGTGCAGGTCCCGCAGCTCCAGCAGGTGGCCGCCCTCGGGTGTGGCGGAGGCGGGCGTGGGTTCGACTGTGGAGTGGGTCATGAGGAAGTCACCGCAGCTTCGGGTCGAAGGCGTCACGGATCGCGTCACCGAGCATGATGAACGCCAGCACGGTCAGGGCGAGAAACGTCGACGGGACGATCAGCGGGAGGGCGGCCTCCCGCATGTGGATGCGGCCGGTGTCGATGTCCTGGCCCCACGAGATGGTCGGCGCCTTCAGGCCGATGCCCAGGAAGGAGAGCGTCGCCTCGGCCGCGATGAACGAGCCGAGCGCGATGGTCAGCACGACGATGGCCGGGGCCAGCGAGTTCGGCAGGATGTGGCGCCACATGATCCGGCTGTGGCCGGCGCCGAGCATCCGGGCCGCCGCGACATAGTCCTGCTCCTTGGCGGTGATCACCGAGGATCGGACCACCCGGGCGGCGGTGGTCCAGCCGAGCAGGGCCAGCACGAAGACGACAGCGCCGATCCGGGCCCACTGGCTGTCGCTGGACACCCGCTTGAGCAGCACGATCGCGGCCAGCAGCAGCGGGATGCCGAGCACCACGTCGATCACCCGGGAGAGCACCGCGTCGACCCAGCGGCCGAAGTAACCGGCCAGCATGCCGACCACCAGGGCGATGATCCCGGTGCCGAGCGCGGCGAGCGCGCCGACCAGCAGCGAGGCCCGGGTGCCGTAGACCGCCCGGGAGTACGTGTCGCAGCCCTGGAAGTCGTACCCGAAGATGGCTCCGCCGGACGGCCCGGCGTGCTGCCGGGACAGCAGGCAGTCGTTCGGGTTGTTGGCGGTGAAGACCCCCGGGAGCAGCGCCATCAGGGTGAAGATGACGACCAGCGCCAGCGAGATCCAGAAGATCGGGTTACGGCGCAGGTCGCGCCAGGCGTCTCCGGCCAGGCTGCGTGGCTTGTGCGGCGCGCCGACCTGGTTGGGTGTGCCCGGCTCGCCCGAGGGGCCACGTCGTGCGGCCTGGTTCTCGGTGGCCGCCACAGTTTCGAAGTCACTCATGTCCGCACCTTGCTGCGCTCGGCGCCGGCATGGGAGCCCAGGCACGCTGCGCTGATGATTCGTTCGCTGCGCTCACTCATGCCTGCACCTCGCTGCGCTCGGCGCCGGCATGAGAGCCCAGGCACGCTGCGCTGATGATTCGTTCGCTGCGCTCACTCATAGCGGATCCTCGGGTCGAGTACGGCGTACAGGACGTCCACCACCAGGTTCGAGACCAGGTAGACCACGACGAGCACGCTGACGATGCCCACCACCAGGGGGCCGTCCTCGGTGCGGATGCCGCGGAAGAGGTTGAAGCCCACTCCGGGGATGTTGAAGACGCCCTCGGTGATGATCGCGCCGCTCATCAGGTTGCCCAGCTCCACACCGAGGAAGGTGACCACCGGGATCAGTGAGTTACGCAGCACGTGGACGATGACGATGCGGCGCTTGACCAGGCCCTTCGACCGGGCGGTCCGGACATAGTCCGCGCGCAGGTTCTCCGCCACCGAGGCGCGGGTGAGCCGCAGCGCGGTGGCCAGCGACAGCGAGCCGAGCACGATGCCCGGCAGCAGGAGCGCGTAGAACGTCGGGTCGGAGCCGGCGGTGGGCGGGAAGAGCTGCCACTTGACGCCCAGGAAGAACTGCGCCAGCGGCGCCAGCACGATGGTCGGGATGCCCAGCACCAGCAGGGTCAGCACCAGCGTCGAGTTGTCGAAGATGCTGGCCCGGCGGATACCCGCGATCACACCGGCGCTGACCCCGAAGATGATCGCCACGGCGAGCGCGATGAGCGCCAGCCGCACGGTGACCGGCCAGGCCTGCTGAAGGATGTCGCCGATGTTCCGACCGGTGAGCGATTCGCCCAGGTTGCCCTGGAGCAGGTTCTTCACGTAGTCGACGTAGCGGTAGAAGAAGCCGCCCACGCCGGTGGCGTCCAGGTGGTACTTCTCGGTCAGGTAGGCCCGTTGGGCTGGCGTCACCGGCCGCTCACCGGCGAGCGCCTGGATCGGATCGCCCTGCCCGGCGAATGTCAGCGCGTAGACGATCAGGGTGGTCCCGAAGAAGGCCAGGACCATCTGCAGTAGGCGCCGCAGGATGTAGCGGAACATGCTTAGCAGTCTCTCCGGAAATATGCGAAAGGGTCGCAGGACGGCATCTCTGGTCGTACCCGAAATATCCGAGACGTGCCGTCGGCCCGGGGGAGCCGGCACCACCGGCGCCGGGTCCGCTGTCGTGGCCCGGCCCCGGTGGTGCGGTAGGGGCCACCCGGGCGTCGCCGCCCGGATGGCCCGCACCATGTCAGCTCAGCTGGCTGCTTCGATCTTGACGAGGTTGACCCGCTGGAACAGGTCCATCTCCACGTTCTTGACCTTGGACGAGTGGCCGAACACGTTCTCGCCGAAGCGGAGCGGGATCACCGGCATGTCCTTGGCCAGGATGTCCTCCGCCTGCTGGTACTTGGCAATCGCCTCGTCCTGCGTCTTGGCGGCGGAACCCTCCTTGACCAGCTTGTCGAACTCCGGGTTGCTGTAGCCGTAGTAGTTCGACGAGCCGTTCGTGCTGTACAGCGGGCCGAGGTAGTCCTCCATGGTCGGGTAGTCCATGACCCAGCCCATCCGGAACGCACCCACCGGCGTCTTCTTCTCGACCTTGGTCAACAGGTCGGCGAACTTCGGCTCGGCCGAGCGACGGCGTCGACGCCCAGGTTGGCCTTGAGCTGGTTGACGGTGGCGTCGACCCAGTCCTTGTGACCGCCGTCGCCGTTGTACGAGATGACGATCTTCGACGGGCCGCCGGCGGCCTGGTAGAGCTTCTTGGCCTCGGTCGGGTTGAACTCGCCCGCCTTGCCGGTGGTGTCCTCCCGGTAGCCCGGCAGGACCGGTGAGACGAAGGAGCGTGCCGACGTCTGCGAACCCTTGAAGACCGACTTGGTGATCTCGTCCCGGTCGATCGCCATCGAGATGGCCTTACGGACGTCCGGGTTGCTGTAGTCCTTGTCGAACGTCGGGAACGCCAGGAACTGGAACGACGACATCGGGCTGGTCTTGTACCGGTCGCCCAGGTCGGTCGGCGCGGTGCTCAGGCTCTCGGTCGGGATCGTCGGCAGAACGTCCAGGTTGTCCGCCAGGACGTCCGCGTACGCCGCGGTGAGCTGCTGGTAGATCCGGAACTCGACGTTCTTCACCTTGGCCTTCTCGCCCGGGAACGCGTCGTACCGCTCGACCTCGATCTTGCTGTCGTGCTGCCAGGTGCCCTTCATCTTGAACGGGCCCTGCCCGATCGGCGCCTGCTCGTAGGAGTCCTTCAGCACGCCCGGGGCCGAGAACGCGGCGTCCGGCATCGGGAAGAACGCGTTGTAGCCAAGCGTCGTCTTGAAGTCGATGTACGGCTCGGACAGCGTCACGGTGAAGGTGAGGTCGTCGACCTTCTTCAGCCCGGACATCTCCTTGGCCTTCGGCGCCATGCCCTGCAGGTCGGCGTAGCCAGCGATCTTCTCGAAGAAGAAGTTGCTGTCCTGGCCGTTGGGGGCGTACGCGCCGTAGTTCCAGGCGTTGATGTAGTCCTCGGACGTGACCTTCTCGCCGTTGTGGAAGGTGTAGCCGTCCTTGAGCTTGATCGTCCAGACCTTGTTGTCGGTCGAGGTCACCGACTGGGCCGCGACCTCGTACGGCTTGTTCTGGGCGTCGTAGTCGACGAGCGGGCTGAACAGGCCGGCGATCACCTGGGAGCCGGACGTCTCAGTGGTGTTGGTGGGAACCAGGTGCTTGGGTTCGCCGATCTGGATGCTGACCGCCGAACTGTCGCTGCCGCCGGATCCACCGTCTCCGCCGCTGCCGCAGGCCGCGAGGCCCAGCGTCACCGCGAGCGGGAGGGCGGTCCAGGCGGCGAGTCTACGAACTCGCATTGAGCCTCCTCATCTCCTCACGCTGCGCAGTCAGGCCCGACGCTGGGTTACGCTGCGCAACAACCGGTAACGGTAGGTCGGCGGCGGGACTTCGACAACGACGCGGTTGCGGGTGGGTAACGGTCCGGGGTTGCCCTCCTTGTCGGTGCCGATGGGATCTGCTAGCGGAAACCGGATATGCCGGCGATGAGCTGCGAGCCTTCGGTCGGGCGGTGGTGCTGGTTGGGAGTGTCTGGGGCCTCCTGACGACGCCTGGGTCGTCGCTCCGATCTCCGCCCGTCCGCGCCGACCTGTCTGGTTCGACAGTGATCGAATCCACAGTTTGTGACCGAGAGTGACTAGCGACACGTGACTTACGGTCACCGTGAAGGATGGCCGGCCCGAGCTGGCCGGCCTGCCCGGCCAGCCGGCGGCCGTTCCGCCCGACCTCCGGCGGCCGGGGCCGAGGTCGTCCCAATCGCGGGTCGTGAGACGATCGGGTCGTGACGGCGACGCTCCTGGACGGCAAGGCAACCGCGGCGGAGATCAAGGACGAGCTGCGGATACGGGTGAAGGCACTCGCGGCACGCGGTATCACCCCCGGGCTCGGCACCGTGCTGGTCGGGGCGGACCCGGGCAGCCAGGCGTACGTCAACGGCAAGCACCGCGACTGCGCCGAGGTGGGGATCGCCTCGATCCGCCGCGAGCTGCCGGCGGACGCCACCCAGCAGCAGGTCGACGACGTGCTGGCCGAGTTGAACGCCGACCCGGCGTGCCACGGTTACATCGTCCAGTTACCGCTGCCCGCCCACCTCGACACCCAGCGGGTGCTGGAGCTGATCGACCCCGACAAGGACGCCGACGGGCTGCACCCGGTCAACCTTGGTCGCCTCGTGCTCGGCTACGACGGCCCGCTGCCCTGCACCCCGCGCGGCATCGTCGAGCTGCTCCGCCGGCACGACGTGGCCCTCCGTGGCGCCACCGTCGCGGTGGTCGGTCGGGGCAACACGGTGGGTCGTCCGCTCGGCCTGCTGCTCACCCGGCGCAGCGAGAACGCCACGGTCACCCTGTGCCACACCGGCACCCTCGACCTTGCCTCGCACACCCGGGCCGCCGACATCGTCATCGTCGCGGCCGGCGTACCGGGGCTGCTCACCGCCGACATGATCAGGCCCGGCGCGGTCGTCGTCGACGTGGGCATCACCCGGGTGATCGGCGCGGACGGCAAGGGTCGCTACACCGGCGACGTGGACCCGGAGGTGGCCGCAACGGCCGGAGCGCTGGTCCCGATGCCCGGCGGCGTGGGCCCGATGACCCGGGCGATGCTGCTCACCAACGTGGTGGAGCGCGCCGAGCGCGGCTGACCCGCGCGCCAGTGACGCTGACCGGCGCGCCAGTGACGGCGGTGACGTTCGCCCCATCCCGGCGACGGCCGCCGCCCCTGGCCCGATCGGTGCCAAGATGACTGATACGGTCCGGAAAACCGACTGGTATCAGGGAGTGGGACGACCATGGGTAAGAAGGTCACTGTCGTCGGGGCTGGCTTCTACGGCTCCACCACCGCACAGCGCCTGGCCGAGTACGACGTCTTCGACACCGTAGTGATCACCGACATCGTGGAGGGCAAGCCCGCAGGCCTCGCGCTCGACCTCAACCAGTCCCGGGCCATCGAGGGCTTCGAGACCAAGGTGGTCGGTGTGACGACCGGCCCCAACGGTGAGGGTTACGAGGCCATCGAGGGCTCCGACGTCGTCGTCATCACCGCTGGTCTGCCCCGGAAGCCCGGCATGAGCCGGATGGACCTGCTGGAGACCAACGCCAAGATCGTTCGTCAGGTCGCCGAGAACGTCGCCAAGTACGCTCCGAGTGCCGTCGTCATCGTCGTCTCCAACCCACTCGACGAGATGACCGCGCTGGCCCAGATCGCCACCCAGTTCCCCAAGAACCGGGTGCTCGGCCAGGCCGGCATGCTGGACACCGCCCGGTTCAGCAACTTCGTCGCCGAGGCGCTGAACGTGCCGGTGGCGTCGGTGCGCACGCTGACCCTGGGCTCGCACGGCGACACCATGGTCCCGGTGCCGTCGAAGAGCACCGTCAACGGCAAGCCGCTGCGTGACGCGATGCCGGCCGAGCAGATCGAGGAGCTGGTCGTCAAGACCCGCAACGGTGGCGCCGAGGTGGTCGCGCTGCTCAAGACCGGGTCGGCGTACTACGCCCCGTCCGCCGCCGCCGCCCGGATGGCCAAGGCCGTCGCGGAGGACTCCGGCGAGGTCATGCCGGTCTGCGCCTGGGTCGACGGCGAGTACGGCATCTCCGGCGTCTACCTGGGCGTCGAGGCCGAGATCGGCGCCGAGGGCGTCAAGCGGGTCGTCGAGACCGACCTGGACGCCGACGAGCGCGCCAGCCTCCTGGCGGCCGCCGAAGCCGTCCGCGCCAAGCAGAGCGACATCTCCAGCATGTAGTCCCCCTGAACCCCCGCATCGACGAAGGGCGCGCCGGCAAAGCCGGCGCGCCCTTCCCCGTCCCAATCCCGCACCCTTGTCGATCAAGGGGTTTGCGTCAGGAATCGCGGTCCTGTGACGCGAACATCCTGATCAACCGCAGCCGGGCGGCTGGGGGCGGTTGGGGTGGGGACGGGCGTGACTTTGGGATCGTGCTGTCGCCGAGGGCGGCAGGCGGATTTCTTCGTGGAGATCGTGCTCGATCCTGGTTGTAGTGGTCTCCGGGGTGCTCGATGCCCCTGTATCCAGGATCGAGGGGCCTGCCCGGCCCGGCGCGGCGTGGGACGAGATCGAGGGGCCTGCCCGGCCCGGCGCGGCGTGGGACGAGATCGAGCGGGCGGGCGGCCGGCGTGGGTCCCGGTCCGCAGGTCCCCGGTGAGCAGCATCCGTTCGTCGGCAGAGGTCACCAGCACCGACTGGTGGCGGGCGTGTGGCCGGGAGTGGGCAGCAGTCGTACCGCTGGGGGGAGGGTGGCCTCGCCGTCGACCACCCGGAGTTGGCCGGCGGCGCGTAACGGCGCGATCAGGCCGGCCGGCAGGCCCGGGTTGAGCGCCTCCGCCGCCGTCACCTCGGCGCGCTGCACCAGGTAGCTCGCGTTCGGGAAGTACGGACGGCCCGGTGTGCCGGTGACCGCCCAGCCGATGTGGTCGCTGTGCAGGTGGGTCAGGATGACCGCGTCGACGTCGGCCGGATCGATGCCGGCGGCGGCCAACTCGGCGGGCATCCGGCCGGGCACCGGCGCCCAGCTCGCGGCGGGCGCGTCGGTCGGGCCGATGCCGGCGTCGACCAGGGTGACCGGCCCGTCGCCGACACGGATCGCGAAGCTGCGAAACGGCAGCCACCACTGCCGTCGGCGGTCACCGAGCCGGGGTCACGTCGGTCGGCCTCCCGCCAGTGCGCGGCCGTGGCGAGGGGAAACGCCTCGCCGCGAGGTTGGAAGAAGGCACCCTCGCCGTCGGTCAGAGCGGTCACCGTGATAGACCCGAGGGTGCGGCTCAGTGGCATCGGGCGATGATGCCAGGGAACTTCTGTGCCGTGCAGCCCGGTTTCCGCCGGCCGGTCGAGGCCGGCTGGGGGCTGCCGGCCCAATTGCAGTACGCTCGTACTGCTTGAGCACGTGTCCCCCGAGAGGAGCGCCGGCCGATGGCGAAGATCAAGGTAAACAACCCGGTCGTGGAGCTCGACGGCGACGAGATGACCCGGATCATCTGGAAGCAGATCCGGGAGCAGCTGATCCTGCCCTACCTCGACGTCGACCTGCACTACTACGACCTGTCGATCCAGCACCGCGACGAGACCGACGACCAGGTCACCATCGACGCCGCCAACGCCATCAAGGAGCACGGCGTCGGCGTCAAGTGCGCGACCATCACCCCGGACGAGGCCCGGGTCGAGGAGTTCGGCCTGAAGAAGATGTGGCGGTCGCCCAACGGCACCATCCGCAACATCCTCGGTGGCGTCGTCTTCCGCGAGCCGATCATCATGTCCAACGTGCCGCGGCTGGTCCCCGGCTGGACCAAGCCGATCATCATCGGCCGGCACGCCCACGGTGACCAGTACAAGGCCACCGACTTCGTCGTCCCCGGCCCCGGCAAGGTGACCGTCACCTACACCCCGGCCGACGGCGGCGCGCCGATGGAGATGGAGGTCGCCAACTTCTCCGGCGGCGGCATCGCCATGGGCATGTACAACTACGACGAGTCGATCCGGGACTTCGCCCGGGCGTCGTTCCGGTACGGGCTGGACCGCAACTACCCGGTCTACCTGTCCACCAAGAACACCATCCTCAAGGCGTACGACGGCCGGTTCAAGGACATCTTCGCCGAGGTGTTCGAGAACGAGTTCAAGGCCGAGTTCGACGCCGCCGGCATCACCTACGAGCACCGGCTGATCGACGACATGGTCGCCGCCGCGCTCAAGTGGGAGGGCGGCTACGTCTGGGCCTGCAAGAACTACGACGGTGACGTGCAGTCCGACACCGTCGCGCAGGGCTTCGGCTCGCTGGGTCTGATGACCTCGGTGCTGCTCTCCCCGGACGGCCGGACCGTCGAGGCCGAGGCCGCCCACGGCACTGTCACCCGGCACTACCGGCAGTACCAGAAGGGCGAGAAGACCTCGACCAACCCGATCGCGTCGATCTACGCCTGGACCCGGGGCCTGGCCCACCGGGGCAAGCTGGACGGCACCCCGGCGGTCACCGAGTTCGCCAACACCCTGGAGCAGGTCATCGTCGACACCGTCGAGGGCGGCCAGATGACCAAGGACCTCGCGCTGCTCATCTCGCGCGACGCCCCGTGGCTGACCACCGACGAGTTCATGAACGCGCTCGACGAGAACCTGGCCCGCAAGCTCGCCGCCTGATTCAGGCGTACCGCGTCATCGAAGCCCGCCGGCACTCTGCCGGCGGGCTTCGGTGCGTCTGGTGTCGCCACGCCGCCCGGCGTCACTCCGGTCGGCGCGCCTCGTTGACCAGGATGGACAAGATGCCAGTCGAGTCCAGGAAGGTTGACCACGGTCGACCTGCGGCACCCGTGCGCCGATCAGCCAGCCTTCCCGGCTGTGCCGTGCACAGCCAGCCGTCCCTTCCCTGCGGGGGGCCCTGTCCCGGGCCCCCCGCGCCCTGTTCCCCGCCTGCTCAGGCGGCGCGAAGCAGATCGGCGCGTGCTCCGGGGAGATGTCGTTGATGAACACTCCCATCCCGGACTCGGAGCCCGCCAGGTACTTCAGCTTGTCCGTGGCCCGCCGGATGCTGAACAGCTGCAGGTGCAGGTGGCCCAACTCCCGGTCGACGCGTACCGGCGCCTGGTGCCAGGCCGAGATGTACGGCATCGGCATGTCGAACAGGCCGTCGAAGCGGCGCAGCAGATCCAGGTAGAGCGGCCCGAAGGCGTCCCGCTCGTGGTCGCTGAGCGCCGGGATGTCCGGCACCACCCGGTGCGGCGCGACGTGCACCTCGAACGGCCAGCGGGCCGCCGCCGGGACGAACGCCGTCCAGTGCTCGTTCTCGGTGACCACCCGGTCGCCGGTGGCGCGCTCGGCGGCCAGCACGTCCGCGTACAGGTTGCCTCCGCCGGTCCGCTCGGCGTGCCGGCGGGCCGCGGCCAGCAGCGCGCGGGTGCGCGGCGTCACGAAGGGGTACGCGTAGATCTGCCCGTGCGGGTGGTGCAGCGTGACACCGATCTCGACGCCCCGGTTCTCGAAGCAGAAGACCTGTTCGACGCCGGGCAGCTCGCCCAGCACCTCGGTCCGGTCGGCGAGCGCGTCCAGCACGGTGCGGACCCGGCGCGGCGGCAGGCTGGCGAAGGAGGCGTTGTGGTCGGAGGTGAAGCAGACCACCTCGCAGCGGCCGAGCCCCGGCCGGACCGTGGTGAACGGGGTGATCTCCTCGGGCTCCTCGGCCACCCGGCCACTCAGTGACGGGAACCGGTTCTCGAACACCACCACGTCGTAGTCGGGCGCGGGGATCTCGGTCAGCCGATCGCCCACCGAGGGGTCGAGGGGGCACTCGTTGGCCGGCGGCAGGAAGGTGCGGGTCTGCCGGTGCACGGCGACCGCCACCCACTCGTCGGTCAGCGGGTCGTAGCGCAGCTGCGACGCGGGCGGAGGCGGCGGCAGGTCTCGGCGGTCCGGCTGGTCGCGGACCGCGTCGTCGCGCTCGTCGAAGTAGATCAGCTCCCGGCCGTCGGCCAGGTCGATCGCGGTGCGCTTCACAACGCCGTCCCCTCAGTCGTCGGCGTGCGCGTCACGCGGCCCGCCCCCTGTCGCCTCAACCATGATCAGTTCGCCCACCTGCTCGCCGAGTACCCGTCGTGCGGGTGGAGGCAACCGTTCGTCGCTGACCAGTACGTGTGCCGCCGCCAGCTCGACGATCGAGGAGATGCCCACGGTGCCCCACTTGGTGTGGTCGGCGAGCACCACCAGCCGGTCGGCGGCGGCCACCAGCGCCCGGTCGGTCTCCGCCTCCATCAGGTTCGGGGTGGTGAAGCCGGCCCGTTCGGTGATGCCGTGCACGCCCAGGAAGAGCAGATCCAGGTGCAGCGACCGGACGGCACCGACCGCGAGCGGGCCGACCAGCGCGTCCGACGGGGTGCGTACGCCGCCGGTCAGCACCACCGTCTGGTCCGGTCGGCCACCGGCGTGCAGGATCTCGGCCACCGGCAGCGAGTTGGTCACCACGGTCAGGCCGGGCACGTCGACCAGCCTCCGGGCCAGTTCGGCGGTGGTGGTGCCGGCGGAGAGCGCCACCGCCGCGCCGGGGCGGACCAGCTGGGCCGCCCGGTCCGCGATGGCGGCCTTCTCCGGCAGTTGACGAACCGACTTGGCGTGGAAGCCCGGCTCGTCGGTCGAGCTCGGCTCGGTCGTGGTGGCGCCGCCGTGCACCTTGGCCAGCAGGCCGCGCTCGTGCAACGCCTCCAGGTCGCGCCGGATGGTCATGTCGGAGACACCGAACTCGCCCGCCAACTCGGTGACCCGGACGCCGCCGGTCGATCTGACCCGCTCCAGGATGGCCGCCTGCCGCTGCTGAGCGAGCATTCGCCGTGCCTCCCGGGATCCGCGCACCCTCACGCAGTCAAACGTGTTCCAACAAAGATGAACACTAGCGCGAAGGTGACAGTGGCGGAAGGAACGGGTCCGGCGTCGGCTCAGACCGAGGCGATCTTCAGCTCCACCCAGCCGGTCTCGGTGAGGTGGTGCAGCACGGCCTGCACCGCGTCCGCCACACTCAGGTCGGTGGTGTCGAGCACCAGGTCGGCGTCGGTCGGCTCCTCGTACGGGTCGTCGATGCCGGTCATCCCGGTGAGCAGGCCGGCCCGCGCCCGCGCGTACAGGCCCTTGCGGTCCCGACGCTCGCACACCTCCAACGGGGTGGCCACGTGCACCAGCACGAAACCCGCCCCGGCCGCCAGGGCCATCTCCCGGGCGGTGGCCCGGGCCGCCGCGTACGGGGCGATCGGGCAGCAGATGCCCACCCCACGGTGTCGGGCGATCTCGGCGGCCACCCAGCCGATCCGTCGGACGTTCAGATCCCGGTCGGCCTTGCTGAAGCCCAGCCCGGCGGAGAGTTCCCGGCGCACCACGTCCCCGTCGAGCAGGGTCACCGTGCGGTCGCCGCTCTCCCGTAACGCGTCCGCCAGCCCCCGGGCGATTGTCGACTTGCCGGAGCCGGAGAGGCCGGTCAGGAAGACCACCAACCCCCGGTGCCGACGCGGCGGCCGGGCCCGGATCAACTCCCGCGCCACCGCCGGCGGGGTGTGCCACTCCGGTAACGGGAAGCCCCGGTCGAGCAGGTCGTCGATCTCCGGCTGGGTCAACGCGAGCCGGCGGTTGCGGGGCGGGATGTCCTCCCGCCAGCGCCACTGCCCGTCCCGGTTGTCGTAGGCGAGTTCCCGAGGCACCAGCACCCGCAGCCCGGCACCGGAGAGCATCTCCCCGGTGGAGAGCAGGTGGGTGACGCCGTACGCGGCGGAGACCCGGGCGCGCAGCAGCGCGTCGCTGATCTCCTCGCGCCGGTGCGACAGCGGCACCGCGACAAGCGTGGCGGGCGGCATCCGGTCCCGGGCGGCGAAGACCGCGCGGACCAGCGCCTCCGGCGGGAGCCCGTCGGCGCCGCCCTCACCGACCGGGATCATCACCAGCAGATGGGCGGCCAGGGTACGGGCGGCGTGGGCGATCTGCGCAAGCTGCGGACGATGCAGCGGCCGGTCGGCGACCACTCCGAGCACCCGGCCCGGAGGGAGTAGCGCCCGGACCTCCTCCGGGCTGCGGCGCAGCCGCTGGAACGGACCGTGCCCACCGTCGCCCAGTCGCTGGACCTGGCCACCGACCCCCGCCACGCCCTCGCGTACCGGCCAGACGTCGGCCACGTCCAGGGCCGCCGCGGGCGCCCCCTCGCCGTCGGTCAGCACCAGCGCCCGGCGGGCCGGGTCGCGCGGATCGAAGCTCTGCGCCAGTGCGGCCGGCACCTGGAGGGTGACCGCCACCTGCCACGGCGCGCCGTCGGCCAGCCGGCCGCGCCGGCTGACCGAAACCAGGTCGGCGCGGGTCATGAAGCCGGTCAGCGGGGCGTACGCGCCGGTCAGCAGCAGCTCCAGATCCGCCAGCTCACCGGGCCGCGGCGTGTACGCCGGCGCATCCCGGAGCACCTCGTCGGGCAGCACCCAGCCGTTGCTCATCCACACCCCCCACTCGCTGACCGGCACACAGTTTCGCAGCCGACCGCCGATCGGTCGAGGGCGCCACTCCACGACCCGCGCGGGTCGATCAGCGCTTGACCCGCCGGCCGATCGCCGACCGCACCCGGTTCCACACCTTCCGCTCGTCGCGGATCCGAGGTCGGGAGCCGTCGGTCGGGCAGATGAACAGCAGCGGCAGCCGCCCGTCCTCGGTCCACCCCACATTGCTGATCCGCGCCTTGAGCAGCCAGCTGCCCCTGGTCCGGCCGCCGTTGAGGGTGGCGAAGTCGATCGTGGCGGTGCCCCTGTGCACCAGGTGGAAGCGGCCCGCTCCGGCCGTTCCGGTGACCCGCTCGGTCTCGAAGGTCACCGGCAGGAAGATCTCGTCGCCCGTCTCCCGGCGTCGGGCGACCAGGTCCAGGCGGGCCTTGCTCACCTGCGCGGTGGAGTCGAGCACCTCGGGGGCGATCTCCTCCATCGGGAGCACCAGGACGTCCCGGCCGTCGTCGGAGCGGAAGCCGATCGGCTGCTTTCCGGAGCGCAGCTCGGCGGCGACGGTCACCGTGACCGCGTGGTCGGCGTGCCGGAGTTCGTCGATGGTGGCGTGCGCGGCGATGCCCGCCTCCCACCGGGCGAGCCGGCGCAAATCCGCGACCCGGCCCCGCTCGGCCAGGTACGCCACGGCCCGGAGCAGGGGTGGCAGCCCGCCGGCGACACCCGGCGCGAAGCGGTCCTGGATGACCTTCTGGGTCTCCAGCGCGAGCTGCTCCAGCCAGTCCTCGGGGGCGTTCAGCAGCCGCTTGCCGCGCAGTCGGCTGAGCATCTCGTTGCGCAGCCAGCGCCGGTGCAGCCGGTCGCGCAGCGGCCCCGGCTCGGTGTTGGCGTCGACGATGTCAAGCGCGTCCCGCACGCTGGCGAAGTAGCTCGACGGCTCCAGCCGGGCCGCGGTGACGTTGCGCGCGTCGCTGCGCTGCACGTGGTGGTAGCAGGTGTAGTCGGACAGCACCGAGGTACGCCGGGACAGGAAGTAGGCCCGCACGACCACCGAGTGGTCCTCCAGCCGCCGCTTGCCGCCCTCCGGGAACCGCAGACCGTGCTCGTTGAGGAACCCGCGCCGGAACAGCTTGTGGCAGGTCAGGCTGTCGATCAGCGGTGAGTTTCCCAGGGTGGCGTCGAAGCGGTTCTTGCGGAACAGCTCCCGGGGCACCGGACGCCCGTACCCGGCCATCTTGCCGACCACGATGTCCGCGTCGTTCGCCTTCGCGCAGGCGTGCAGCCGTTCGAGCGCCTCGTCGGCGAACCAGTCGTCATCGTCGGCGAAGAAGACGTACTCGCCGCGGGCATGCTCGATGCCGAGGTTGCGCGGGCGCGACGGCCAGCCGGAGTTCTCGATGTGCAGCACCCGGATGTGTGGATGCTCGGCGGCCAGCCGGTCCAGGCGCTCGGCGGTGTCGTCGGTCGAGCCGTCATCGACGAAGATCGCCTCGAACTCCTCGGCGGGCATCGACTGACGTAGCAGCGACTCGGCCAGCTTCTCGATGTGCGGGCCGCAGTTGTACGCCGGCACCACGACGCTCACCTTCGGGACGCCCACCTCGGCCATCAGGATCCCTCCCGCGTCGTCGGTCGATCACCAGGCGGGTCGATGCCCGGTGAACGGGAGGTGAATGGTGTCACCTTCGATGTGGCTTTGCTGAGGCGGGGTCGGGCCGGACCCGGGACCGGGGGAAACGCCGCGACCGCACCGGCGACGGGCCTTAGGGGTCCGTCGCGGCAAGGATCAGGGGAGCGCCGGGGGCGTGGCCGGTGTGCGTTCGGGCATCGGCTCCCTACGCTGGGCGCGTGACACTGATCGCGACCCAGTCGCTCACCAAGACGTACGGAGGTCGGGTCACCGCACTCGCCGACCTCACCGTCGCCGTCGAGCCCGGGATCATCGGCCTGGTGGGCGCGAACGGCGCCGGCAAATCCACGTTGATCAAGATTCTGCTCGGCCTGATCGCCCCGACCAGTGGTCAGGTCTCGGTGCTCGGCATCGACCCGACCACCGACCCGGCTGCCGTCCGCGCCCGGGTCGGCTACATGCCCGAGCATGACTGCCTCCCACCGGACCTGTCCGCCGCCGAGCTGGTCACCCACCTCGGCCGGATGAGCGGCCTGCCGCGCACCGCCGCCCGGGAGCGGGCATCGGAGGCGCTGCGGCACGTGGGGCTCTACGAGGAACGCTATCGCCCGGTCGGCGGTTACTCGACCGGCATGAAGCAGCGCGTCAAGCTGGCCCAGGCGCTGGTGCACGACCCCGACCTGCTGCTGCTCGACGAGCCGACAAACGGCCTGGACCCGGCCGGCCGCGACGCGATGCTGGCCCTGGTGCACCGGATCGGCACCGAGTTCGGCATCTCCGTGCTGGTCTGCTCGCACCTGCTCGGCGAGGTGGAGCGGATCTGCGACACGCTTGTCGCCATCGACGGCGGCCGGCTGCTGCGGGCCGACAACATCTCCGCGATGACCTCGGCCACCGACGTGCTCGCCGTGGAGGTCAGCGAGGGCACCGAGGAGCTCGCCGCCCGCCTCGCCGAGCTGAAGCTGCCGGTCGCACGGGACGGGCGACTGCTGCTCGTACCGCTCGCCGACGACGGCACCTACGACCTGATCCTCGGTGCGGTCGCCGACCTCGACCTGCCGCTGCACCGACTGGACCAGCGCCGGCACCGGGTGGCCGAACTCTTCGCCACGAGGGAGCTCACCAATGCCTGAGCCGTCTTCCGCCGCCGTGCGCACCGCGCCGACCGGTGTCATCCACGACATCGGCTACCAGCGCTACGAGGGCCCGAGGCTGGGCCGACGGCACGTCTTCGGCGCGCTGTACCTGCACGGGCTGCGCACCACCTTCGGCCTCGGCCGCAGCGCCAAAGCCAAGATCTTCCCGTGGCTCGTGGTCAGCATCGTCACCCTGGTCGCGGTGGGCCTGGCCGCGATCCGCAGCCAGATCGGCGAGCCGGTGGCCACGTACGCCCAGTTCGCCGACTCGATGAGCTGGCTGGTGCTCTTCTTCGTCGCGGTGGCCGCGCCCGAGCTGGTCTCCCGGGACCTGCGCAGCGGCGTGCTGCCGCTGTACTTCTCCCGACCGCTGCCGCGCGCCGACTACGCGGTGGCCAAGCTGCTGGCGCTGGTCACCGCGCTCTGGCTGCTGCTCGGCGGGCCCCAGCTGGTGATGTTCCTGGGCGCCGCGTTCACCACCAAGGAGGGCATGGGTGGGGTCTGGGACGAACTGCTCGACCTGCTGCCCGGGCTGCTCTACGCCGGGCTGTGGGCGGTGGTCTTCGCCTCGGTCGGGCTGCTGATCGCGTCCCTGACCGGCAAGCGCGCCTTCGCCGCCGGCGGTGTGGTGGCGGTCTTCCTGATGACCACCCCGATCGTGGCCACCCTGGCGATCCTGCCGTCGCGGGCCGCCAACGAGCTGGCCGGGCTCGCCTCGCCGTCCACGCTGGTGCAGGGGGTGGGCATCTGGTCGCTGGGTGACCTGCTGGTCGAGGGTGACCAGGGTGGTCCGTCCATCGGCGGGTTCGGCCCGGTCTACGCCCTGGCCGCGGTGCTGCTGGTCGCCGGCGCGACCGCCCTCCTGCTGGTCCGCTACCGGAAGGTCGCCTCCTGATGAGCACGCTGAACCTGACCGGGGTGTCCCGGTGGTACGGCAACGTGGTCGCGGTCAACGACATCAGCATGGCCCTGGGGTCGGGCGTGACCGGGCTGCTCGGCCCGAACGGCGCCGGCAAGACCACGCTGCTGCACATGATGGCCGGCTTCCTCGCCCCGTCCCGCGGCACTGTCACCCTCGACGACCAGCCGACCTGGCGTAACCCCGAGGTCTACCGGCGGCTGGGGTTGGTCAGCGAGCGGGAGGCGGTGCAGGGCTTCCTCACCGCGTACGAGTTCGTCCTGGCCAGTGCGAAACTGCACCGGCTGGCCGATCCGGCGGCGGCGGCCCGACGGGCGATCGACCTGGTGGAGTTGGAGTCGGCGCAGGACCGCCGGATCAGCACGTACTCCAAGGGCATGCGGCAGCGCGCCCGGGTGGCCGCCGCGTTGGTGCACGACCCGCAGGTGCTCCTGCTCGACGAGCCGTTCAACGGTATGGACCCGCGCCAGCGGCTGCACATGATGCAGCTGCTGCACACCCTGGGTGACGCCGGCCGGACGATCCTGTTCAGCTCGCACATCCTGGAGGAGGTCGAGCAGGTCTCCGGGACGGTGCAGGTGATGGTGGCCGGCCGGTTGGCCGCCTCCGGCGACTTCCGGACCATCCGCCGGTTGATGACCAACCGCCCGCACGTCTTCGCGGTGCGCTCCACCGACGACCGGGCGCTGGCCGTCGCGCTGATCGGCGAGCCGTCGGTGAGCGGTGTCGAGTTGGACCCGAGCGGCCTGACCGTGCGCGCCGGTGACTACGGCGCCTTCACCCGGGCGCTACCCCGGATCGCGCTGAACAAGGGAATCCGGGTGCGCCAGTTGGTGCCGTCCGACGAGTCCCTGGAGAGCGTCTTCTCCTACCTCGTGGAGGCATGATGTCGACCATTACCTGGATCACCGCGCGCGGGTTGTTCGGCCGCCGCCGGTTCCTGCTGCTGCTCCCGTTGCCGTTGGTGCTGCTCGGGCTGGCCGTGCTGTGCCGGTCGCTGGGGGTGGACCCGGGCCAGTGGGGGCCGGCGGTGCTGGTCGGCCTCGGCCTGGCGGTGGTGCTGCCGGTCGTCGCGTTGATCATCGGCACCGGCGTGCTGGGCGCCGAGATCGACGACGGCACCGTGGTGCACATCCTGACCAAGCCGCTGCCGCGCTGGCAGATCGTGCTGCCGAAGCTCGCGGTGGCCGCCGGGGTCACCGCGGCCACCGTCGCGGTGCCGATCTACGTCGCGGGCGTGCTCGCCGATTCGGTACGCCTCGGGCTGGCGCTGGCGTTCGCGGCGGCGCTCGGCGCGCTGGCGTACTCGGCGCTGTTCCTCGCGCTCAGCCTGGTCACCAGGCGGCCGGTGCTGCTCGGCCTGGTGTACGTGCTGATCTGGGAGGGGCTGCTGGGCAACTTCGTCAGCGGCACCAAGGTGCTCTCCATCCAGCAGTACGTGATCGCCCTCGCCGACCGGTTGGCCCCCACCGGCCTGTTGGAGGCCACCGTGTCGGTGCCGTTGGCGTCGGTGATGACCGCGCTGGTCAGCGTCGGCTTCACCGGGCTGGCGATCAACCGCCTGCGCTCGTTCAGCGTGGCCGGGGAGACGAGCTGAGGCCGGTGCCGACCGGTGTTCCGGCCAGCCACCGCCCGGCGGTAGGGCTGGCCGGATGGACCGGTCGGGCCACACCGGGCCAGGCTGGTGGGCGTGAGCGTCGAAGTGGAGCGAACGTCGTTGGCTGAGCCGTACTCCCGGAGCAGCCGGCCGTGGCTGACCAGCCTGGCGGTTGCCGGGCTGGCCTGCGCCACGGTCGCCACGGCTGCCCAGGGCAGTGGCCAGTTCCACTGGTGGGCCGTCTTCATCCTGATCCCGACCGCGTTGATCGCGGCCAGCGGCGGGCCGTTGCTGGCCCGGGGCGGTGGCCGGGCCTTCGCCGGGTACATGCTCGCCTGCGTCGGTGTGCTGGGGTTCGCGGTGGGCGCGCTGCTGATGTTCGGCGTGATGGGGCGGGGCTGGCCGCTGATGGTGGTGCTGCCCTGCCTGGCGGTCGCCGGCACCTACGCCTGGCGGGCGGCCCACCCGCTGGCCCGGGGGCTGCACCGGGCGGTGGCCCTGCTCGCGCTGACCGGCGCCCTGCTCGGCCTGGCCCTGCAACTGCTGCGGGTGGATCTGATCCACCTCAAGACCGGCTGGTGGGGTGCGTTCCTGATGCTGGCCGGGGCGATCGTCCTGGGCAACGCGGGGGAGCTGACCCGGCACCGGATGCCGTACCGCCTCCAGGCGATCACCCTGCTGGTGGGGCCGGCCGTGGTCGCGTTCCTGCTCGGGCTGCGCTTCCTGCGCGGCTGGTGACGGCCGGTCCGCCGCCGCCCCCTCGGGCGGCGGCGGACGGCGGTCAGAAGGCGCAGGCGATGACGAGTTCCGGGGTGCGGTCGGGCAGTAGGTCGAGTTTGCCGATCCGGCCGGCCGCCCGTAGGTCGTCGGCGACCAGGGTGAGCTGCTCCAGCAGGGCTGCCGGGCCGAGCGCCTCGGCCAACGGCACCTCCGCCTTCATCGACAGTTTCCGCTCCGACTTGGCCCGCCGGACCTGGCTCAACGCGTCACCGGCGAGGCGCAGCAACGCCGGCTCACCCGAGCCCTCGATCGTCCGGTCCACCTCGTAGGTGGTCGGCCACGGCGCGCGATGCACCGAGCCGTACCGCCACCACGACCAGACCTCCTCGGTCACGTACGGCAGCACCGGGGCGAACAACCGCAGCTGCACCGACAGCGCCGAGGCCAGCGCGGCCCGCGCCGAGTCGGCCGCCGCGCCGGTGCCGTAGGCACGCTCCTTGACCAGCTCGATGTAGTCGTCGCAGAACCGCCAGAAGAACCCCTCCGTCGCCTGCAACGCCGCCGTGTGGTCGTACGAGTCGAAGGCGGCGCTCGCCGCGCTGACCACGGCGGCCAGCTCGGCGAGCATGGCCCGGTCCAGTGGAGCCGTCGCCGGGGCGCGCAGCGCGTCCGCCGCGCCCAGACCGAGCGCGAACTTGGACGCGTTCAGCAGTTTGGTGGCCAGCCGCCGGCCGACCTTGATCTGCGCCGGGTCGAAGGCCAGGTCCATGCCGGGCTTACCGCTGGCCGCCCAGTAGCGCACCGCGTCCGAGCCGTGCTGCTCCAGCAGCGCCAGCGGGGTGACCACGTTCCCCTTGGACTTGGCCATCTTCTTGTGGTCGGGGTCGAGGATCCAGCCGGAGAGCACGGTGTCCCGCCAGGGCAGCACCCCGTGCTCGAAGTGCGAACGGACCACGCTGTCGAAGAGCCAGGTGCGGATGATCTCCTGCCCCTGCGGGCGGAGGTCCATCGGGAAGACCTGGGCGAACAGGTCGCTGTCGGTCTCCCAGCCGCCGACGATCTGCGGCGTCAACGACGAGGTGGCCCAGGTGTCAAGCACGTCCGGGTCGCCGATGAAGCCACCCGGATAGCCGCGTTGCGACTCGTCGTAACCGGGTGCCGGATCGCTGGACGGGTCGACCGGCAGCGCGGACTCGTCCGGCGTGAGAGGGTGGGACCAGTCCGGCTCGCCAGCGCCGTCGAGCCGGTACCACACCGGCACCGGCACCCCGAAGAAGCGCTGGCGGCTGACCAGCCAGTCCCCGTTCAGGCCGCCCCCCCAGTTGTCGTAGCGGTGCTTCATGTGCGCCGGCACCCAGTGCAGGTCGGCACCCCGGGCCAGCAGCGTGGCCCGCAGCTCCGGGTCCCGGCCGCCGTTGCGCAGATACCACTGTCGAGTGGAGACGATCTCCAGTGGCCGGTCGCCGCGCTCGTAGAACTTCACCGGGTGGGTGATCGGGCGTGGCTCGCCGACCAGGTCACCAGCGTCGGCGAGCAGCGCGGCGATCTCCCGGCGGGCGCCGTTGACGGTCTGCCCGGCCAGCGCCGCGTACGGCTGTGCCGGCACGCCGGCCGGCGGCTCGGGGAGCAGCCGGCCGTCCCGGCCGATCACCACCCGGGTGGCCAACCCCAGCTCACGCCACCAGGTCACGTCGGTCAGGTCACCGAAGGTGCAGACCATCGCGACGCCGGTGCCCTTGCCCGGGTCGGCGAGGGGATGGGCGTGCACCGGCACCTCGACGTCGAACAACGGGCTGCGAACCGTCCCGCCCACCAGGTCGGCGTACCGCTCGTCGTCGGGGTGACAGACCAGCGCCACGCAGGCCGGCAGGAGCTCGGGTCGGGTGGTGTCGATGAGCACCTCGCGCCCGTCGGCCGCGACGAATCGCAACCGGTGGTAGGCGCCGGGGCGCTCCCGGTCCTCCAACTCCGCCTGGGCGACCGCGGTGGCGAAGCCGACGTCCCAGAGGGTCGGCGCCTCCGACTGGTACGCCTCGCCACGCAGCAGGTTCCGCACGAACGCCCGCTGACTGGTGGCCCGGGCGATCCGGCCGATCGTGGTGTAGGTCAGCGACCAGTCGACCGAGAGGCCGAGCCGTCGCCACAGCGCCTCGAACGCCTGCTCGTCGGTGACCGTCAGCCGTTCGCACAGCTCGATGAAGTTGCGCCGGGAGATCGGGGTGGGGTCGCGGCGGGCCGCGTCGTCGACCGGGGCCGTCGGTGGCCGCCACACCGGGTCGTACGGCAGTGCCGGATCGCAGCGCACCCCGAACACGTTCTGCGCGCGCCGCTCGGTGGGCAGGCCGTTGTCGTCCCAGCCCATCGGGTAGAAGACCGCCTTGCCGCGCATCCGCTGGTAGCGGGCGACCGTGTCGGTGTGGGTGTACGAGAAGACGTGCCCCATGTGCAGCTCGCCCGATACGGTCGGCGGTGGGGTGTCGATGGAGTACACGTCCTTCCGCTCCCGGGAACGGTCGAACGCGTACGTGCCCTCCTCCTGCCAGCGGCGCGCCCAGCTCTCCTCGAGCCCGTCCAGGGTCGGACGCTCGGGAACGCCGGCGCGGGCGGTCCTCGCCGTATCGGTCATTAGCCGATCGTAGGCATCTGCGGGGTGCCGGGCGACGTGGTTAGCACCTGACACACCGCTGGCCGGGCCCTGCCCGAGCGCTAGATCAGCGAATCGCGCCACTGTTGGTGCAGGGCCGCGTACCGGCCGTCGGCCTCGGCCAGCACGGCGGGTGGGCCGTCCTCGACGACCTTTCCGCCGTCGAGGACGAGCACCCGGTCGGCGGTCTCCACGGTGGAGAGCCGGTGCGCGATCACCAGGGCGGTGCGGTCGCGCAGGATGGTGCCGAGTGCCCGCTGCACCAGCCGTTCGGTCGGCACGTCCAGCGAGGACGTCGCCTCGTCCAGGATCAGCACTGTCGGGTCGGCCAGGAAGGCCCGGGCGAACGCGACCAGTTGCCGCTGCCCGGCGGAGAGCCGTCCGCCGCGTCGGTGCACCTGGGTGGCGTACCCCTCGGGTAGCGCGGCGATGAAGTCGTGCGCGCCGATCGCCCGCGCGGCGGTATGCACGGCGGCGTCGTCCGCTCCCGGCCGGCCGAACCGGATGTTCTCCGCGACGGTCCCGCTGAACAGGTGGTTCTCCTGCGTCACCAGCACCACCGCGCGACGCAGGTCGGCGTCGCGTACGTCGCGCAGGTCGACCCCGTCGAGCCGGACGGCGCCGGTGTCGGGGTCGTGGAACCGGGCGACCAGCTTGGCGATCGTCGACTTACCTGCCCCGGTCGGCCCGATCAGCGCCACCGTCTGCCCGGCCGGCACTGTCAACTCCAGCCCGCGGAGGATCGGGGTGTCCGCCCGATAGCCGAAGGTGACCGCCCGGAAGGCCAGTTCACCGCGACCTGGGCCGGTCGGCAGTGGGGTGGGCCGGGCCGGTTCGGCGACCGCCGGGCGTTCGTCGAGCACCCCGGCCAGCTTCTCCAGTGCGGCGGTGGCCGACTGCAACGAGTTGTAGAACTGGCTCAGCTCCTGCATCGGCTCGAAGAAGCGGCGCAGGTAGAGCAGGAACGCGGCGAGCACCCCGGTCTCGGTCTGCCCGCCGAGCACCCGCCAGCCGCCGTAGCAGAGCACCACCGCCACCGTGACGTTGCCGATCAGCTTGATCGCGGGCGAGTAGGTGGCGATCAGCCGGAACGCGTGCAGGCTGGACCGCCGGTAGTCGTCACCGAGCGCCACGAAGATCCGTTGGTTGCGCGGCTCCCGACGGAACGCCTGCACCGCCCGGATGCCCCGCATCGACTCGACGAAGTGCACGATGACCAGCGCGACGGCGTCCCGGGTCGCCGGTACGCGCTGGCCGACGACCGGGCGAACCAGCGGGAGAGCCAGAACAGGAACGGGAAGGCGAACAGCGTCACGGCGGCCAGTGGCAGGTCCAGCCAGAGCAGGATGGCGGCCACCGACAGGATGGAGAGCCCGGCCAGCACCAGGCTGTCGATCCCACCGTCGACAAGTTCGCCGATCGAGTCCAGGTCACTGGTGAGCCGGGAGACCATCCGGCCGGAGGTGTACCGCTCGTGGAAGCCCACCGACAGGCGCAGGAACTGCCCGAACACCCGCTGCCGCAGGTCGAGCAGGACGGCCTGGCCGATCCGGGCGGAGAGGGTGAGGAACCCGCGGCGGGCCGCGTACTCGGTGACCGCGGCCGCCGCGAACGCCCCGGCGACGGCGACCAGCGGGCCGGGGTCACCGGCGCGCAGCGGCGTGATCGCCCGGTCGATGCCGACCATGACGAGGTACGGGCCGGCCATCGCGGCGGCGTTCTGGGCCAGCAGCAGGCCGACCGCCCCGGCGAGTCGCCTCCGGTGCGGCCGGAGCAGGTCGGCCAGCAGGGCCCGGCTGAGCCGGCGCAGCCGGGCCACCGCCTCGGGGCTGGTGTCCTCGGCGCGACTGCGGTCGGCCTCCGGGTCGGTGGCGGTTCCGCGCCAGCGGGTCAGCTCCGGCTCGTCGTCGGGCGGTGGGTCGGCCTGCTGCGGGACGGTCACGAGC
>NZ_JAEVHL010000063.1 GCF_016803395.1 Micromonospora tarensis | reverse complement strand
ACGGTGACCAGCGCGAACGTGGCCGCCGCCGCACCCGCCACCGGCGCCGTGCCGTAGGCCGCGGCAACCAGCCCGGCGAGCACCGCGCCGAGCGGTGCGGTGAGCAGACCGACCATCCGCTGCGCCGCACCGACCCGGCCCAGCAGGCCGGTCGGCACGTGCCGCTGCCCGTACGACGCGCCCAGGCTGTTCCACACCACCGTCCCGGCGGCGAAGACGGCCAGCCCGATCGCCCCCGGCACCGGATGCCGGGCCAGCGCGAAGCCGGTGAGCGCCACGGTCTGCGCGGCGAGCACCACGCGCAGCGCCGGCAGCGTGCCGAGCCAGGCACCGAGCCGACCCGACCCGAGGGCCCCTGCCACACCCCCGACGATGGCGGCGGCGGCGAACAGGCCGTACCCGGCCGGTGGCACCCGCAACACGTCAAGCGCGTAGAGCACCTGCACCGCGATGATCCCGCTGATCGCCAGGTTGCTAGCGGCGGCCAACAGGGTGATCCGCCACAGGGTCCGGTGCGCGCGCAGCCAACGAAGTCCCTCGACGATCTCGCTCCACACCGATTCGCGCCGGGCTCGGGGTCGCGCGGCCGCGGGCGCGACGGGCGCCGGGGAGAGGGCCAGCACGAGCAGGGCGGCGGCGGCGAAGGTGACGGCGTCGAGGGCGAACGGGACGGCCGGGGCGACGGCGAACAGCACACCGGCGGCGGGTGCCCCGAGGAAGCCGCCGGCCACCGCCGACCCGGCCTGAAGTCGACCGTTCGCCCGGGCCAGCGCGTCCGGCGGCACCAGCGCGGGGAGCAGCGCGAACGAGGCGGAGTCGAAGAGCGTGCCCAACGCGGCGAGCAGGAACGCCGCCACCAGCAACAGCGGGACGCTGGCCCGCTGGAGGGCGACGGCCACGGCCAGTGCCGCCACCACGGCGGCGCGCACCCCGTCGACGAGGGCCATCGTCCGACGGCGGTCCCGACGGTCCGCGTACACCCCGCCGAGCAGGCCGAAGAGCAGCGGCGGCAACTGTCCGGCCACGGTGATCGCCGCGATGATCCGCGGGTCGCGGCTCACGGTCGCGGCCAACAGGGCCAGGGCGGGCGTACGCAGCGCGTCTCCGAACCTCGACGAGACGGCGGCGGACCAGAGCAGCCGGAAGTCCCGGCCGAGCGCGGTGACAGTCATGCCGGTGACCGTGCGGGTTCGACCCGGTCGAGGGTCAAGCCACCACAGTGCGGAACGACAGTCAACCGCCGCCCCCCGGCAGCCAGCTCGCGGTCTAGGCTTGCCCGGTGACGGTCGAGCAGCAGGCACGGGGTGCGGCGGGTGCGGGCCGGCGCAGGTCCCGCAAGGACGAGATCCTGGAGATCGCGGTCGGCCTGTTCGCCGCCCGTGGCTACCACGGTGTGTCGATGGACGACATCGGCGCGGCAGCCGGGGTCACCGGTCCGGCGCTCTACCACCACTTCGCCGGCAAGGAGGCGATGCTGGCCGCCGCGCTGATCCCGGTCAGCGAGGGGTTGCTGGCCGGCGGGCGGGAACGCGCCGCCGGGCATCCGGACGACCCGCGTGGCGTGCTGGAGTCACTCATCGACTTTCACGTCGAGTTCGCGTTGGCCAACCCGGCGGTGATCGCGTTGCACCTGCACGAGCTGGACCGCCTGCCCGAGGAGCCGAGGCGTCGGATTCGTCGCCTGCAACGGCTCTACGTCGAGGAGTGGGTGACGGTGCTCACCGCGCTGCACCCGGGCATGCCCGACGGGGAGGCGCGGGTGCTCGCCCACGCCGCGTTCGGCCTGATGAACTCGACGCCCTTCCTCGGTGGCGAGGTGGACCGGCGACGTCGGGCCGAACTGCTGCGCGGCGCGACCCTGGCCGCGCTGCTCGCCTGAGCCCGACTCGTCAGAAGCGTGTCGGTCATGATTCCCTGACATCGTCCCAACATCCGGACGTCGGGAGGAAAGATGATCGAGTCACTGCTGGTCGCCAATCGCGGCGAGATCGCCCGCCGGATCATCCGGACCGCAAAGCGGCTCGGCATCCGCGCGATCGCGGTCCACTCGGAGGCCGATGCCGACCTGCCGTTCGTTCGGGAGGCGGACGAGGCGGTCCTGATCGGGCCGCCGAACCCGGCACAGAGCTATCGCAACACCGAGGCGATCCTGGCCGCCGCGAAGTCGACGGGTGCGCAGGCCATCCACCCCGGTTACGGCTTCCTCTCGGAGAACGCCGAGTTCGCCCGTACCGTCGAGGCGAGCGGCCTGATCTGGGTCGGGCCCGGCGCGGACGCGATCACCGCGATGGGCGACAAGATCAATGCTCGGAACCTGATGGCGGCGGCCGGCGTCCCGGTCGCGCCCGGCACCACCGACCCGGCGGCCGACCTCGACGCGGCGGTGACGGCCGCCGCCGAGATCGGTTACCCGGTGATGGTCAAGGCCGCGGCCGGCGGTGGCGGCATGGGCATGGGCGTGGCCGTCGACGAGGCCGCGCTGCGCACCGAGTACGACAAGGTGCGCGCGTTCGCCGAGCGGATGTTCGGCGACGGTTCGGTGCTGATCGAGCGGTACTTCCCCCGGGTGCGCCACGTCGAGGTGCAGATCCTCGGCCTGGCCGACGGCCGGGTGGTAGCGCTCGGCGAGCGGGAGTGCTCGGTGCAGCGGCGTAACCAGAAGCTGGTCGAGGAGTCCCCGTCGCCGGCGGTCTCGCCGGAGCTGCGGGAGCGGTTCCTGGCGGCGGCAATACGCGCCGGCGAGGCGGTCGGCTACCGCAACGCGGGCACTGTGGAGTGCCTGCTCGATCCCGCCACCGAAGAGTTCTTCTTCCTGGAGATGAACACGCGGTTGCAGGTGGAGCACCCGGTGACCGAGTACGTCTACGGCGTCGACCTGGTCGAGGAGCAGCTGCGGGTGGCGTCCGGGCTGGCGCCGACGTTCGACCCGGACGCGTTGACCCCGGGTGGCCACGCCATCGAGATGCGGATCAACGCGGAGGACCCGAAGCGCTTCCTACCCGGCCCCGGTGTGATCAGGACCTGGGTAGAGCCGACTGGCGAGGGGGTCCGGGTGGACTCGGGTTACACCGAGGGCAACACAGTCACCCCGTTCTACGACAGCCTGCTGGCCAAGCTGATCGTCACCGGCGCGACCCGTGACGAGGTGCTCGCACGGGCGAGGACGGCGGTCGCCGCCTTCCAGATCCAGGGGCCGAAGAACAACGTCCCCTTCTTCGCCGAGCTGCTGGAGAACGCCGAGTTCCGCTCCGGCACCTACGACACCGGCATCGTCTCCCGCATGCGCTCTTGATCAATGCGACAGTCGGTCGGGTGGCATGCTGGGAACGTTGAGGTTGGTGGCTGCACAAAGGGGTGGGCCTGACATGGTTGATCTACCGGCATTCGTCTCGATCCGCGAGGTCGGGCCACGGGACGGATTGCAGAACGAGGACCCGATCCCGACCGACGCCAAGGTGCGGCTCCTCGACGCGCTCTCCGCCACCGGCGTCCGCCGGATCGAGGCGGTGTCGTTCGTGCACCCGAAGGCGATCCCGCAGATGGCCGACGCCGACGAGGTGTGGCAGCGGGCGGTGCGGGCCGACGGGGTGCGTTACTCGGCGCTGGTGCCGAACACCCGGGGCGCCCAGCGGGCCCTCGCCGCCGGGTTCACCGAGATCGAGGTGGTGGTATCGGCCAGCGACACGCACAACCGGCGCAACGTCAACCGGTCCACCGACGAGTCGTTGGACGACATCGCCGAGTTGATCGACCTGCTGCACGGGGCGTCCGCCCGGGTCGAGGTGATCGTGGCGACCAGCTTCGGCTGCCCGTACGAGGGGGACGTCGACCCGGCGCGGGTGGCCGGCATCGTCGACCGGGTGGTCCGGGACGGCGCGGACCGGGTGGCGTTCGGCGACACCACCGGGATGGGCACCCCCCGCCGGGTCCGCGAGCTGCTCACCGCGGTCCGCGACCGCAACGCGCAGGTGCCGGTGCTGCTGCACTTCCACAACACCCGGGGTACCGCCCTGGCCAACCTGTTGACCGCGCTGGAGCTGGGGGTGACCGAGTTCGACGCCAGCGTCGGTGGCCTGGGCGGTTGCCCGTACGCGCCGGGGGCGAGCGGCAACCTGGCCACCGAGGAGGTCGTGCACATGCTGCAGGACATGGGCATCGACACCGGCGTCGACCTGGCCGCAATGATCGAGGCGGCGGAGTTGGCCGAGGAGTTGCTTGGCAAGAAGCTGCCGTCCGGCGTGCTGCGGGCGGGCCCGCGAACCCGGCTGACGCCGATGCCGAGCTGAGGACGTGACGAAGGGGCCGGCGAACACGCCGGCCCCTTCCACCTGTCAGATCGGTCAGCTCACCGGGGTGAGCATGCTCGGCCAGCTGTCCCGGAAGATGTCCGCCCCGGCGCTGTCCGTGCTGCGCTCGGTGGCGATGCGGGTGCCGGCGAAGAGGTTGCTGACCCGGCTCGCCTCGGCGCTGCTCGGGTACGGGTTGGTGCAGCTGGTGCCGGCGCTGCCGCCGGACATCAGGAGGGCGCAGTTGCCGTTGTAGTTGTCCGGCAGGCCGAGGATGTGCCCGATCTCGTGGGTCATGATCCGCAGCGGGCTGTACTGCGCGGCCTGCTGGGTGTCGATGTAGACCCGGCCGTTGCCGAGGCTGGTCCGCTGGGCGTACGAGCCGCCGCCGGTGATCTGGTAGATCCGCAGGTTCGAGCCGCAGTTCGCGGAGAGCGTCAGGTTGACGGTGGCGTTGTTCCAGATCGAGGCGGCCTGGCTGGCGATGCCGGCGTAGCTGCCTGCCTGGCTGGTGTTGTAGCAGATGGTCATGGCGGCGGACGCGGGCGCCGGGTTGGCGACCGTGACGGCCAGTGTGGCACCTGCGGTCGCGACCATCGCTACCGCGATTCGACTGAGTCGTGAGGTCATCGCTGACTCCAATCTGGAAGGGGGTGCCAGGAGCCTAGTCATAGACATCTGTAAATATCAATGTCTACTTCGCCAACGCCTGGTCACCGCCCACCCGGATCAGGGCCTGACAGGGAACCGCTACTGCGACCACCAGGTCGGCTGACGGGACCAGCGGTGCCGACGCAGCGTCGCCAGCACCTCCGGCTCCAGCGGTTTCCCGTCGCTCACCGCGATGTTGTTCTCGACGTGCGCGATCCGCCGCATCCCGGGGATGGTGGTGCAGACCCGGGGGTCCGCCAGGATGAAGCGCAGCGCCGCCTCCGGCATCGGCATCCCGGGCGGCAGCTCCTCGCCCAGCGCCCGGGCCCGGGCGACGCTCTCGGCCAGGTTCTCCGGCACGAAGTACGAGTTGCGCCAGTCCCCCTCCGGCCACGTCGACTCCATGGTCAACGTGCCGGTCAGGGTGCCCTCGTCGAACGGAACCCGGGCGATGACCGCGACGTCCCGCGCCGTGGCCGCCGGGAACAACTCGTCCTCGGGATCCTGGTCGAAGATGTTGTAGATGACCTGGACGGCGTCGATCAGCCCGGTCTCGATCGCCCGTACGCCGTTCCACGCCTCCCAGCGGTTGACCGAGATGCCGATCCCGCCGATCAGGCCAGCGTCCCGCAGCCCGGTGAGGGTGTCCCGCCAGCGCGGGTCGTCCGTCCAGGAATCCTCCCAGACGTGCAGTTGCAGCAGGTCGATCGACTCCAGCCCGAGATTGTCCAGGCTCTTGTGCACGTACTCCTCGATGTGCTTTGGAGGGAAGACGTCATCGAGGGTCGATTCCCGGGTCGACGGCCACCGCATGTCCTTCGGCGGCACCTTCGTGGCCACGTACAGCCGGGTGCCGGGGTTGGCCCGCACCAGGTCGCCGAGCACCTGCTCGCTGTGCCCGCGCCCGTACACCCAGGCCGTGTCGAAGAAGTTGCATCCCAGGTCGACGGCGCGCTGGAGGGCGGCGAACTTCTCGTCGTCCTCGACGCCGGTCCAGCCGTGCAGACCGCCGCCGACCCCCCACATGCCGTACGAGATCTCACTGACCTGCCAGCCCAGCCGACCGAACCTGCGATAGTGCATGGTCACCTTCCTGCTGCGAGGGGATGGTGGGGACGGGCCCGCCCCAGGTCCGCACCGCCTGCCGGTAGTCCGAGCCGTCGATCGCGAAGGCGCGCGCCAGCTCGTCGGGGACGTCCACCGGAGGTCGGACCAGGCCCGCCGTCCACCTCGGCTCGGCACCCCGGGCGCGCTTGGCGCCGTAGGTGCCGGCACCGAGGTGCACCAGGGGTAGCCCGCGCTCCGCCGCCAGACCCCGAGGGCGGTACATGGTCAGGTTGAAGTACGAGTACGCCGCCGCCTGCCGCTCGAAGCCGGCCGCGCGGACGTACACCCCGTCCGGCCACAGGTAGTTGAGGCTGAAGCCGACCACGTCGTCGCCGGCGAATTCCAGGAGCACCAGGCTGTACGCGTCCAGCGCCGGCACCTGGGACGCGAAGTAGCGGTGCATGTCGGCGTCGGTGTCCGGGCCGCCGTACTTGCGCTGGGTGGCGCCGAGCAACGGCGCGATCACGTCCACGCACTCGGAGAGCCGGACCGTCTCCACCCGGTCCACGGCGTCGTCGTACCGTCGGCGTTCGCGTCGCCACTCCCGCCGGTCCGCCGCCTCGGCGGCCCGGTCGGAGACCTCGCCGCCCGGCGCGGGCAACACCGCCTCGGCCGACAGCATCGCCGCCACCGGACCGCGGCCGGCCGGGCCGACCGCCCGGTGCCAGGCCGCCTGGTACGCGGCCACGTGCTCGGCAGGGGTGTAGAGCAGCGCGACACTGGCCGCCCCGAGCCGCCCGGCGAGTGCCTCCACCTCGGCGAAGAGCGCGGTCAGCACGGCGTCCCGCCGGTCGCCGGTCAACTCCTTGGAGATCGCGACAGCGCCGTGATAGCCGGCCCGCGAACCCACCAGCAACGCGGGCAGGAACGCAGCGTGCTCCTCGGCCGACAGCGGCCGTTCCAGATTCTCCTCGGCGATGTGACCCGGGCTGTACGCCAGGTTCATCGACGGCACGCTCGCGCCGGCCCAGAGGTAGGTCGCCACCGCCGCCACGGTGCACCCGTGGCGTCCCGGGCCACCAGATAGGTGGTGACGAACGACGGGTCGGTCTCGGCCCAGGCCATCCACGGGTAACCGCTGTAGAACCCCTCACCCTCGGCGAGGCCGTTCCACACCTGCTCGCCGATCTCGCGGACCGACCGCAGGGCCGTGACCGACACGTCGTTTTTCATCAGCCGTTCCGGTCGCTACCGTCGTCGAGCAGTTCCAGCGCCACCAGGTCGTCGTACGTCTCCCGCCGACGGATCAACGAAACCTGGTCGCCGTGCACCAGCACCTCGGCGGGCCGCAACTGACTGTTGTAGTTGCTGGTCATCGCCATCCCGTAGGCGCCAGCCGTGAAGATCGCGAAGTGGTCGCCGGCCTTCAGCGCCGGCAACGACCGGCCCCGGGCCAGGTAGTCACTCGACTCGCAGATCGGGCCCACCACGTCGTACGTCGTCAGACCCTCGACGCCGGACACGTCGCGGGAGCTGGGGACCGCCTCCGCAGGTGGCTGCACCGGCCACATGAAGTGGTAGCTGTCATACATCGCCGCGCGGGCGATGTGCGTCATGCCGGCGTCGATCACGGCGAGTTGGTGGTCACCGGCCTGCTTGAGATAGCGGACCGTGCTGAGCAGAATTCCGGCATTGGCGGCGATGGTGCGGCCCGGCTCGAATATGACCTGACCACCCTGTCGAGTGAACCCGGTGAGCCGGTGCACGATCACTTCGGCGAAATCGTCCCAGCTCGGTGCGGTGCGGTCGACGTATTCGGCCGGAAAACCGCCACCCAGGTTGAGTGTCGTGATCCGGTGCCCGGCCGCCTCCAGCCGGGCGACGAGCGCGAGCAGCCGGTCCAGGGCGATGGCATAGACCTGTGGGTCGAAGATCGGGCTGCCCAGGTGGATGTGGAAGCCCTCGATCCGCAGCGCCTCGTCGGCGGCGGCCCGCGCGAACAACGCGCCGGCCCGCTCGATGTCGACACCGAACTTGCCGCCCCGGGTGCCGGTGGTCGTCCGGGCCGGGGTGCGCTGGTCAGGCGCGACATCGGGGTTGACCCGGATCGCCAGCCGAGGACGTGCCCCCTCCTCACGGGCGATCCGGGACAGCAGCTCGACCTCCGCCTCGGACTCGACGTTGATGCAGCGGATGTTGCGGCGGACCGCCTCCCGAAGCTCGGCCTCGGACTTGCCCACCCCGGCCAGCACCGTCCGCTCGGGGTCGATCCCCGCCACCATCGCCCGGTGCAGCTCGCCCCCGCTGACCGCGTCGATGCCGGCGCCCTCCCGACCCAGCAGCCTGAGCAGGTGTACGTTGCCCAGCGCTTTCGCGGAGAAGCAGACCAATGGGCTGACCGCGTCGAAGGCCTTGGCGAATCGGCGGTAGTGATCAATCAGGGTGCTCGCGGAGTAGACGTATGTGGGTGTGCCGTACCGCTCGGCCACCGAGGTCAGCGGCACCCCTTCACACCAGAGGGAACCGTCGCGATAGGTGAACTCATCCATCAAATCCTCATTCGGGAGATCAGCGCTCAGGATATCGCCCACCCAACGAAGATCTACCCCTTATCTGTACTCGTACAGGTCCTTCTGTTCGAGGGCACGAATCCGCTGGTAGTCCTCCTCCAGCCGGCTCGGATCATCCGCGATCAGGTAGAGATGGCCCGGCGAGGTGAACAGGTCGACGGTCCGGTGCACCGGGGTGCCGGGCAGCAGATCCAACGCCGACCCGCAGAAGATCGAGGGAATCTCGGCCAGTCGTTGGGCAGCGCCCTCGGCGACCGTGCCGTCGTAGGGCGCCACCAGACAGACGACCATCAGGGCCCGCTGCCGCTGGTAGCTGGCGCCGATCCGCCGGGCGAAACGTTCCGGGTCGGTGTACCGCTCGACCGTCAGCGACAACTGACTCACCCCGGTGGCCCGCTCGGGCCCGGCCGGGGAGACGCCACCCTCCAGCCGCGCCCCGGACTCGATCAGGACCGGCCCCCGGTCGTCGACCAGCAACTCGGTGTGCGCCGGGCCGGTACGCACGCCGAGCGCGTCCAGCACCCCCTCGACGAACGGGCGGAGCACGCCCTCGATCGCACCGGTCCCGTCCAGCAGGACCTGCCGGTCGTACACCGGACGCCGTCGATGAAGAAGCGGTCGTCGCGCCAGATCTCGTGGATGTGGTGGCGGCCGTCGAGGCTCACGCTGTTGACGAAGTACTGCTGGCCGACGAGCTGCTCCTGCACCAGCAACGAGTCGTTCGGCTGGCCCATGGCGTTCGTCGCGCCGAGCAGCTTCGCGGTCGCGCCCGCGCCTGGGCCTCGTCCGCGCAGAAGTACACCCCTTCCGAGCCGGCGCTGGCGGCGGGCTTGACCACCACCGGAAGCACCCGGCTGGCCGCGAGCCAGTCGTCCAGGTCCTCGACGCTGCCCACCCGTGCGCCGAGCGGCACCCGCAACCCCGCGCGGGCGACCGCGTTCATCATCGCGGGCTTCTCCCGCCGGGGACGTCCGCCGAGCGGACGTTGCCGGGCAGCCCCAGCAGCTCCGCGAGGTCGTCGGCCACGTTGACGCCCCACTCACTGCCCGCGATCACCTCGACCGGCCGCATCGGTGCGAGCAGTTCGGCGGCCGCGCCGAGGGCCTGCGGGGACTCGCCGCGCACTGTCAACACGGTCAGGAAGTCGTCCCGGCGCAGACCTGCGGCGTACCGCTCGTTGATGGTGCCGGTGAGGACCGCGACACAGCGCCGACCCTGCCGGTTGAAGGCGGGCGCCAGCAGCGCGCCGGTCGAGAACGGGTCGACGATCACCACGACCTCGCCCGCGGCCACCCCGGCGCCCGGTGGAGCCACCACGGTCTCCGTGACGAAGGAGGACCGGTACGGGCGCAGGTCGAGGCCGTGCGCCGGGCTGAGCACGTCGAGCCGCATCGGCAGCGGATCCGCCCAGGTGCCCGGCCGATCCGGTGGCCGGGCGTAGCAGAGGCTCAGCGCCGGCTCGCTGAGCCGTTCGGTGCTGAGCACCAGCTCCGCCTCGTCGCAGCCGTCGTCGTCGGGGTCGAGGTGGTGCAGCGGCACCGGCACGAACCCGAGTCGGCTCTTGAAGGTGAAGAGTCCGGCCTGGGCGATGTGGCCGTACAGGGTGGGGTCGGTGCCGAGCGAGATCCAGGCGAAGTCACGCCGGCGGGCCTCCTCGAACGCGGCCAGATAGAGCGCCCGACTGATCATCGCCTGGCGGACCTGCGGCCGGGCGGCGGAGAAGGCGATCCGCATGGCCGGGTCGGACGCGGCCACGCGGCAGACGACACCGGCGATCAACTCGTTCCCGGCGCGCGCCGCGACGAGGAAGAAATCGGCGAGCCCGGCCTCGGTGGCGTCGACCCAGTGCGCCGCCGGCAGACCGTGCGGCATGGCGGCGATCTGCGCGTCGTACACGGCGAGGAACTCGGCGAACAGCTCCGGGGTGAGCCGGGTGCACACCTCGATGGTGAGCCCCTGCGTGTCGACGAACCGGCGCACGTCCCGGAAGTTGCGGCGCTCCGCCTTGGAGAGCCCGGCGAGGAAGTCCTCGGTGCTGACCGGGGTGGGTCGCCCCCAGGTCACCCAGCGCGGCTTGATCCGGAAGCCGGCGGCCTGAAGGCTCGCCCAGTGCTCCCGGGGTGGGTCGGTCACGACGACCACGTCCGCGTCGTCCGCCCACCGTCGGTCCAGTGCCTCCTGCGCCGTTACCATGCACCTGCGCAGGCCGTAGTAATCTTCCGCGCCGTTTCCGGACACGTGTCCCCCCGCTTTTTCCGATCCCCGCCCCGGGCGTTCTTCGACCTCGCTGTCCCGTCACGCTCCGCTGTCGGCAGTGGCCAATGAATCGACGGTGCTCAGCGTAGCCCGCATCGACAAGACGGCCGCGAACGCGATCAGGGCGGCCGTCGGGGACAGCAGCCGCGCCTCGGTGGGGCCGAGCCAGCCCAGGACCGCGCCCGCCGCCAGCGTCCCGGCCGCACTGCCCACCGCCATCATCGTGGCCGCCAGGGCGAACGACTCGTTGATCACCGTCTTGGGCACCAGGCTGCCGAGCAGGCCGAACTCCTCCGAGCTGAGCGCCGCCAGGGGCAGACCCGCGAGGAACAGGCACACCGCGAGCACCGGGACCGAGGTGGCGAAGACCAGCGGCACCATGCACGCGAACGCCACCGCGAGCAGCACCAGGTAGCGGTTGACCGGCAGCCGGGTGTGCTGCCGCGCGCCGTAGACCAACCCGCCGAGGACGCTGGCCGCCGGGGGTAGGGACAGTAGCGCCACGCCGGTCGCCGCGGCGTCGCCGTGCGCCGACACGGTCGCCGGCACGGTGACCTCGAGTACGGCGAACGCCGCGGCCGCCCCGCCGGCGGCCACCAGGATCGCCAGCACGCCGGGAATGCGCCACGGCCTCCGCCCGCCCCGGGCGTCGCTCTGTCCAGCGGCGGCTGCGCCCGGCTCGCTGCCGTCGGCCTCCCGCCGCATCGTCGCCACGGCCGGTGCGGTGCCGTAGAGCAGGGAGCCGACAATGAGCATTCCGCCGGCCAGCAGCGTCGTGGTGAGTGCGCTGAACACGCCGGTCAGCAGGCCGGTCAGGGCGGGGCCGATCACGAAGAAGACCTCGACCAGCACCGCCTCCAGCGCGTTGGCGGTGTTCAGTGCCGGCCCGGGCGGCAGGATCAACGCCCAGGCCGCGCGGACTGTCGAACCCACAGGTGCCATGGTGAGCGCGACGGGCGCGACCGAGGCCACCAGCAACCAGCTCGGGCCGCTGCTCGCGACGACGAAGAGGGCTAGCGCCACCGCGTGCAGCGCCGCCAGTGTCAGCAGCACGACCCGCAGCCCGCGTCGGTCGATCAGCCGGCCGTGCAGCGGCCAGGCCACGGCCAACGCCGCCGAGAAGACGCCGAGGGCCGCCGCGCCGGCCGTGTAGGAACCGGTTTCGGCGCTGATGTGCAGGAATATCGCGAGCGGTTCGATGGCCACCGGCAGCCGGGCGAGCATCGCGGGCAACATCACCCGGGGAACGCCGGGCGTACGCCAGAGTGCGGCGTAGCGCCCGACGGCCTCACTCAGCGACATCAGTCACCAGTTCAGACAACGGGGACGGACTCCTTCTGCGCGCGCGGCCGGTAGATGCCGTCGTACTGGTCGATCAGCGAGCCGTTCAACGCCTCGGTGAGTCGCAGGCGTTGCTCGAACAGCTGGTAGTAGGAGAGGTGGTTCGACGGCATCGGCGAGAGGTAGACGCTGATCACTTCCGGCGTCTCCTCGATGTCGAACGATAGTCGATCTGCCTTCTTCCGGAAGTCCGCGGTGCCGGGGAGCAGAGTCCGGTTGAAGACATTGAAGTAGTTTGTTGCCTCGGTGCTCGCCTCGTTGAGCCGGGCCTTCAGCTGCAGGCACCGGTCGAGGTACATGTCGATCATCGCCTGGTCGTCGTCGTCATGCCCGATCAGCATGTTGAAGGTCAGATAGCGGACGCCGAGGTCCAGCATCGACGTGACGATCTGCAACTGCTCCTGGAAGGGCCGCAGCTTGTTGAACTTCTTGGTGGGCTCGTCACCGAGGTACTCGAGCGGGATCTGCACCCGGTAGCAGCCGATCCAGCGGTCCCCGCTGGTGTCGTTCCAGAACAGGGTCTCCATCAACTCCCGGTCGACCTCACCCAGGTCGAGGAACTTGCCGAACTCCAGCCCGTTGGCGAACTCCCAGGAGAAGCCCATCTCGCGGGCCATCCGGAAGATCTCCAGAGTGTCCTCCCGCCCGCTGTCGTGCAGCAGCGTCCCCCGCCCCGAGCGCTGGATCCGGGAGAGCGTGTTGTCCTCCTGGAACAGGATGTTCGAGATCCCCATCGACTTCAGGTACTCGAAGTGCCGCCGAACCACGTCCGGCTTCATGTAGCGGTAGTGCCCGCGCATCGGGGTCGCGCAGAACGAGCAGGTCCGGTAGCAGCCGCGCGAGGTCTCGAAACAGGTGAACGGGGCCCGCACTGTCATCGGCGGCTGACCCTCGCCGGTGTCGTCGTAGACCGACAGGTCGTCGATCAGGTCGAGCGCCATCGGCGGCAGCTCGGCCAGGTTGAGCTGGGCGCCACCCATGATGACCAGCCCGTCGCCGACCCGCCGGGTCATCACCATGCTCTCGATGGGCTGGCCGGTCGCCCGGGCCTGGATCAGCTTGGCGAAGGTGAGCTCACCCTCGAGCTGGATCACCACGTCGAAGCCGTTGGCCAGATACCAGTCCGGTCGGGCGGTGACGTCCATCCCTCCGCCGACGATCAGCGCGTTCGGGTTCACCTGCTTGAGGAACGTGGCGAACTCGGTCACCACCCGCGCCGAGTTGGTGAAGTTGTTGGAGATCCCGATGATGTCGGCGGCACGCGCCTCGTCCGCGTACGCCTCGAACGGGCCCCCGTAGCGATGGCAGTCGATGGTGCGCGGCCCGTACCGGAACGAGGCGTAGTGCACCGGCTCGCCGTCGTCCACCTGGGTGTCGACGATCTTGAACTCCGCGTCCACCCCCCACTCGCGCAGGTAGGCGCGAGCGCCGGCCGCCAACGTGACGAGCGCGCTCTTGGGGTTGCGGACCCGCACCGGGCTGATGGTGGTGTCCTCGTCGCGGAACGACTGCCCGGGGTACGGGGCGTACAACAGGGTGACACGCATGGCCGTAACCTCCTGGTCAGCCCGCGTAGATGCCGTCGTAGAGACGGTGCATCTCGCGATCGTTGAGCATGGTCGTCATCTCGAGGCGCTTCTGGTAGATGTCCCAGTAGGTGAAGTGATCGGTGTTGATCGCCGACAGGAAGATTCCGATGACTTCCGGGTTCTGGTCGATGTCGAACTGGAGCAGGGAGTGCAGGGTGGTCCAGTCCCGGGCTCCCGGCAGCAACGACAGGTTGAACACGTTGAAGTACGGCTGGTACCTCCCCTGCCCGACGGCGGTCAGCTCCTCCTTCAACCGCAGGCAGTAGTCGGTGAACATGTCGATGCCCTCGCGGTCGTGCTCGGGATAGCCGATGAACAGGTCGTACGTCTGGTGGCCGACGCCGTGGTCGGTGAGCATCGTCGCCAGGACGTCCACCTGCTCGTCGAAGCCGAGCAGCTTGGGGAACCGGCGCTTCTTGACGTTCATGTTGTCCAGCGGGATCTGCACCCGGTAGCAACCGACCCACCGGCCGTCGACCATCTTGCTGCCGAGCAGCGCGTCGGCGAGTTCGTGGTCGAATCTGCCGTTCTGCATGAACTTGCCGAACTCGATGCCGTTGGCGAACTCCCAGGCGAAGCCGTAGTCCCGGAACATGTGGAACATCGCGAGCACGTCTTCGCGCCCGGAGTCGTACAGGTAACGGCCGGTGCCGTTCTGCTGGATCCGGGACAGCGGGTTGTCCTCCTGCCACACGATCGTCTTGATGCCGTACTCCTGGAACGTCCTGAGGTGCTTCTCCATCGTCGGCAGGCTCATGTAGCGGTACCCGCCGCGGGACGGGGCCGTGCAGAACGAGCACCGCCACGCGCAGCCGCGGGACGTCTCCCAGCAGATGAAGCTGCCCTGCACGCCCTCCGGCGGCGGTCCCTCCGCCGTGTCCGTGTAGACCGAGAGATCGGGGATCAGGTCCAGGGCCATCGGCTCGATCGAATCCATCGGTACGGTCTCGCCGGTGTCCACCTTGGTGGGGATCAGCCGGCCCCGCAGCGAGATGTTCGGCACGGTGCCCAGGTCCTGCTTGCGGTTGAGCGCGTCGATGATCCGGGCGAAGGTCAGCTCGCCCTCGCCACGCACCACCACGTCCGCGCCCCGGGACAGGTAGTACTGCGGACGGGCGGTGCAGTCCACGCCGCCCACGACGACGATGGCCTTCGGGTTGACCCGCTTGATGTGCTGCGCGAGGTCACTGACGATGTGTGCGCTGTTGGTGAAGTTGCAGGTGATCCCGTGCACCTCGGCCGAGCGGATCTTCTCGTCGGCCTCCTCGAAGGGGGTGCCGTACCGGAAACAGTCCATGATCCGAGGGCCGTACGGCAGGGACTTGTACTTGACCCGCTGCCCACCGAGCTGAAGATCGATGATCTCGATGTCGCAGGAGTAGCCAAAGTGCGGTGCGTACGCCCGCAGCCCGGCGGCGATGGTGGTCAGCGCGCTCTTCGGGTTGAGTGGCCGCTCGGTGTTGATCGGCTCGCTCTCCCCCTGGAAGATCTGCGAGGGAAACGGGGCGTAGTAGAGGTTCACCTTCATGGCGTCTCCTGGGCCGGTAGGTCGCGGTTCACTGGACTGTCGCGGTGGACAGGTGCGGACGGTTCACTGACAGGTAGGTCCTCGCGAGGCGGTCGAGCATCGTGTCGACCCCCACGTCCCGACCCGTGCCCCAGTCGAGGCCGAGGTCCCGGGCCAGCCGGGCGGCGCGGACCGTGTCGGTGCCGACCAGGGCGTCGTGGCACACCCCGGTCAGTGCGTCGGTCGCCGCGGCGCTGCGGGGCCGAAGAACAGCGAGACAGCGGGCTGTCTCGTCATCGCCGACCAGGTCGGCGGCCCGGTCGAGGAACCGGTCGTACGGGACCTCCGGCAGCGCGCCCGCCTCGGCGCGCAGCCGGGACAGCAGCTCGGTCACCGGCACCGAGGTCGGCGCCACCACGTTCAGCACGGTGCCCGGCGGCACCGGGTGGTGCGGGTCGGTGAGCGCGGCGACCACTCGGGCGACCAGGTCGACCGGAGTCCAGTCCACGTGCAGGCGGGTCGGTGGCCGTACGCCGAGCCGTAGGCAGAGCCGCAGGATCATGGTGACCGAGGACCGGGGGTTGGCGTGGCCGGTCCGAGAGTGGGCGGCGACCTCCCCGAGCCGGACGACGGCGGCGGGGACGCCCTGCTCGGTGGCGGCCCGCAGCAGTTGCTCGCCGACCCACTTGGACTGGCTGTAACCGTCGGGCGGCAACGTCGACCAGGGCGGCAGGAACGACTCGGCGAGCGGCGTGTCGGGGGCGTGCCGCACGGTGGTCGTCGACAGCGAGATGATCCGCTTGCGGACGTGGGTGCCGGCGAGGTGGATGAGGGTCCGCAGGCCGTGCACGTTCGTGGCCCGTAGGTCGGCGTAGTCGCGGAGGGTGTCGACCCGACCGCCGGCGTCGACGATGGTGCCGACCTGTCGGCAGAGCCGTCGCCAGTCGGCGGCCACCAGCCCGAGGTGGGGTTTGTCGAGGTCACCGGCGAGGGCTGACCATCCGATCAGCTCCGCTGGCCGGTAGCCGGCGGCCGACAGCGCGGACCTGACCCGGTGCCGGGCCGCCTCGTCGTCGGTGGCGCGGACCAGGCAGACGATCTGTCGACCACAGTGCGCGGTGAGGGCGGCCAGCACGTGCGTGCCGATGAAGCCGGTCGCGCCGACCAGCAGGATCACCCCCGGGTCGTCGGGTCGCCGGACCCGCACCCGGCCCAGCTCACCGAGGCGCAGGTCGTCGGCCAGTTGGTGCGGCGTGACAACGGGTGGGGGCAGCGAACTGCCCCGGCGGACCAGTTCGGCCTGTGCCGCGATGGTGGTGGAACGGATCAGGTCGCGTACGTCCAACTGGATCGCGAAGGCGCGTTCGAACTCCACCGCGAGCCGGGCCGCGCCGAGTGACGTTCCGCCCAGGCAGTAGAAGTCGTCGTCGTTGGCGCTGAAGCCGAGCACCCGCGTCCAGATCTCGGCGATCCGCGCCTCGACGCTGTCCGCCGGGTAGGCGGCGTCGGTGTCGGTGGCCTTCGGTGCGGCGCCCGCCAGTCGGCGGCGCAGTCGCTCCTGGTCGACCTTGCCGTTGGAGAGCAACGGCAGGGTGGCGAGGCGGACGAACCTGCCGGGCACCAACGCGGCGGGCAGCGCGGTCCGGGCGTGCTCGCGCAGCGCCTCCTCGGTCACGGCCCGCTCGGCCGAGTAGAAGCAGACCATGGTCGCCGCCGCCCCAGCCTCGTCGACGACCACCTTCACCTGGTGCACGCCGAGCAGCGTGGTGAGCGCGTGCTCGATCTCGCCCAGGTCGACCCGTATCCCGGCGATCTGGACCTGGGCGTCCCGGCGGCCGCTGAACATCAGCAGGCCGTCCTCGCGTACCCAGCCGAAGTCCCCGGTGCGGTAGAGCAGGTCGCCGGCGACCTCGTCGTACGGGTTTGGGACGAATACCTGTCCGGTCCGCTCCGCGTCGCCGTGGTACCCCGCGCCCAGGCAGACGCCGCCGAGGTGGATCTCACCGATCTCGCCCCGGGGGGTCGGCTGACCGTGCTCGTCGAGGAGGAGCACCGAGGTGTTGGGCAGGGGCAGACCGAGGGGGATGACCTGGCGGTCGTCGTCGGTCACGGCGTGGAAGACCGAGCCGATCGACGCCTCCGTCGGACCGTAGGTGTTGGTTACCCGGATGTCGGCGAACATCCGTCGGAAGGCCTGGACCGTGTGCGGTTTCGCGGCTTCGCCACCGATGAAGACCTGGCGCATCGACGCCAGCAGGTGCCGGTCCCGTGGCCGGTGCTGGAGGCGTTCGACAAGCAGGTCGAAGATGCTGGGAACGAAGTCCGTCATGGTGACGCCGTGCCGGTGGATCTGGGCCAGCGTCGCGTCGAAATCGAGGATGCCGGTGCGGTCCGGGATGACCACGGTGCCACCGCGGGTCAGCGGCCACAGCAGCTGCCAGATCGACGAGTCGAAGGTGTGCGCGGAGTTCTGGAGCACCACCGCACCGTCGGCGGCGAACCGTTCGGTCATCGACAGGAAGCGGTTGACCAGCCCGTGGTGCAGGTTGACCGCACACTTGGGCAGACCGGTGGAGCCACTGGTGAAGAAGGCGTAGATGGGGTCTTCCGGCCGGGGTCGGTCGGTGGCGGGCGTAGGGCGCCGGGGTGTGGTCGGCTCCGTCCGCACGTCGATCACCGGCAGGGCGGGTGCGCCGTCCGGCGGCGACCCGACGGCGGCGACCGGGCTGAGGCCGTCGAGCATCCGGACCTGACGCAGCGCCGGCCAGGCGCGGTCGAACGGCACGAACGCGGCGCCCGACCGCATGGTGCCGAGCATGGCGACGAGGAGCCCGACCCGGTCGTCGAGCAGGAGCGCGACGAAGTCACCCCGCCGGGCGCCGACGGCGAGCAGGTCGGTGGTGACCGCGTCGGCCAGCCGATCCACGTCCCGATAGGTGAGCGTGCCGGTGGGGTGGACGATCGCGGTGGCGTCGGGATGCCGACGGATCGTCTGGTCGATGAGGTCGACGACTGTCTGGTGGATCGGACGTGGCCGGACCGGCCCGGTGAGGAGAGCGCCGACCTGGGCTGGACTGGGGCACAGGCGCTCTGTTCTGGCGACGGTCAAGGTGTTTCTGAGGACACCACGGAGGCACCTCTCCCGAGCAGTTCACAATATGCCGTAGCGGCGGCACCGTAGGCAGGATTGGTAGTCCCCGTTGACTGCATCGCATCGTAACTACGAAGTTTTGAAATTGTCTATGCATCGATAGCGGTGATTTACCATCGAAGAACAGGGCGAAGCGTCGAAATCGGTCAGCGTCGAACTGACCGCCGGTCGGCCACCGACGGGCGGGGCCGCGAGTCGAGGTGCCGGCCGACCCGCCAACCCTGGGTGGCTAGCAGGGGAATCCCAGCGCTGTCAACGATTCTCACGGGCCGGGATCGACGACCTTGGGGTGTCGCCGCCTCGGCTGAGCGGACCCACCGCTCAGTGCCTTTGGATCTAGTCCGCAATCCTGGAATCAGGTACGGTCCCTCTGCCGTCACCCTGTCCTCCCGTTACTTCGGGGAAACAAAGGGGCATAACTGTGAATATCTATAAGCCGGTCCAAACCGTCGGTCTTGTTGTTACTGTCGGTGCACTTGTCCTCAGTGCCGGATGTGCCAAAAAGGATCAGGGTGAGGTTCAGACCAGCGGGGTCAAGCTCATCAAGGCGGGCACCCTGACCATCTGCACCCACCTGCCGTACCCGCCGTTCCAGTCCAAGGACGCCAGCGGCAAGGTGGTGGGGTTCGACGTCGACGTGATGGATCTGGTCGCCAAGAAGCTGGGCGTCGAGCAGGCGATCGTCGACACGCCGTTCGAGGGGATCAAGTCCGGTCAGGATCTGAACACGGGCAAGTGTGACGCCGCCGCCGCGGGCATGACGATCACCGAGGAGCGGCAGAAGGTGATGGACTTCTCCGCGCCCTACTTCGATGCCACGCAGGCGATGCTGGTCAAGGCCGGCAAGTCGTACAAGTCGCTGGACGACCTGAAGGGCCGGAAGGTCGGCGTGCAGGCGGCGACCACGGGCCGTGACTACGCCCGCAGGTTCGAGAAGGAGAAGAGCCTCCGGCTCGTCGAGTTCGAGGACCTCGCCGCCGAGCAGCAGGCGCTCGCCACCGGGCAGATCGAGGCCGCCATCAACGACCTGCCGGTCTGGGCCGAGTACATCAAGGAGAACCCGGGCGGCTTCGAGGTGGCGGCCGAGTTCGACACCGGCGAGCAGTACGGGATCTCGGTGAAGAAGGGCGGCAACCCGGAACTGCTCAGGACGATCAACGAGGAGCTGGCCAAGGCGAGGCAGGACGGCACGTACGACACGCTCTACGAGAAGTGGATCGGCAAGAAGCCGAGCGCCTGACCCGATCCCCGTCCGCTCCGGCCTCCTGGTTGGCCGCTCCGCCTCCGACCTGTCGTATCCGGCGGTTGGGTCGCCGCGCCCGGTCCGGGTAGGTTAGCCTAACGATCGTTTAGGTCGGTCGGCGTGCCCGCGCGGTAGCCGGCCGGGGTGGCGGCAGTAGGGGGTCGGCGTGACGCTCGACGGTGAGGCACTGGAGCAGCTGCGCAAGCGGGCCCGGTCCGGTGGCGCGGACAAATACCACGCGGCCAACGCGGCCAAGGGCAAACTCTTCGCCCGGGAGCGGGTCGCGCTCCTGGTCGACGAGGGTTCGTTCGTCGAGGACGGCCTCTACGCCAACGCGCTCGCCGAGGGGTTGCCCGCCGACGGCGTGGTCACCGGCACGGCCACCATCGACGGCCGGCAGGTCTGCCTGATGGCCAACGACTCCACCGTCAAGGCCGGCAGCTGGGGTGCCCGCACCGTCGAGAAGATCATTCGGATCATCGAGCGGGCGTACGGCGCCGGCGTGCCGATGGTCTACCTGGTCGACTCGGCCGGCGCCCGGATCACCGACCAGGTCGACCTCTTCCCCGGCCGACGCGGCGCCGGCAGGATCTTCTGGAACCAGGTCCGCGCCTCCGGCTCGATCCCGCAGGTCTGCGCGCTGTTCGGCCCGAGCGCCGCCGGAGGGGCGTACATTCCGGCGTTCTGCGACGTGGTCGCCCTGGTCGACGGCAACGCGAGCATGTATCTCGGCTCCGACCGGATGGTCGAGATGGTCACCGGCGAGAAGACCACCCTGGAGGCGATGGGCGGGGCCAGGGTGCACACCGCCGAGTCCGGCGTCGGGCACTTCCTCTGCAAGACCGAGGCCGACGCGCTCGACGTGGTGAAGACCTACCTGTCGTACCTGCCGGCGAACTGGACCCAGTCGCCGCCGGCCGCGCCGGCCGTCGCCGCGCCCGCGAAGGCCGACCTGGCCGCGCTGGTGCCGGCCAGCGAGCGGCAGGCGTTCGACATGCGGCGGTACGTCAGGGGCCTGCTCGACGAGGGATCGTTCTTCGAGATCCAGGCGCTCTGGGCCAAGGAGCTGACCATCGGCTTCGGCCGGCTCGACGGTCAGGTCGTCGGCGTGGTCGGCAACAACTCGATGTTCAAGGGCGGCGTGCTCTTCGTCGACTCGGCCGACAAGGCCACCCGGTTCGTGCAGCTCTGCGACGCGTTCAACGTGCCGCTGCTGTTCCTCAGCGACGTGCCCGGCTTCATGGTCGGCAGCGCGGTGGAGAAGCAGGGCATCATCCGGCACGGCGCCAAGATGATCACCGCGATCTCCGAGGCGACAGTGCCGAAGATCTGCGTGGTGGTCCGCAAGGCGTACGGCGCCGGTCTCTACGCGATGGCCGGCCCCGGGTTCGAGCCGGACGCCACCATCGCGCTGCCCACCGCGAAGATCGCGGTGATGGGGGCCGAGGCGGCGGTGAACGCGGTCTACGCCAACAAGATCGCCGCCATCCCGGACGAGGCCGAGCGGGCCGCCTTCGTCGCCGCCAAGCGAGCCGAGTACGAGCAGGACATCGACGTCGTCCGGCTCGCCAGCGAACTGGTGGTGGACGCCATCGTCGAGCCGCACGACCTGCGCACCGAACTGGTCCGTCGATTCGCGGCGGCGGGTACCAAGGATCGGCACTTCTCCCGCCGTCGACACGGCGTCACCCCGGTCTGATCACCGACTCAGGCCCGCACAGCGACCCGCCCCCGGCGTCACGAGCGCCGATGTGGACCCGTCCTTACAGGAGGATGAGATGGACTTCCGGCTCACCGACGAACAAGCGGCGCTGCGGGAGAGCGTGCGGGAATTCGCGCGCGAGGTGGTCGCCCCGGTCATCGCCGAGCACTACGAGCAGCACACGTTCCCGTACGAGGTGATCCGGCAGATGGGCAAGATGGGCCTGTTCGGCCTGCCCTTCGACGAGGAGCACGGCGGCATGGGCGGCGACTACTTCGCGCTCTGCCTCGCCCTGGAGGAGTTGGCCCGGGTCGACTCCAGCGTGGCCATCACGCTGGAGGCGGCGGTCTCGCTGGGCGCGATGCCGATCTACCGCTTCGGCACCGAGGAGCAGAAGGCGACCTGGCTGCCCCGGCTGCTCAGCGGCGAGGCGCTGGCCGGCTTCGGTCTGACCGAGCCGGGCACCGGCTCGGACGCGGCCGGCACCCAGACGCGCGCGGTGCTGGACGGCGACGAGTGGGTGATCAACGGATCGAAGGCGTTCATCACCAACTCGGGGACCGACATCACGGCCATGGTCACGGTCACCGCGGTGACCGGCACCAACCCGGACGGCTCCAAGGAGCTGTCGACGATCATCGTGCCGACCGGTACTCCCGGGTTCACCGTGGCGCCGGGCTACTCGAAGGTGGGCTGGACCGCCTCGGACACCCACGAGCTGACCTTCGACGACTGCCGGGTGCCGGCCGCCAACCTGCTCGGCGCCCGGGGCCGGGGTTTCGCCCAGTTCCTGCGGATCCTCGACGAGGGCCGGATCGCCATCGCCGCGCTGGCGGTCGGCCTCGCGCAGGGCTGTGTCGACGAGTCGATCAAGTACGCGAAGGAGCGGCACGCCTTCGGCCGACCGATCGGCGCCAACCAGGCCATCCAGTTCAAGATCGCGGACATGGAGCTGAAGGCGCACACCGCCCGGTTGGCCTACTACGACGCCGCCGCGCGGATGCTTGCCGGCGAGCCGTTCAAGCGGCAGGCCGCCATCGCCAAACTGCACGCCAGCACGATCGCTGTGGACAATGCCCGGGAGGCCACCCAGATCCACGGCGGGTACGGCTTCATGAACGAGTATCCGGTGGCCCGCTTCTGGCGGGATGCCAAGATCCTGGAGATCGGCGAGGGCACCAGCGAGGTGCAGCGGATGATCATCGCCCGGGATCTGGGTCTCTGACTCATCCAGCCGGAACAATCAACCGGCCGTCCGGGGCGGGCTGTCCGTACGGCTGTCAGATATCGGCGAGCGGGCGTCAGTAGCCCGACGTTCGACTGCCGATGGTCGGGGCCGATCCGTACTCTTCGTGCCCATGACTCCGGATCATGACCGGTCGCGGAGCCCGGGCCGTACCACCCTGCCGGAGCTGCTCCGCGGGCATCGACGTGCCGCCGGCCTGACCCAGGCCGAGCTGGCGTCCCGGGCCGGCGTGGGTGTGCGGACCGTGCGGGACCTGGAGCGCGGCCGGTCCAACCGGCCACAGCGGACCACAGTCGAGTTGCTCGCCGGGGCGTTGGCGCTGACCGGCGTCAGTCGGGCGGCGTTCCTCGTCGCGGCCCGCGGCGCCGGTACCGAGGCCACGCCGGAGAGCAGCTCGACGGCGTTCGAGGTGGGCGGCAACTCCACCTCGGAGGCGGCACCCGTCAACCCGCCGGTCGCCCTCCCGCCGCCGGTCGCGCTGATCGGCCGGGAGCGCGACCTCACCGAGCTGGCCGGGATGTTGACCGGGGAGCGAGAGCCCCGGTTGGTGAGCCTGGTCGGGTTGGCCGGCGTCGGCAAGACCGCGCTGGCGACCTCGGTGGCGCACCTGGTGGCCTCGGCCTACCCGGCCGGGGTGGCCGGTGTGTTGGTCGGTGAGGGCTCGGACGGGCCGGACGTGCTCGTCGCGTCAATGTCCGTACTCGGTGTGGCGCGGCTGCCGGAACTCGTCGCCCGGCTCGCCGGCGGCCGGCGTTGTTGGTGATGGACGCGGTGGAGCGCGCCCCGGGTCCGGTGGCCGCGACCCTGCACCAGCTGATCGGCGCCCTGCCCGCGCTGCGGGTGCTGGTCACCGGGCGACACCCGGTCGGACTACCCGGTGAGCGGGTCTGGCCGGTCGCGCCGCTCGACGTGCCGCCCTCGGACGCCGAACCCGCCAAACCGTCCACACTCGACTCCTGGCCGGCGGTGGCGTTGTTCACCGCCCGGCTCGCCCAGGTCCGTCGGGAGCCACCCACCCCGGACGAACTGCCCGCGCTCGCCGCGCTGGTCCGCCGGTTGGGCGGGCTGCCACTGGCGATCGAGTTGATGGCCGCCCGGGGCCGCCTCCTTGACCTCACCGAGCTGCTCGACCGGTACGGCGACCGGGTGCTGGACCTGGCCACGTCCGCCGACGCATCAGCCCATCCGGGTTGGGACGCATCCGATACCGCCACCCGCAGGTCGAGCGGCTCCGACCGCAGCCGAGCGACGGCGGCGGTCGCGGTCACCCTGCGGGACGCGGTGGCGTTCAGCTATCGGTTGCTGGCGCCGGACGAACAGGCAGCGCTGCGCCAGCTCGCGGTCTTCGGCAACCGCTGGTCGGTGGAGTTGGCCGAGGAGATGCTCGCCGACGAGGCTGACCGGGACGGCACCGTGGCGATCGACCCCGTGCCGCTGCTGGACCGGTTCGTCGAGCTGGGGCTGCTGAGCGTACGCGGCACCGGATCGTTCCGGTTCCGCCTGCTCGACGCGGTCCGGGACTACGCCGTCGAGCAGGCGGCCGGCGCTGGTGAGTTGCCGGGTATCCGGCGTCGGCACGCCGAGGTGATCGCGCGGCTGGTGGCACGGACCGCGACCGATCTGGTCGGTCCACGGTTGCCGGACGCGGTGCGGCGGTTGGACGAGATGTCCAGTGACATCAGCTCCTCGCTGGCGCACGCGGCCACCGACGACCCGTTGACCGCGCTCCAGTCGGCGGCCTGCCTGACCCGCTGGTGGCGGTTGCGCGGGCGCGATGTGGTCGGGCGGCAGTGGCTGCGCCGGCTGCTGGCGGACCCACGCACCGCCGACGCCGATCCCCTCCTGCGTGGGTGGGCGACCCTCGGAGTGGCCCGGCTCGCGGCCGAGCACGGCGCGGGTGCCGAGGAGCTGTCGACCGCGCGGGCGGCGTTGGACACCTTCCGGCAGGTCGGCGACATCACCGGGGAGCTGGAGGCGCGGAACGTGCTCGACACGCTGCTGGTTTCCGTGGGGCGGCAGGACGAGGCTCGCGAGCAGGCCGAGGCGGTGCTGCGGTTGGCCGCCCGTAACGGCCGGACCAGGGATCTGGCGGTGGCCCAGAACAGCCTCGCCTGGCATGAGATCCGAGCTGGTGACCTGGCCGCGGCCCGCCGACGACTGGCTGCCGTGGACCGGCTCGCCGCCGAGAGCGGCGAGCAGCGGCTGCGGGTGTTGGGCTGGGCCAACCGGGCCGAGGTCGCCCGCCTGGAGGGCCGGTACGCGGACGCCATCGACCAGGGCCGGGGAGCGATCGCGGCGTTGGCGGAGCTGGGTGATCCCGGGCGCCGCCGCCGGGTCCTCGGAACTGTCGGGTTGGCTCTCGCCCAGGAGGGCCGGGTCGCGGCGGCGACCGAGGTGCTGGCCGAGTTGCGGTCAGGGGTCGCCGAGTTCACGGCGGCCGTACCGGTACGGCGGGGCGTGCCGCGACCGCGCTCGGACGACGCGACCCTGGGCTGGGGCGGACCCGAGACGGGGCTCTGTGCGTTGATCGAGGGAAATCTGGCGCTGCACCGGGGCGATCGCGAGTTGGCCGCCGAATGGTTCGCCGCCGCCGCCGACGCTGCGGGTCAGGAGCGCCGTGACGCGGTGGAGGCGTTGGTGGGACTGGCCGCGAGCACTGCGGACCTGGCGGTGCTCGACCGGCTGGAGCGGGTCTGCCGGGAAAATGGCATCCGACTGCTGCCGCAGGAGTCGGGACTGCTCTACGCGCTGATCGCCGCTCGGGGCGGACCGGCTGTTCAGTAGGCGCGGGTGCCGGAGCGTCAGTAGGCGCGGGTGCCGGAGCGTGGCGGGGATGCCGGGCCGGGAGAGTGGCGCGGGCGAAGAGCCCCCTTGTTGCTACCCCTCGCTGATCGCCCGCGCCGTCACCCCCCGGTGATCCCCGGTACCCGAAGCCTGCCACCGCGCGGGTGGCGGAAAGTCGGCTTAGGCCGAATCCTCCAGCTTGGTTGGGTCAGTTCTGCCGGTCTTTCTGCCGGTGCCGGATTCCCTCAGCGCGCGCCCTTGGCGCCGGTGGCGCCCTCGCCGGCGGCGAGCTGCTCCGGGTTGATGTCGTCGCTGCCGGCGGTGGCGCACGGATGCGCGGCGTCGCGGACCCGGCGCAACCCGTCGAGCAGGGCGGCCAGTGCCTCGGGGCTGAGCTGACCGGTGAACCACTGCTCGATCATCTGCAGGTGCCCGGGCAGGGTCTCCTTCAGGCGTTGCATGCCAGTCGCGGTGACCACCGCGTAGGAACTGCGTCGGTCGTTCGGGCAGGCCCGCCGGGTGAGCAACCCGTCCCGTTCCATCCGGTCCACCACCCGGGTCACTCCGCTGGTCGACAGGGAGGTCTGCGCGGCGAGGTCGGTCATGCGTAGTTGGTTGCCCGGCGATCGGGCCAGTCGGGTGATGACCTCGAACTCGACCGCGGAGAGGCCGTGCTCCTCGAATTGGGCGGTGAACCGGGCTGACAGCCCGGCGTGGGCCTCGAAGAGCAGGCCGACGGCGGTGATCCGGGGATCGTCGAAGACGTTGGTCACTCGTTCATCCTACCAGTACTTGACACGGGGAATGTTGTTGAAGCTATATTTGTTCAAGCAGCCGTTGGGCTACTAAACAATCTTCCTGGAGGACAGCAGCATGACCAGCAGCACCGATGCGGTTACCCGCGACTGGGACGGCCTCACCATCCCGGCGGCCGGCACCTACGTGCTCGACGCGGCGCACAAGCGGGTTGGTTTTGTTGCCCGGCACATGATGGTCAGCAAGGTCCGCGGTGAGTTCAACGAGGCGACCGCGACCATCACCGTCGCCGAGGACCCGCTGCAGTCGTCGGTCGTCGCCACCATCCAGGCCGCCAGCATCGACACCACCCAGGCCGACCGGGACGCGCACCTGCGCAGCCCCGAGTTCCTGGACGCCGAGAAGTTCCCGACGCTCGAGTTCCGCAGCACCGGCGTCAAGTCCCGGCGAGGCATGGAGTTCGTGCTCACCGGTGAGCTGACCATCCGGGGCGTCACCCGCCCGGTCGAGCTGGAGGTGGAGTTCGAGGGCGTCGGGCGCAGCCCGTTCGGCCAGGATATCTTCGGCTTCGCCGCGAGCACCGAGATCGACCGTGAGGAGTTCGGTCTGACCTGGAACGTCGCGCTGGAGACCGGCGGCGTGCTGGTCAGCCGCAAGATCAAGATTGAGATCGAGGGCGAGGCTGTCCGCCAGGCCTGATCTCTCGTACCCAGGGCCCGCGCCGCACCTCGGCGTGGGCCCTGCGTCGTCTCCGGCCAGGCCGATCCCGTGGCAATTGTCACGAGTTGTTCTCAACGTTGTCGGGTCCACCAGGTGGCCGACGGGGTACAGATGGCGCCACGAGTGCCGCCGCTTTGGTCGATGTCGGATCCCCGCTGTCGACCCCTGGCCCCGGTCAGGTGGGCGCTCTTACCGTTGATGCTGCACAATGCGCTTTCCGGGACGGCAGGATCCCGACCGCGCCGGCCGTCGGGAGGACAGATGGGCAGGGACCTCGCAGAGGGCGCGTTCACCCGGGATGATCGGGTCCGCTATCGGCAGAAGGTGCGGCGGTGCCTGGACGTCTTCGCCCTGATGCTCGACGACTTCGGTTTCGACGCCGACCGACCGATGACCGGCCTGGAGATCGAGCTCAACCTGGTCGACTCGGCGGCCCAGCCGGCGATGCGCAACGAGGAGATCCTCGCCGACATCGCCGACCCGCTCTTCCAGACCGAGCTGGGGCAGTTCAACCTGGAACTCAACGCCGAGCCCCGACTGATCGAGGGCAGCGGCTTCGCCGACTACGAGCAGGACCTGCGTGGCAGCCTCTCCCGGGCCGACGAGCGCGCGGCCAGGTCCGACGCGAAGATCGTCCTGGTCGGCATTCTGCCCACCCTGACCGAGGGGCACCTGGTGGAGGACAACCTCTCCACCAACGAGCGTTACCGGGTGCTCAACGACCAGATCGTCGGCGCCCGGGGCGAGGACATCGAGCTGGACATCCGGGGTGTCGAGCAGTTGCGGATGCACACCGACTCGATCGCCCCCGAGGCCGCCTGCACGAGCCTCCAGTTCCACCTCCAGGTGGCGCCGGACAGCTTCGCCGACTACTGGAACGCGTCCCAGGCCATCGCCGGGGTGCAGGTGGCGATCGGCGCGAACAGCCCCTTCCTGTACGGCCGGCAACTGTGGGCCGAGACGCGGATCGCCCTGTTCCAGCAGGCCACCGACACTCGCCCGGACGAGCTCAAGGCCCAGGGGGTACGGCCGAGAGTGTGGTTCGGCGAGCGGTGGATCACCTCGATCTTCGACCTGTTCGAGGAGAACGTGCGGTACTTTCCGCCGCTGCTCCCGATCTGCGAGGACGAGGACCCGGTCGAGGTGCTGCACGCCGGTGGCGTGCCGAAGCTCGGTGAGCTGAGGCTGCACAACGGCACTGTCTACCGGTGGAACCGCCCGGTCTACGACATCATGAACGGCCGCCCGCACCTACGGGTGGAGAACCGGGTGCTGCCGGCCGGCCCCACCGTGGTGGACATGCTGGCCAACGCGGCCCTCTACTTCGGGTTGGTACGCGGCCTGGCTGAGGCGGATCGTCCGATCTGGAGTCAACTCACCTTCAGCTCCGCCGAGGAGAACTTCCACGCCGCCGCCCGACGTGGCCTCAACGCCGTGCTGCACTGGCCCGGGCTCGGTGATGTGCCGGTCACCAAGCTGGTCATGGATCAGCTGCTGCCCACCGCCGCGGCCGGTCTGGACGGGTTCGGCGTCGACGCGGCGCAGCGGGACCGACTGCTCGGCATCATCGAACAGCGCTGCCGGACCGGTCGCAACGGTGCCGTCTGGCAGACCGAGACGGTCTGGGCGGCGGAGCGGCAGCACGGCATGGACCGCCCGGCCGCCCTGAACCACATGGTCCAGCGCTACGCGGAGCTGCAACGCACCAACCAACCCGTCCACACCTGGCCAATCGCCTGAACCCCCACCCAC
>NZ_JAEVHL010000062.1 GCF_016803395.1 Micromonospora tarensis | reverse complement strand
CGTACCGCTCGGCGCGCAGTGTTCGACGATCGCGTCGGCCGCCGGCCGGGGGCAGGACGCCGGCGTCCGCCGCGGCGCGGGCGAGCGCGGCCTCCGCGTCGAGCATCGCCCGCAGCAGGGACGAATCGCTGAGTTCCCGGTCGACGTCCCGGGCGCCGGATAGGCCGCCGAGCAGGCCGTCAGACGGCGAAGAAGACTGTCTCACGGTCACCCTGCAAACGGATGTCGAAGCGGAACCCGTCCGGCGCGGGGCTGGCCAGCAGGGTTTCCCGGCGGTCGGCGTCGACGCCGCGCAGCACGGGGTCGACGGCGTTCGCCGCCGGCTCGTCGGCGAAGTAGAGCCGGGTGACGAGGCGGTGCAGCAGACCTCGCCCGAGGACCGACAGGCTCAGGTGGGGCGCTTCGGTGCCACCGTCGGGGTCGGGCAACGGCCCCGGCTTGACGGTCAGCAGCCGGTACCACCCCTGCCCGTCGGTCTCGCTGCGCCCGAAGCCCCGGAAGCCCGGCACCGCGGGCGGCCGGGCGCCGCGCGGGTCGTCCGGGTGGTCGAACCGGCCGTCCGGGTCGGCCTGCCAGCTCTCCACCATCGCGTCCACCACCGCCGCGCCGGTGCCGTCGAAGATCCGGCCCCGGATCCAGAACGCGCCCGGCGTGCCCTCGGGTACGACGTACGGACCGTCGGGCCAGCGCAGCCCGATGTGCAGGTACGGCCCGACCGTCTGCGCGGGGGTGCCGCCCAGCCGCTCACTCATCGTCGTCCCCGTCCTCGAACGGGGTGCTCTCCCGGCCCCGCAGCACGATGTCGAACTCGTACGCCAGCGCCCACTCGGGTGCGGTGCTGGCGTGGTCGTACCGGGCGACCATCCGCTGCCGGGCGTCCGGGTCGGGCACCGAATTGAAGATCGGGTCCTGGAAGAAGAGCGGGTCGCCGGGGAAGTACATCTGCGTCACCAGCCGCTGGGTGAACGCGCGGCCGAAGAGGGAGAAGTGGATGTGCGCCGGCCGCCAGGCGTTGTCGTGGTTGCGCCACGGGTAGGCGCCGGGCTGCACGGTGACGAACCGGTAGTGCCCCTGGTCGTCGGTGAGCGCCCGGCCCACCCCGTCGAAGTACGGGTCGAGCGGTGCCGGCCAGGTGTCGCTCGCGTGCCGGTAGCGCCCCGCGGCGTTGGCCTGCCAGATCTCGACGAGGCTGCCGGACACCGGTCGGCCGTCGCCGTCGCGGACCCGGCCGTGCACGATGATCCGCTGTCCCTGCGGCTCCCCGTCGTGCTGGCGGGTCAGGTCGTGGTCGTGCTCGCCCAGCCGTCCCTCCCCCAGCAACGGGCCGGTGATCTCGGTGAGCCGCTGCGGCAGGTACGTCAGCGGCTGCCTCGGCGCCCGCGCCACCGTCGACCGGTAGCCGGGACTGAGCAGGGGTGGGTGGACGTCGACGTCGTCAGGCCGGTAATTCGGCAGCACGAGGTCGGCGTTGGGCTGGTGGACGGTGTGCTGGGTGGTCATGGTCTCTCCCGTCACCCTTCCGGCACCACGACCGGCGCCGGGTGCTTCGTCGCCTCGAGCGCGCGCAGCACCGCCAGCTCGTGCGCCGTCGGTGGCGCACCCGTGCCCAGCGGCTCGGCGACGGCGAGGTCCCAGCCGGTGGCCGCCCGCGCTGCTCCCGGGTGACGCCCGGGTGCAGGCGGGTCAGGGTGAGTTCGCGGGTGACCGGATCGGGTTCGAGGACGCCGAGGTCGGTGATCACCAGTCGGGGACCGCCGCCGCGCAGGCCGAGTCGTTCCCGGTCGCCCGGACCGGACCCGTACCCGACCGAGGTCACGAAGTCGACCCGCTCGGTGAACGTCCGGCGGTTCTGCCGGACGATCACCACGACCTCGCCGCAGGAGGCGGCGATCTCCGGGGCGCCACCGGCGCCGGGCAGCCGGACCGTCGGGGCGTGGTAGTCGCCGCCGACGACAGTGGTGTTGATGTTGCCGTGGCGGTCGAGCTGCGCCGCACCGAGGAAGCCCACGTCGACCCGGCCGGGCTGGAGCCAGTAGTTGAACACCTCGGGCACCGACACCACCGCGTCGGCCGTGTCGGCGAGAATGCCGTCCCCGATGGACAGCGGCAGCCGGTCCGGCTTCGCGCCGAGGCAACCGGACTCGTAGATGAGCACCAGGTTCGGGGCGTGGGTGGCCCGGGCCAGGTTCGCCGCCGTGCTGGGTAACCCGATCCCGACGAAGCAGGCGGTGCCGTCGCGCAGTTGGCGGGCGGCGGCGACGGTCATCATCTCGTCCGCGGTCCAGCCCGGCGTGCTGGTCTCGTCGGTCACGCCGGCGCCCCGGCCTGGTGCACCTGCTGGTCGAGCCAGGCGCGGAAGGTGTCGCGGTGCCGACTGACGGCGTCCCAGGACCGGTAGAAGTCGTTGTCCCGTACCGAGTAGCCCTGGGCGTAGGACGGGTGCGCGCCGCCGGGCACCTCGGCGACCGCCGTGATCGCCCAGCCGGGCAGGACGACCTGCCCGGGTACGGCTTCCAGCTGGTCCACGATCTCCTCGACGGTGACCAGCGACCGGTGTGCGGCCAGCACCGCCTCCTTCTGCACCCCGGTGATGCCCCACATCTGCACGTTGCCCATCCGGTCGGCGCGCTGCGCGTGCACCACTGTCACGTCGGGACGCAGGGCGGGCACGGCGGTGAGGACCTCGCCGGTGAAGGGGCAGCTGATGGGCCGGATGTTCGTGGTGTGTCGCGGCAGGTCGGTGCCGGTGTAGCCGCGCAGGACGGCGAACGGCAGCCCGGACGCGCCGGCCACGTAGCGGTTCGCCATGCCGGCGTGACTGTGCTCCTCCAACTCCAGCGGACCCGGCCAGGCGTGCTGCACGGCGTCCCGGAAGCGGTGCAGCGACCCCACGCCGGGGTTGCCGCCCCAGGAGAAGACCAGCCGACGGGCGCACCCCGCCCCGATCAGCTGGTCGTAGATGACGTCGGGCGTCATCCGCACCAGGGTGAGGTCACGCCGTCCCTGCCGGATGATCTCGTGACCGGCGGCGAACGGGATGAGATGGGTGAACCCTTCCAGGGCCACCACGTCACCGTCGTGGACCAGGTCGGCCACGCCGTCGGCCAGCGAGACGAGCTTCGCCATCAGCCTCCCCCGCCCCCGCGACCAGCATGGCGACGCCGGTTGTTCGCTATGCGGACTGTCGTACTGATATCGAACGTACGGCGGCCATCGGCATCCGTCAACGCCGGGTTCCCGCCGACAGGTCCGGACCACGCGTTGACGCGAGCCAGACCGCGTGCCAACGTTCATAAAGAGAACGGCCGTTCGGTAGGCGAACAACCCCGAGGCCCACGCTCCCAGGAGGACCCCCGTGACGCTGCTCGACGAGACGAACTGGCAGGGCAAGGTCCACAGTGCCGGGTGGGTGACCCCGGCCGGCGGCTCGCTTCCGGTCCGGTCCCCCGCCACCGGAGAGCAGCTCGGCCAGGTCGGCGTGGCGAACGCCGACGACGTGCGGCGAGCCTGCGCCCACGCCGCCACCGCGCAGCGCGCCTGGGCCGCCACCGGCTACGCCGAGCGGGCCGCCGTGCTGCGCCGGGCCGGGCACCTGTTCGCGCAGCACGCGGCGGAGATCGGCGACTGGATCGTGCGGGAGTCCGGGTCCGTCGCACCCAAGGCCGAGCTGGAGACCGACACCGCGGCGCAGGAGTGCCACGAGGCGGCGGCGCTGGCCTCACATCCCCTCGGCGAGATCATTCCGAGTGCGCAGCCACGGCTCAGCCTCGCCCGCCGGCTGCCCGTCGGCGTGGTCGGTGTGATCGCGCCGTTCAACGTCCCGCTCATCCTGGGCATCCGCTCCGTCGCCCCGGCTCTGGCGCTGGGCAACGCCGTGGTGCTCAAGCCCGACACCCGCACCGCGGTCTGCGGTGGCTTCTCGATCGCCTGGGTCTTCGAGGAGGCCGGCCTGCCCGAAGGGCTGCTGCACGTCCTTCCCGGCGGGGCCGAGACCGGCGCGGCGCTGGTGGCCGACCCGAACGTGCGACTGGTCAGCTTCACCGGCTCGACCGCGGCCGGCCGCGAGGTCGGCGCGGCCGCCGCACGCCACCTCAAGCGGGCACACCTCGAACTCGGCGGCAACTCCGCCCTGATCGTGCTCGACGACGCCGACCTGGATCTCGCGGTCTCCGCCGGCGCCTGGGGGTCCTTTCTGCACCAGGGTCAGATCTGCATGACCACCGGACGCCACCTGGTGCACGAGAGCCTGGCCGGGCGGTACGTGGAGCAGCTGTCCGAGAAGGCCGACCAACTGCCGGTCGGAGACCCGGCAAAGGAGCCTGTGGCACTCGGGCCGATCATCGACGAACACCAGCGGGACAAGATTCACTCACTGGTCACCGCGAGCGTCGACGCGGGTGCCCGGCTCGCCGCCGGCGGCACGTACCAGGGGTTGTTCTACCGCCCCACGGTGCTCGTCGACGTCACGCCCGCCACCCCGGCGTACGCCCAGGAGGTCTTCGGCCCGGTCGCGCCGGTGCTCACCTTCGCCGACCAGGACGAGGCCGTGGCCCTGGCCCGGCAGACCGAGTACGGCCTGTCGTTGGGCATTCTCAGCCGCGACGTGATGCGGGCGATGGCGCTGGCCGACCGGATCCCCAGCGGGATCGTGCACATCAACGACCAGACCGTGAGCGACGAGGCGGTGGCGCCGTTCGGCGGGGTTGGCGCCTCCGGCACCGGCTCCCGGTTCGGCGGCGCCGCGGCGAACGTCGAGGCGTTCACCGAGACGCAGTGGCTCACCATGCGGGGCAGCATCACCCGGTACCCGTTCTGACCTCGGGAGGAAGCGTTGTCGGAGATGCGTACCCAGGTCGGCATCGTCGGTGCCGGGCCGGCGGGGCTGATGCTGTCGCACCTGCTGCACCTGCACGGCATCGAGTCCGTGGTGCTGGAGGGCCGCGGCCGTGCCTACGTCGAGCGCCGGCTACGGGCGGGTGTCCTCGAACAGGGCTCGGTCGACCTGCTCCGTCGCGCCGGTGTCGGCGAGCGGCTGCACCGGGAGGGGTTGCGGCACGAGGGCATCGAACTGCGCTTCGCCGGGGAGTCGTACCGGGTGCCGATGACCGAGCTGACCGGGCGGTCGATCACCGTCTACGGGCAGCAGGAGGTGGTCAAGGACCTGATCGCGGCGCGGCTGGCGGCCGGCGGCACGATCCTCTTCGACACCGAGGCGGTCCGCCTGGACGATCTCGACTCGGACACGCCGTCGATCCACTTTCGACGCGACGGACGAGCGGAGGAGCTGCGCTGCGACTTCGTGGCCGGCTGCGACGGCTTCCACGGGGTGAGCCGTGGCGCGGTGCCCGAGGGGGTGCTGACCACCTACGAGCGGACGTACCCGTTCGCCTGGTTGGGTGTCCTCGCCGCCGCCGCTCCGGCGGTGGAGGAACTCATCTACGCCAACCACGACCGGGGCTTCGCCCTCTACAGCATGCGCTCACCTGAGATCTCGCGGCTGTATCTCCAGGTCGCGCCCGACGAGGACCTCGCCGCCTGGCCGGACGAGCGGATCTGGTCGGAGCTGCGGACCCGACTGGAGACGGTGCCGGGTTGGTCGCTCAACGAGGGGCCGATCCTGGAGAGGTCGCTCACCCCGATGCGCAGCCTGGTGGTCGAGCCGATGCGGTGGGAGCGCCTGTTCCTGGCCGGGGACGCGGTACACATCGTCCCGCCGACCGGCGCGAAGGGCATGAACCTGGCCCTCGCCGACGTCGCGCTGCTCGGGGAGGCCTTCGCCGCCTGGTACGGCCAGGGGCGCACCGACCTCCTGGACAGCTACTCGGCCACCGCGCTGCGCCGGGTCTGGCGGGCCCAGCACTTCTCCTGGTGGATGACCTCGATGCTGCACCGGCTGGATCGCGACGACCCGTACGAGACGAATCTGCAGATCGCGACCCTGCGCTACGTCGCCACCTCCCGTGCCTACGCCACCAGCCTGGCCGAGAACTACGTGGGCCTACCCGAGGTCTGACCACAGGGGCTGCGGACCGCAGCCACAGCGGTGCGGAGGGTTGTTCTACTTATTCCTGACGGGCGTCAGAAATTCTTGACTTTCGATGCCGGCGTGCCCGACCATGGCCAGCACAGCGGCGTGCCCCCACGCAGCGGTAGTCCACCCGCAGATCCGAGGCATCCGCCGGCTTTCGACGCACCCACCACCTCCGCGAAGGAAGGGCCTCGTCAATGAAGAAGGTCATGGCTCTCGGGTTGATCGCCGCTACCGCGATCGCCCTGTCCGGATGTACCGACTCCGACGCGTCCAGCCCGTCCGACCAGGCCTCGGACGGGTTGCGCAAGGTCCGGGTCGCGGCGCTGCCCATCACCGAGACCGCAGCGCTGTGGGGCGGCATCAAGGCCGGCATCTTCGCCGAACGCGGGCTCCAGGTCGAGGTGCTGCCCGCCCAGGGTGGCGCGCAGGCCATTCCCGCCCTGCTGAACGGCGACATCGACTTCGCCATCGGCCAGCCCTTCGGCCCGTTCCGGGCGACCTGCGCAACCTCGGCGTCGTCATCATCGGCAACTACGCCTCCTCGTACGCCGACGGCGACGACATCAACGCCGTGGTCGCCTCGGCGAAATCCGGCATCAAACGGCCTGCCGACCTCGCCGGCAAGCGGGTCTCGGTCAACAGCCTGGGCGCCGCCGGCGATGTGACGATCATGGCGGCCGTCGAGAAGGACGGCGGCAACCCGGCCACCATCAAGTTCGTCGAGGTCGCCTTCCCGGACGCCCCGGCCCAACTCGAAGCGGGCAACATCGACGCGGCCTGGGTGCCGGAGCCCTTCGTCACCCAGCTGAAGAGCCGTGGCGACACCTTCGTCGTCGCGCCCTACCAGGCAGTCGTACCCGGCCTGACCACCCTCACCACGATCACCAGCAAGGAGCGCACCGAGAAGGACGCGGCGCTGGTCGGGGACTTCTCGGCGGCGATGAAGAAGACGCTGGAGTGGGCCAACGACCCGGCCAACGAGGCGGCCGTCCGGCAGGCGATCAAGGACAACCTCCAACTGCCCCCGCCGGTGGCGGAGTCGGTGCGACTCCCGGCGTTCGGCTGGCAGGTCGACCGCGCCAGCCTGCTGTCGCTCAGCGAACTCGCGCAGAAGTACAAGGTGCTCGACCAGCAACCCAACCTCGACCGCCTGATCCAACAGCAGTAGCCGGCATGCGCGTCCCTCCCGCCCGACGCCGGCGCGCGCTACGCAAGGCGTCACTGGGCGTCGCCGGCCTGGCCGGGTTCCTCACCGTCTGGCAGTTGATCCCGACGCTGGGACTGGTCAATCCGCAGTACCTGCCGTACGTGACGGACGTGCTGGCGCGACTGGCCGAGCAGCTCGTCGACCTCGCGTTCTGGCGGCGGCTGGGCAGCACCATGACGTCCTGGGCGATCGGTCTGACAGTGGCGACGACCGCCGCCGTCGTCCTCGGCACCATCGTCGGGCTGGTTCCGCTCCTGCGCCGGGCGACACACACGACTGTGGAGTTCCTCCGACCGATCCCGTCGGTCGCCCTCATCCCGCTCGCCGTCCTGATGTTCGGCATCCAGCAGCGGGCCGCCCTCGTCATCATCGTCTACGCGTCGTTCTGGCAGGTGTTCGTGCAGGTGATCTACGGGGTCGCCGACGTCGACGTGGTCGCTCGGGACACCGCTCGCAGCTTCGGTCTCCCCCGCCGCCGGCAGTTGTCGCACCTCGTCCTGCCGACAGCGCTGCCGTACCTGATGACGGGCCTGCGGCTCGCGGCGGCGGTCGCGCTCATCCTCGCCATCACCGCGGAGATGGTGATCGGCAACCCCGGCCTCGGCCGCATGATCGAGCTGTCCCGATCCGCCGGGGACGCCACCGGGCTCTACGCCCTCGTCGTGGTCACCGGCCTGCTCGGGCTCGTCGTCAACCTCGTCTTCCGGTTCATCGAGCGTCGGGTGCTCTCCTGGCACCAGTCGGTACGCGGGGAGGAGGTGTGGTGACCGGGTACCCCGGCCGGGTCGCCTTCCCGCCACGCAGGCGGCGACTCGGATTCCGCATCGCGGCCAGCCTGCGGCACGCGCTCGGGCTGCCGATGCTGCTCCTGGTGGCCTGGGGCCTGGTGGCGACGAGGGCGACGAGTCAGTTCTTCCCCGACCCGCTGGCCATCTCGCAGGCCTTCGTGGACACCTGGGTCGGCCCGGCGTTCGTCGAGGACGTGCTGCCGAGCCTCTACCGCCTCGGCCTCGGTGTCGCCGCGTCGATAGTGCTCGGCGTCGCCGCCGGCACGGTCATCGGCCTGGCCCACTGGCTACGCGAACTCCTGGAGCCGCTGCTGGAGTTTCTCCGGGCGATCCCGCCACCGGTGCTGATCCCGGTGGCCATGCTCCTGCTCGGCATCACCGACACGATGAAGGTGGTCGTGGTCGTCTCGGGCGCGGTCTGGCCGATCCTGCTGAACACGATCGAGGGTGTCCGGGCGACGGACAGCGTCATGACGGAGACCGCGACGTCGTTCCGGGTCACCTGGTGGGAGCGGCTGCGCTTCCTGGTGCTCCCCGCCGCCAGCCCGCGCATCATGGCCGGGGTCCGGCAGGCGCTCTCGGTCGCGCTCATCCTGATGGTCATCTCCGAGATGTTCGCCTCGTCCTCCGGGCTCGGCTACCGGATCGCCTACTTCCAGCGCAACTACCTCATCGCCGAGATGTGGAGCGGCATCCTGCTGCTCGGGCTCGTCGGCGTTCTCCTCGCCGTCGCCTTCGGTCTCGTCGAACGGCGCGTCCTGCGGTGGTACCACGGAATCAGGGAGGTCAACCGTGCCTGATCGGAGCACCCTGCTGCGGGTGGAGCACCTGCGGAAGGTCTACGGGTCCTCGACGGGGGACGTCGAGGCGATCAGGGACATCAGCTTCAGCATGGACGCCGGTCAGCTCGTCTGCATCGTCGGGCCGTCCGGCTGCGGCAAGACCACCCTGTTGAAGTGCCTCGCCGGCCTGCTGCGGCCCACCGGTGGTGTGGTCGAGATGGACGGTTCGCCGGTGACCGGGCCGAGTCCCGCCATGGCCGTGGTGTTCCAGGAGTACGGTCGCAGCCTCTTTCCGTGGCTGACGGTGCGCGGAAACGTCGAGCTTCCGCTACGGCACCAGAAGCTCACCCGCGCCGAGCGGCACACGCTGGTCGCCGACGCCCTCGCGGCGGTGGGTCTGGCACCCGTCGCGGGTAGCCACCCGTGGCAGCTCTCCGGGGGGATGCAGCAGCGGGTGGCGATCGCGCGGGCCATCGCCTACCAGCCCGAAGTCCTGATCATGGACGAACCGTTCGCCGCGGTGGACGCGCAGACCCGGGCCGACCTGGAGGACCTGGTCCGCGAACTGCACGTCAGCCGCGGGATCTCGGTCCTCTTCGTCACCCACGACATCGACGAGTCGGTGTATCTGGGGCAGCGCGTTCTAGTATTGTCCCAGTCGCCGACCTGGGTCCAGGAGGACCTCGCGATCGACCTGCCGCCGGCGCGCGACCAGATCACGACCCGCGCCCTGCCCCGCTTCACGGAGCTGCGGACGCACGTCTACGACCAGATTCAGCGGGCCAAGCGTGGGCAGGTCGGGTCCCCGCCGGCCGCGCCGTGACCGGCGACCGGGCAGCGGTTCCGCCGAGAGGAAGGGCTGTGGGTAGACGCCAGCCGAAGCAACTGTTGCTCGCCTTCTTCGGCGAGCATGTTGTCGATGGCGCCACCGGGCCGATCCGGGCGAGCGCCCTGATCAGCGTGTTGGAGGGTGCGGACGTCGCCGCGCCGACGACCCGCGCGACCCTCGACCGGCTCGTGCAGAGCGGCATCCTCGACCGCACCAGGAGCGGCCGGGAAACCCTCTTCTCACTGACCGAGCACGGGGCCGCGGTGCTCCGCGAGGCGACCTACCGGGTGCGCGGGCCACGGCCGTTCGACCCGCAGGGCAGCGGGTGGACGCTTGTCACCTTCTCGATCCCCGAGGGCCAGCGGATGCTGCGGCACCGGCTGCGCTCGACCCTCACCTGGGAGGGTTTCGCGCCGCTGCGGGACGGGCTCTGGCTGGCACCCGGCGAGGTCGACCTGGCCGGGTCGTTGGAGCCGCTGCGGCAGGACCTCGCGCCGCACGCCGTGGTCGCCTTCCACGCCCGCGAACTCGCCGGGTTCCCGATCGGCGAGAGTGTGCGCGCCGCGTGGGACATCGAGGCGATCCGTCGCGAGCACCTGGCGTTCATCGACGCGTGGCACGACGCGGCCGCGACGACGATGGCACCGAGCCCGCTGACCGTGCGGACGATGCTCGTGGCGGACTGGCTCGCGCTGCTGCGCGCCGACCCGAGGCTGCCGCCCGAGTTCATGGACGCGGAGTGGCCGGCCACCCGTTCGGCGGAGACCTATCGCCGGGCGCACGAGAAGCTGGCCGAGGCGTCCAGCGCGGAGTTCGCCGCGCTCGTCGCGACCCGACCCGTCGCTAGCCGCCGAACCGGGCCCGCAGGTCGGCCTTCCGCACCTTCCCCGACGCGGTCCTCGGCAGGTCGGCCACGATGACCACGTTCTTCGGCAGCTTGTAGCGCGCGACCTTCCCGTCGAGGTACGCCCGCACGCTGTCGGTGTCGACGGACGTCCCCTCCCGTACGGTCACGATCGCCCACGGCACCTCTCCCCAACGCTCGTCCGGCACCCCGATGACCGCCGCCGAGGTCACCCCGTCGATGGCGGTGAGCAGGTGTTCGAGTTCGGGCGGATAGATGTTCTCGCCGCCGGATATGATCATGTCCTTGAGCCGGCCGGAGATGTAGAGGTAGCCGTCGGCGTCCAGGTAGCCCAGGTCACCGGAGCGGAACCAGCCGTCGGCCGTGAACGCCTCGGCGGTCGCCTCCGGCAGCCCGTGGTAGCCGGGGAAGACGTTGGGCCCGGCCACCTCGATCTCGCCGACACCGCCGGTGGGCGCCGCCGCACCGGTCGGGTCGGTGATCCGTACGTCGGTGAAGAAGTGCGGCAGGCCGACGCTGCCCTGCTTGGCTCGGGTCATCGCCGCCGGCAGCGCGGTCGCGCCCGGTGCGGCCTCGGTCATCCCGTAACCCTGCGAGAACGACAGGCCCCGCGCCTCGAACGCGTCGAGGACGCGGGTCGGCACCGCCGATCCTCCGCAGGTGAGTTTCGCCAGCGTCGACAGGTCGGTCGAGGCCCAGTCCGGATGGTCGGCCATCAGCTGGTAGGTGGTCGGCACGCCGCTGAGCATGGTGACTCCGTGCCGCTCGATCTGGGCGAGCGCGCGGCCCGGCTCGAAGCCCTTCTCCAGGACCAGGGTGGCCCCCTTGAGCAGGACGGGCAGGGCACCCATGCCGAGCGAGGCGACGTGGAACAGCGGCGAGATCATCAGCGCGACGTCGGTCGAGACGACGTCGTAGTCGACCACACAGTTGAGCGCGACCCAGGTGAGGTTCCCGTGGGTCAGCACCGCGCCCTTGGCCCGGCCGGTCGTGCCCGAGGTGTAGACGATCACTGCCGCGTCCTGGTGGGTGCTGTCAACCGGGTCGGTGAACCCGACGGCGGCCCGCGCCAGGCGGGCGAGCCCAGGCCACTCGCTGGTGCCCTCGCCGGTGACGATGACGTTCGGGGCTCCGGCGGCCGGCCCGGCGGCGGCCACCGGCCCGGCGAAGTCCGGGTCGTGGATCAGCACCCGCGCGCCGCAGTCGGCGACGACGTAGCCGATCTCGGGTGCGGCGAGCCGGGTGTTGACCGGCACGAAGACGGCACCGACCTGCGCGCAACCGAACATCACCGCGAGGAAGTCCGGACTGTTCCCGCCGAGGTAGGCGACCGCGTCGCCCTTGCCGACACCCCACTCGCGCAGCACCACCGAGACCCGGTCCGCGGCGTCGGCGAACTGTCGGTACGTCATGGTCGCCTGGTCGCCGTGGACGAGGGCGACCTTGTCCGGCGACCTGAGCCGGCGCTTGGCCACCCAGGCGCCGATTCCGTGCTGGTGCATCAGCAGTCTCCCGGTGGTGAGAGGTGGCGTGCTCGTCCGGCGCGGCGGACGCCCGGGGCTCAGGCGTAGAAGCGGTACAGCCCGCGTGCCACGACCGCGGGCTTGGCGCCGCCCTCGATCTCGATCGTCTGGTCGACGGTGAGCTGGTAGCCGCCCCGGATCTCGGCGACGTCGGCGACGGTGGCCCGCATGCGTACCCGCGACCCGACCGTGACCGGTGCGGGGAAACGCACCCTGTCGAGGCCGTAGTTCACCTTCGTCGACACGCCCTTGACCTCGAGCAGCTCGGTCCAGAACGGGATGGCCAGCGCGAGGGTGAGAAAGCCGTGTGCGATCGGCGCGCCGAACGGGCCGGTCTTGGCCCGTTCGGGGTCGACGTGGATCCACTGGTGGTCATCCGTCGCGTCGGCGAACAGGTTCACCTGGTCCTGGGTGACCGTCCGGTAGCCGCTGTGGCCGAGGTCGGTGCCGGCGAGTTCGGCGAGTTGGTCGTAGGTGATGGTCCGCGTCATGGCGCTTCCTCTCGTCGTCACCGGGTAAGGCGCAGCAGCCGGACCGCGTTGTCCTTCAGGATGCCGGGGAGCACGTCCGGACTGAGGTCGGTGGCGGCCACGTCACGCAGCCACCGATCGGGGGTGAGCAGTGGGTAGTCGGTGCCGAAGAGCACCCGTCGTCGCAGCAGCGAGTTGGCGTGGCGCACCAGCTCGGCCGGGAAGTACTTCGGGCTCCAGCCGGACAGGTCGATCCAGGTGTTGTGCTTGTGGGTGGCGACCGACAGCGCCTCGTCCTGCCAGGGCACCGACGGGTGGGCCATGATGATCTGAAGATCCGGGAAGTCGGCCGCGATCGGGTCGAGCAGCATCGGGTTGGACAGCCCGAGCCGCAGGCCGTAGCCGCCCGGCGTACCCGCGCCGATGCCGGTCTGCCCGGTGTGGAACAGCGCCGGGACGCCAGCCCGCTCCAGCAGGCCCCACAACGGCGCGTACTCGTCGTGGCTGGGGTCGAAGCCCTGCACGGTGGGGTGGAACTTGAAGCCGCGTACCCCCTCCTCCTCGATCAGTCGGGCGGCGAGTTCGAGGGCCGCCTCCCCGGTGCGCGGGTCGACCGACCCGAAGGGGATCAGCACGTCGGCGTGTTCGGCGGCGGCGCGGGCGATGTCGGCGCTGGACAGCGGCGGGTGGCGCAGTTGGGTGCCGGCGTCGACGGTGAAGACGACGGCGGCCATCGCGCGCTCGCGGTAGTAGCGCGCCACCGCGTCGACAGCGGGTCGCGGCCCGTCGGTCCGGAAGTACCGGGACACCGCCGCCACCAGCGGTTCGGGCAGGGAGGCGTGGCCGTGGTCGTCGACCTCGATGTGTACGTGCATGTCGATCGCCGTGACTGCGTCCAGGTCGATCGCGGGCTGGTACATGGCGGGCAACCTTGTCGTCGGGCGGGCTCAGGAGGTCGCGGGTCCGAACTCCTCGGGGAGATCCGGGAAGCGTTCACCGACGCTCTGGGTGGCCTCGCTGAACGTCGTCGGCCAGGCCTGGAGCAACGCGTCGTAGGTCCAGCCGCCCTCGCGGTGCGCGGTGAGCGCGGCCTCCGGGTGGGTCCAGATCTGGAGGCGGTCCCCGCCCACCCCGATCACCTGCCCGGTGACTGCGGCCGCGGCGTCCGAGCCGAGGAACGCGACCAGCCCGGCCGCGTCGTCCGCCGTGCCGAACCCGAGCTCGTGCCGGAAGAACGGGGGCATCGGCTCGCCGTGTGCCTCGGCCCGCACCGCCGCGGCGAAGTAGGGGACGGTGGCGGTCATCGCGGTGGCGGCGACCGGTACCACGGCGTTGGCGGTGATGCCGGCGCGGGTGAGTTCGAGCGCCCAGGTGCGGACCATGCCGACGATGCCGGCCTTGGCTGCCGCGTAGTTGGTCTGGCCGAAGTTGCCCCGCTGCCCGGTGGGTGACCCGATGCAGATGATCCGCCCGCCCTCGCCGGCCTGCCGCATCTGCTGAACCGCCTCGCGGGCGGTGGTGAACGTGCCGCGCAGGTGCACGTTGACGACGGTGTCGAAGTCGTCGTCGCTCATCTTCCACAGCACTGTGTCGCGCAGGACGCCGGCGTTGGTGACCAGGATGTCCAGCCGCCCGAAGTGCGCGACAGCGGTGCTGACGAGTTCCTTGGCGGTCTGCGTCGGGCCGACCGGTGCGACCACCGCGACAGCCCGGCCGCCGGACGTCTGGACCGCCGCCACGGCGTCGGCAGCGGCCTCGGCGTCGACGTCGTTGACGACGACTGACGCACCCCGCCGAGCGAGTTCCTGGGCGTAGGAGAGACCGAGACCGCGCCCGGATCCGGTGACGATGGCGACCTTGCCGACAAGTGACATGCGCACTGCCTTCCGTCGATGCCGCTCGAACCGGAAACATAATGCAGAATCTGATCATAGGTCAACGTCTTTGCAATGCGTCCACCGTGGACGCGCGGTCGACCGGCGGCGGGGGTCGGATGGGCGCGCGCCGGCACCGCCCGGCGACCGGCGCGGAGTGGCGTGACGGCGACCGGCCTCAGGACCGGTCGGCGGTCCGGACGATCTCCTCGAAGCGGCGCTGCGCCGGCCGGGCCAGCGCCTCGGAGGTGCGCAGGAACATCGCCCGCGCCTCGGAGCGGGGAAAGGAGGCGCGCAGGAAGTCGGGCGGCAGATCCGGGTCCTCGCCCACCAGGGCACGCCAGTCGTTGACCAGCTCGGTGCGCTGGACGAGGGCCTGCGCCGGCGGCACCTCGCCGGCGACGGCCTGGCGGGCCAGATCGTCGTACCGCTTCAGGAAGGCCCGGTAGCCGTCGGCCAGCTCGTCGATCCGCCAGGCGGTCTCGAGCCGGGCCCGACCGGCCGGCAGCAGGGCCAGGTCCGTGGTGCGCAGCACCACCGCGTCGTTGATGCCGAGTTCGCTCAACTGCTCACGAACCTCGTCGAACCGGTCGTGCGGGGTCACCCAGGTGGCGTCGTACAACGGCCAGAACGTCAACCAGCGCAGCCGGGCCCGGAGCAACCGACGCTGGTTAGCGTCGTCGAGCGGCAACGTGAACGCGATGAGCGTCCAGCAGCCGTCCCAGGCGTTCTCGTCGGTGCTGGCGAAGATGCGCCGGGCACCGCGTCGCAGGATGTGCGACGCCGACTCGGTCAACCGGTAGCTGGTCCGCCGCCCCTCCTTGGTGCGTTCGAGCACGCCGCGCTGGGTCAGCCGGCTGAGCGTCGCCCGGGCGTTGGCGGGTGCGATGTCGAACTCGGCCAGCACCGCGACCAGCCCCCCGGACGGCAGCGGGGCGTGCCCGGCGTGCCAGTAGTCCCCGAGCAGCGTCACCAGCAGCCGCTGGGCGCGGGCCCGCCCGACCGCCGACGATCGCTCCGCCGCCGCGTCCTCGGTCACCACCAGCGGGACCCGCTGCCCGTCGCGAGGCCGCGAGGGCGACCGGTCAACGGAGGCACAGGATGGACGACGGCCACCCGGACAAGTTACTGCCTCCGCTGGTCCGGCGGTAACGGCACCCGCGCCGGTGGTGGCCGACGCGATGCGCCCAGCGCCCGGGAGAGCACCCGGCCCGCGGCCTGCACCAGCGGGGCCAGGGCCACCGGGTCCGCCCGGTCGTGCGCCACCACCAGCGAGATCGCCGCCAGCACACCCTCCGGTGCGCGGATCGGCGCGGCCACCGACAGGGCGTCCATGGTGACCTGGCGATCACTGACCGCGTACCCGACCCTGCGCACCTCGGCGAGGCAACCGCGCAACCGCCTCGGATCGGTGATGGTCAGGTCGGTGTACCGCTCCAGCGGCGCGGCCAACACCTGCTCTTGCACCTCGGCGGGCGCGTGCGCGAGCAGGACCAGCCCGACGCCTGTCGCGTGCAGCGCGAAGCGACCGCCCACCCGGGTCAGCACGGGTACCGCGTACCGCCCGGCGATCCGTTCGATGAAGACGAGTTCCAGGTCCTGCCGGACGGCGAGCTGGACGTTCTCGTGGGTCACCTCGTACAGGTCCTCCATGACCGGCAGCGCCAGTTCCCGCAACGCCAGGCCTCTCGGCGCGAGCGAGCCCACCTCCCACAGCCGCAGGCCGATCCGGTACCGCCCGTCGTCGCCGCGCTCCAGCGCCCCCCACTCGACCAGCTCCGCGACCCGCCGGTGCACTGTGGACAACGGCAGCCCGGCGCGCCGAGCCAGCTCGCTCAGGGTCAGCGCGGGGCTCGCCGGGGTGAACACGGCGAGCAGCGCCAGCACCTTGCTGGTCACCGACCGCCCGGGTTGCGCGCGCACCCCGTCATCATCCCCGCGTGGACCGTCCGGTCACAGCTCCAGCACGAGCCGGGGCGTACGGGCCCGGGAGACACAGATCAGCATGACGTCCCCGGCGGCCCGTTCCTGCTCGGTGAGCAGGCTGTCGCGATGCTCCGGAACACCGCCGAGCACCGGGGTCTCGCAGGTGCCACAGGTGCCCTCCCGGCAGGACGAGAGGACCGGCACGCCGGCCTCCTCCACGGCCCGCAGGATCGGCGTGCCCGGCGGCACCAGCACCGTCCGCCCGGAGAGCGCCAGCTCGACCTCGATCGTCGTCTCCGCTTCGCCGGTGTCCCCCGCGGGGGTGAAGCGCTCGACGTGCAGAGACCCGGGCGGCCAGCCCTGACAGTGCTCCTCCACCGCCCTGATCAGTGCCTCCGGGCCGCAGCAGTAGACGAGCCGGCCGCCGGGCTCGCCCAGCAGCCCGGCCAGGTCGAGCAGCCCGGTCTCGTCCTGTGGGCACAGGCTCACCCGGTCGCCGTACCGCCTCCGCAGGACCGCGGCGAAGGCCATGGTGGCGCGGGCGCGTCCGCCGTACACCAGCCGCCAGTCGGCGCCGGCGGCGTCGGCGGCGTCCACCATCGGTCGGATCGGGGTGATGCCGATGCCACCGGCGACGAAGAGATAGCGCCGGGCCGCGACCAGCGGGAAGGTGTTGCGCGGCCCGCGCACCCGGACGGTGGCGCCGACGGTGAGCCGTTCGTGCGCCAGCCGGGAACCGCCGCGTCCGGCCGGCTCACGCTGCACCGCGATCAGCAGTGTGGACCGGTCGCCCGGGTCGCCGCAGAGCGAGTACTGGCGGAGCAGCCCGCCACCCAACTCCAGGTCGACGTGCGCGCCGGGGGTCCACTCGGGCAGGTCACCGCCGTCCGGGCGGCGCAGGCCGATCGCGACGACCTCCGCCGCCACCTGGTCCCGGCTCGCCACCACCAGCTCCGAGCCGGTGAGCGCGCCGGTCATGCCCGCACCGCCAGCCGGGCCGGCGGGCCCGGCGTCGTCGTCATCCCGGCCCGGTGGCCCCGCGGGTGGGCGAGCAACCACTCCCACAACTCGACCGGATCCTCTCCGCTGCGCTCGGCGCCGCAGTGGCAGGTGCCACGCAGCATGTCGGTGCCCGGCAACCAGTGGATCCGGTAGACCCGGTCCCCGGCCCGGGACCTCACCGCGCCGCCGCCGTCCCCGACCCGACCATCCGGGCCAGCAGCCGGCGGGCGGCCAGGCCGCCGGTGTCGATGTTGATGCTCAGCTCCTGGTACGCGTCCGGCTCGGCGGCGATCACCCGCTCCAGCGTGTTGAGCGCCGTCACGTCCTGCATCACCACCGTGTGGTTGCTCTGGTGCAGGTACTCGCTCACCGACTCGTCGTCGATCGCGAAGTCGCGCGCCACCGCCCAGAAGTCGTAGCTGGTGTGCGCGGTCGACGGGGTGATGGCGTAGACGATTTCGGCGTGGAAGGCCTCGTCGTCCGGGCCCTCGGCCGGCGGGTGGACACCCTGCGGCGCGATCCGGCTGTGCAGCAGATACAGGCAGGGCGGGTGGTACTCGATGTCCTGCCAGCGGGTGATCCGTCCCTGGATGCCGGTCGAGCGCGCGTAGAACGGTGGGCACTCGGCGTCCTCCATGTGCCGACTGACGTGGACGACGCCCCGGTCCTCGTCCACCTCGGTGGTGATCGGGGTGTTCGCCACCTCTGGCGTACCGATGTAACCGCCGTGCAGGTAGGTCTCGTGGGACAGGTCCATCAGGTTGTCCACCAGCAGGCCGTACCGTGCGTTCAGCGGCTCCATGCCGCGCACGACCGCGTACCGGGGGTCGACCAGCCACGGCGCGCGCGGGATCGCTGTCGGATCGGCCCGGGCCCGGTCGCCGATCCAGACCCAGACGAAGGAGTCCTGCTCCACCACCGGGTACGCGGCGACCCGCGCGGTGCGCGGGATGCGCTGCTGACCGGGTACGAAGACGCACGCACCGGTCGGGTCGTAGGTGAAGCCGTGGTAGCCGCAGACGATCGTGTCGCCGTCGAGCCGGCTCTCCGACAGCGGGTAGCGCCGGTGCACGCACCGGTCGGCGAGCGCCACCGCCTCCCCGGCGTCGGTGCGATACAGGACAAGCGGCTCGTCGAGCACCGTACGGGCGAGCAGACTCCGCCCGACCTCGCTGCCGTACGCCGCCACGTACCACTGGTCACGTGCGAAAACCATGCGACCGAACCTCCTCCTCGACGAACGCCGGTGGGCCGGATGGTCCCGTGCGGCGCTCACCTACGGCACCGGCACTTTCACCCAGCGGAAGTTCGACGCGTGTCGATGACCCTGCCGCTCCCGGCGGTGCCGCCTCGACGGGTCCGGGATAGGTTGCCCGCCTGGGCGAGAGCGGGGGCGGGCATGGTCGAGGGGTGGCACGGCTGGTTCGGCACGTTCAACGGGGTCGTGCTCCTCACCGTGGCCGCCTTTCCGGTTGCCGTGCTGGCGGCGTGGATCCTGGCCCGCCGTCGACGGGACGCCGGCACCGCGTCGGCCTGGCGGAGATCGCTGGCCGAGGTCGGCATCGGCTACGGAACGGTGCCGTGGGTCTGGATGATCATGTTGCCGGGTGACCAGGCCGGCGTCGTCCCCGGCCGGGTGAGCCTGGTGCCGTTACGCGACCTGGTCACCATCTTCGCCGACGGTGGGCCGTTGACGGCGACCGTCCAGGTCGTCGGCAACCTGCTGGTCTTCGCGGCGCTGGGCTTCCTCGCCCCGCTGCGGTTCGCGGCGCTGAGGTCCGTACCGCGAATCCTGGCGCTCGCGGCGGCCTGCTCGGTAGTGGTCGAGGCCGCGCAGTACGTCCTCCGGCTGGACCGGGTCTCCTCGGTGGACGACGTCCTGCTCAACGCCGCCGGGGCCGGGCTCGCCGCGCTGGCGTCACGGCGCTGGTGGCGCGCCACGGCACCGGTGCCGTCGACCCGCACGTGACCCTGATTCTTAACTCCGATGTCACCAGCCGATCCCATGGGGGACGTGTCGCTGTTCGCCCCCGGGGTTTGGCTGACAGTCGTCGTACTTGCCGTGACCAGGAGTTGATCCACGTGCCTTCCTCTCGTCGTACCTTCCTCGCGGGCGGCGCCGCCGCCGGTGTGGGCCTCGCCGTCGCCGGCGGTCTGCCGTCTCTGGCGCAGGCCAGCCCGGCCCGGCCGCACCCGCCGGCGAAGCCCGGCAACGTGCCCTTCCCGCCGCTCGTGGACGACCCCAAGGGGATCCTGGCCCTGCCCGAGGGCTTCAGCTACACGATCGTCACCCGGACCGGCGTGACCCGGCTCGACCGTGGCCAGGGCACGACCCCGTCGGACCACGACGGCATGGCCGTCTACGACGCCGGCCACGGCCGCTACACCCTGATCCAGAACCACGAGATCGACCCGGGCGCCGAGTTCGGCGTGCCGCACGTCAAGGGGACTGTCTACGACCCGGGCGCGTCGACGCCGGCGGTTGCACCGTGATCACGACCGACCGGTCGGGCCGGAACCTGGGCGAGTTCGTGGCGCTCTCCGGCACCATCTCCAACTGTGCCGGCGGGCCGACCCCGTGGGGGACCTGGCTGACCTGCGAGGAGACCGAGGACCGGGCCGGCGACACGTGGACGGAGGGCGGCCGGTCCGGCGTCTACCAGAAGGACCACGGCTACGTCTTCGAGGTGTGGGCCGACGGCAGCGCGGACCCGCGACCGATCAAGTGCCTGGGCCGGTACTCCCACGAGGCGCTGGCCGTCGACAAGGACCGCACCAGGATCTACCTCTCCGAGGACGCCGACGGGCCGAACGGTCTCTTCTACCGCTGGACCGCGCCGCAGGGCGTCAAGGTCGGCCCCGGCGTGCTCACCCGCCTGGCACCGAACGCCGGCGTCCTCGCCGCCATGCAGATCATCATGGACGACGGCTCGGTGCTGCCGGACGTCGCCTACCTGACCTCCGCCCAGTTGGGTCGCCCCTTCCGCGTCCGGTGGGTCGAGGTGCCCGACCGCGACGCGCGCACCACGTCCGTGCGCGAGCAGTTCGCCGATGGCCAGGTCACCCGTGGACGCAAGTTCGAGGGCGTGTGGGCCACCGACGAGGGCGTGTACGTGGTCAACTCGTACGCGTGGGACGAGGGTGACCTGCCGGCGGACGCGGCTCCGCACGACGGCATGGTGTGGTTCTACAACTTCAAGGACCAGACCATCCAGCTGGTGACGTACTTCCCGCACCAGACCCAGTCCGAGGAGGGGACGCCGGTCAAGTACACCGACCTCACCTTCGACGGCCCGGACAACGTGACCGTCACCCCGTGGGGAAGCCTCGTGCTCGCCGAGGACGGCTCCGGCGCCTCGCACGTGCTCAGCACCATCCCGGGCGGCCCGACGTACCCGATCGCCCGCAACCAGCTCAACGACTCGGAGTTCTGCGGGCGACCTTCACCGCGGACGGCAAGGTGCTCTTCGTCAACATGCAGGACCCCGGTCTCACCCTGGCCATCACCGGTCCGTGGGAGAAGTACCTGGGCTGACGAGCCCGGACGGGGGGGTCGGGCGCGGAGCGCCTGACCCCCACCGCCCGGTCGAGGTGGACCCCGTCGCCCTCGACGTCCCGCATCACCAGGACGTGCCGCCGACGCCCGTCGCGCCTACCCGGGCAACTGCCGTACGGCGGCGACCGGCACCGTGGCGATCCAGTAGTCCTCGGCCAGGTCGGACTGCACGTCGACGGTCGCGTCCCGGCCGACGTAGCGGACGACGAGACCGGTCTCGCGGAGCCAGTTCTCGTCATACTCGGCGAGGCTCTCCGGCAACTCGCCCACCAACCGGACGGCATCACCCGGCCGGAGCGCGGCGTCGTCCGGAGCCTCCGCGCGTTGGACGGTCGAGATCGCGTGCAGGAGAGCCTCCAGCGGTGCGGTGTCCGCGCCGTAGTGCACCAGCAGACCCGCCTGGCCGAAGATCAGATCAGTCTCGGCTCTGCTCAGATCGGCGAACGCCTCGACCGCTCCGGCCGCCAGGGCCGGGCCCGGCGACGTGTGAAGTTGCGCCGCCAACGCCAGGAGCAGGCGATCGAGGACGTTCTCGGTGGTCTGCTCGTCGCTCACCCCGCGACGATACGTGTGCCGTCGACGCCGCCCCTCACCGCGCCGGCGCCGGGCCGGAGCGCTTGAGCAGCATCGCGCCACCGGCGATGAAGACCATGGCCGTCTGGTGCCCGACGGGCGAATTCGGCAAACGGGGAACCTTGCGCGCTGTCGCGGTGCGTCCGGGAGGACGATCAGGTCACTCCACCTTGGTGAGCAGTGGCTTGCCCTTCTCGACCACGTAGGTGGCCAGCTCGACGGCGATACCGTCGCCGACGTTGCGGGCCTGGTGGTGCACGCCGTAGGGCACGGTGAGGGCGTCGCCGGTCCGGCACACCACCGGCGCCTGGCCGTCGAGGTGATATTCGAGTGTCCCCTGGAGAACGCAGATGATCTCTTCGCCGGGATGGAAGTGCTTGAACGGCGGCGAATCCGGCGTGAACTCGACCCGGGTCTGGATGACCTCGCGGCCGGGGATGCTGAGGTCGTGTCGTTGCAGATCGACCCGCCACAATCCGGGCGCTGACTCCACCGCGTCGGGGCTGATGCCCTCGGGTCGATCCCTGGTGCTCATGACGGCCTCCGGGAAGCCGTCGGAGCGACGGCGACTATTCGGACATAACGTATTCCGTCGAGAATAGGCGCAGGCTCACCGGAGCAGCCCTCGTTCGGCCAGGAAGGCGCGCAGCGTCTCGGCGTCCTCGGCCGACATCAGCCAGCGCGGGATGACGGTCGCCGGCATAGGGCCGACGTACACGATCCAGAAGTCGGGGGTGTCCCGCACCCGCGTGACCCCGTCCCAGGCGATGCCACCGGACTCCGAGCCGCTGCGCATCATGATGTTGTCATCGGTGATGTCGTAGCCGCCCTCGACGGCGTAGCGACCGGAGCGGCGCCGGGCGCGCATCCGCACCCACGGCAGGTAGAGCATCGACAGCAGACCACCGACGATCAACGCCGTCCACAGCGGGGCGGCCCGCTCCCCCCACCCGGACCCGCGCGAGACCGCGAGGCCGACCACGCCGAGCACCGCCAGCACCGCGCCGACATAGCCGTACCTGCGCAGCCGAACCCTGGCGAGGGCGGCGGCCACGCGGCCGGGATAGGCGGGATCGGCGGGAACGCCGAATCGGATCTGCACGCCCGAACGATAGTGCGCCCACCCTCGGCCGGTCGCGTGGTCGGCGTCGCCCCCCGCCGGCGGCACCTGACCGACGCCGGGCCGCACACTCGATGCGGCAGTCTGAAGAGGTGGAAGAGGTGCAAGCACGGGACCCCGCCGACGACGTCCGAGCCCCCCGGGCCCAGGTCGGGGCGAGCCCGCAACATCTGCTGGCGACCGTACTCGGCGAGTATCTCGACTCCGCGGACGCCGATCTGCCGTCGGCGGCGATCATCGCGATCCTGCGCGAGTTCGACGTCAGCGAGGCCAGCGCCCGCGCCGCGCTGTCCCGGCTGGTCAAGCGGGGCCTCATCGCGGCCCGCGGGCGGGGACGGCCGCCGGTCTATCACCTCACGGCCACCGCGATCGCCAGGCACCGCTCCCGGATGCGGCACTTCCTCACCTTCGGTGCCCGTCCACCGCGCTGGACCGGCGACTGGGTACTCGTGTCGTTCTCCATCCCGAGCCCCGGTCAGGCCGCCCGACACGCCGTACGCCGGTCGTTGAGCGCGTTGCGCTTCGTGGGTCTGTACGACAGCGTGTGGATCCGGCCGGGCTCCGACGCCGACCCGGCGAGGCAGGCGCTGGGTGAGCTGCTGCACCAGGTCGGCGGCGCCCGGTGGTCCGTCCTGCACGTCCGGTTCGACGAGGAGGCCGGCCCGCACGGCCCGGCGTCCGCGTACGACCTGACCGCCCTGGCCACGGCGTACTCGGACTTTATCGGCCGGTACGCGGAGCTGCGGGTGGCCGCTCGCGAGGGCACTGTGAGCCCCACCAGGGCGCTGGTGGCCCGGACCTCCGCGATGGATTCCTGGCGGAAGTTCGCGGACCTCGACCCGGACCTGCCGGCCCACCTGCTACCGGAGCCCTGGCCCCGCCAGCAGGCCAGGGAGACCTTCCTGGACATCCATTCCGCGCTCGGCTCGCTCGCGCAGGCGCGGCTGGTCGAGGTTGCCACGCCGCACTGGCCGGAGGCCGCCTCGTGGATCACCCACTTCCGGGCTTCCACCGACCCGGCACGACCGGAGCCGACCGGCGGGACGCACCCCGCGGCCTCAGCACTGTCGCAGTCCGTCAACCCCGACATACATTGACACTTTTCGTTACGCCGGTGATAGTAACTGCACACAGCTCCCGTCGGATCGTCCTGGGCGACCGCGGCCGGGCGATGGATGCCGCCCACATCCATCTGACGCACGGCCAGCGCTGATCACCCGGGTCGGGGCGTGGCCGGACCACCACCACCGCCACCGCCGGGAGCGCCGTCGTGACACCAGCTGGAGGGCGAATGAGAAGGACATCGAAGATCGTTTTGGGGCTGGTGGCCGTGATGGCCCCGGTCACCTCGATGATCATGGCGATCGGCGTGACACCGGCGGACGCCGCGGTCGGCGGCTCCGGTCCCTATCCGGCCGACTACGAGACCTCGACGAGCCTCGCCAACCACACCATCTTCCGTCCGCAGACGCTGCCGTCCGAGCGGCTGCCGATCCTCGTCTGGGGCAACGGCGGCTGCTCGGCCAACGGCCTCTCCCAGGGCAACTTCCTTCGCGAGATCGCCTCGCACGGCTTCCTGGCCATCGCGAACGGGGCACCGAACGGGTCGGGCTCGACCAACTCCCAGATGCTCACCCAGTCCATCGACTGGGCGGTCGCGGAGAACTCCCGACAGGGCAGCAAATATTACCACAAGCTGGACACAAGCAAGGTCGCCGTCGCCGGCTTCTCCTGCGGAGGCCTGGAGGCCTACGCCGTCTCGAACGACCCACGCGTCACCACGACCGGCATCTTCAGCAGTGGCTTGTTGAACGACGCGGACGACTACCAGCTCCGGAGGCTGACCAAGCCGATCGCCTACTTCGTCGGTGGACCCAGCGACATCGCGTACCCGAACGCGATGGACGACTGGGGCAAGCTGCCGTCCGGGTTGCCCGCCTTCATGGGCAACCTGAACGTCGGACACGGCGGCACCTACGACCAGACCAACGGCGGCGAGTTCGGCCGGGTCGCGGTGCTCTACCTCAAGTGGCGCCTCAAGGGTGACACCACCGCCGGCGCGAACTTCGTCGGCGCGGACTGCGGTCTGTGCCGCGGTCAGTGGACCGTCCAGCAGAAGAACCTGACGCTCGGCGACGGCACGCCGCCCACCACGCCGCCACCCACCACCCCACCGCCGGGTGACACCCCGGCCTGCACCGCTGGCTATTCGGTGCAGAACCAGTGGAACGGCGGCTTCGTGGCCACCGTCAACGTGACGGCGGGCAGCGCCCCGCTCACCGGCTGGCGGGTCACCCTCACCCTGCCGAGCGGCGCGTCGGTCACCTCGGTGTGGAACGGCGTCGGCACCGGCACCAGCGGCACCGTCACCGTCGCGAACCAGAGTTACAACGGACGACTGGCCTCGGGTCAGGCGACCAGCTTCGGGTTCCAGGGCACCGGAAACGGCAGCGCGACCACGGCCACCTGCGCCGGTAGCTGAGACAGCGGCCCGTCGGCGGGGCGGCGCGTGCGGCGCCGGCCCACCGGCGGGCTGCCACCCGCCGAAGCCAGCACGGGTGGACCCGAGGGCGCCCCGGGCCGACCCCGAAGTGCCATGGGCGCGGTCGGTGGCGTTCCGCCAAGTACGGAAGACTAGCGGGCATGGCTGACCTGAGCGACCCGAAGGCCGCGCTGCACGAATACCTGCGCGGGACGCGCGAGGACCTGATCTGGAAGCTCGACGGGCTGAGCGAACGGGAGGCGCGGCAACCCCGCACCTCGACCGGCAACAACCTGCTGGGCGTCATCAAGCACTGCCTCAACGTCGAAGCCGGCTACTTCGGGCCCACCTTCGGGCGCACCTTCCCGACGCCCGCCGAACTGGTCCCGATGCAGGCGTTCGACGACGACCCGCAGGCGGACTGGTACGCGCGTGCGGACGAGACGAAGGACGGGCTGATCGACCTGTACCGCCGCGTCGCGGTGTTCGCGGACCAGACGATCGACCAGCTACCGCTCGACGCGCCGGGGCAGGTGCCGTGGTGGCGGCCAGGCGCACAGGACGTGACCCTGCACCGGATCATCGTCCACGTGACCTGCGATCTCGCCCGGCACGCCGGCCACGCCGACATCATGCGCGAGCAGCACGACACGGCCGTCGGCCTAGGGCGGGAGAACTCCAACATCCCCGACGGCTACGACTGGCCGGCGTACGTCAGCAAGCTGTCGAAGCTGGCCGACCAGTTCGGCTGAGCGCCCGGACCCGCCCGGTAGGTGACCAAGGCGGCACACCCTCGATCACCTACCGGGCACCGGCAGACCTCGAAGGGTCAGCAGCCGATCCGGCTGGACCCGAGCGCGACGTCGTCGTACCAGAGGGTGTCGGCGCCGCCGCCGTAGCTCTCCCAACCCAGCTTCAGGTCGGTGAGCTGCGGCCGCCAGGTGCGGTTGTACCACTGGCCGTCGATGTCGTGCGTCGGCACGCCGTCCGCGGTCAGCCCGGTGACGGCGGTGCCGTCCAGCCAGGTACGGAGCTGGCCGGTCGCGCCGTCCACCATGAACTCCACGCAGGCCCACCGATTGGTGGGTAGCGGGATGCTCTGCGCCACCCCGGCCGGGCTCTGCTCGGGCAGGGTGGCGTCGTCGGAGGCGCGGTTCCACTGCAACGCGCCGTTCTGGCCGCCCAACCGCAGGTCCTTGTTGCCGTCGGCGGCGTCGGTCATCGTCACCATCGTGGTGTGATCGGTGGGCTGGGCGGTGGTGTGCCGCACCCAGATCCGTGCGTAGCGGACACTGCCCACACTGCCGAGGTTCTTCGACGACTTGACGAAGACGTGGTTGCAGTAGCCGGCCGCGCCGTTGATCCGGACCGCCCGACTCCCGCTGTGCGTGGTGGTCGTGTCGATGCTGGCGGTGCCAGCGCCGGAACAGTCCGGATTCACCACTGTCCAGTCGCCGGACGGGGTCGAGCCGGTCTGGTTCTCGAAGCCGTCACAGAGCACCGCCCCGGCACACCCGGCCGGCGGCGGCGTTGTGGGTGGAGGCGTGGTCGGTGGAGGCGTGGTCGGTGGGGGCGTGGTCGGCGGGGGCGTGCCACCGAAGACGGTGGCCTCGCGGGCGGTCTGCCGGATGCCGTTGGCACCGTTGAAGAGCCGCTGGCCCCAGCTGGTCAGGTTGGCCGGGTTGAAGTTGGTGGCCAGATCGAGGTATTCGACGCCACCGCCGTTGCCGCTCCACGACCAGCCCAGCCAGCCGATCCCGTTGGCCTGGCTGTACGCCAGGATGGTGTCCTCGTCCGGGTCCCCGTCGGAGTGGTTGAAGCCGAACTCACCGACCACGATGGGCAGCCCGGCGGCCCGGAACCGACCCAGGTAGTCGCTGATCTCCGCGGCGGTGTCGAACACGCCGTACATGTGGATGGAGAAGACCGTGTTGCGGGCCGGGTCGGCGGCGAAGACCGACGCCGCGTTGTCGCGCATGGTGAACGACCAGTCCTGCCCCCAGTTCGGCGCGTCCACCATGATCGTGTGGGTCAGCCCGGCCGCGCGCAGGCGCTTGATCGCGTTGGCGTTGTCGGTGGCCCACGAGGCGTAGTTCTGGTTGCCGTACGGCTCGTTGCCGATGTTGACGATGACGTACCTCTCCTGGCCGGTGAGGACGTCGGCCAGGCTGAGCCAGTAGTCGACGGCGCGGGCGAGAGTGATCGCGCCGCTCTGCTCGCCGTACCCGGTGGTGTCGTGCACCTCCAGCACACAGATCAGCCGGTTGGCCTTGCACAGTGAGATGACATTGGCGACGTCGGCGTTGGTGTTGCGGGTCCACCGGTCGCCGCTGGAGAGCACCACCCGCACGGTGTTCGCGCCGAGGGCCTTGACGTCGGCGAAGGAACTGGTCTGCTGCGGATACCAGGTGTGCGCGTGGTTGACGCCGCGCATGACGAATTCGGCGCCGTTGGCGTCGTACAGCTTGCCGTTCGCGACGGAGAAACCAGCCGCGGCGTGCGCCGGCTGACCGAACGCCAGCACGGCGACGAGAAACGCGAGCAGGGTCGCGCCGGCAGCGGAGAGTCGAGTCTTCATGGCCTTCCTCAGGGAGGACCCCCGGTGCCCGACAGGGGTGGGACGTGACAGGGGAAGGCGGCTGCAGCCCGGCAGCCGCGCCCGGCTCACGGCGCAGGCATCAGCGTAGGGCGATGGATCAGTCCTCGCAACCGGTTCAGTTGGTGGGCCGCTGGGCCGGACAGCCGCAACGGCCCACGCGGGCGCGGGCCGTCGCGGGGCGATCATCCCCACCACAGGATGTGCGCCACGGCCGGCTCTTAACCGGTTAAGAGCGACGGTAGGCAGCACGCCCCGATCCGTCAAGCACGGTCGGTGGTGAACCGGACGGGAGGGTTGACCGCTGCCCAGCGGGGTATCCCGGGAACGATCCGTCGGTGAGAGGGGATACCAGGATGGTCAACGTCGGCTACACCCTGATGTGCGAACAGGCCGGTCCCAAGCAGCTGGTGGACCACGCGGTACGGGCCGAGGCCGCGGGCTTCGACCAACTGGTGATGTCCGACCACTACTACCCCTGGCTGGACTCGCAGGGTCACTCCCCGTACGCCTGGTCGGTGCTCGGCGCGGTCGCCCACGCCACCTCCCGCGCGCAGCTGATGTCCTTCGTGACCTGCCCGATCCGCCGCTACCACCCGGCCGTGGTCGCGCAGAAGGCCAGCACGATCGGGGTGCTCTCGGACGGCCGGTTCACCCTCGGCCTGGGTGCCGGAGAGAACCTGAACGAGCACGTGGTCGGCGGCTGGCCGCACGTGCAGCAGCGGCACGAGATGTTCGAGGAGGCGTTGCAGATCATCCGGCCGCTGCTCAACGGTGAGACGCTCACCTTCTCCGGCAACCACTACGACGTGCCCGACGCCTACGTCTGGGACCGCCCGGAACGGCCGGTGTCGATGGCCGTCGCCGCGTCCGGTCGACAGTCCGCCACGTTGGCCGCCGAGTACGGCAACGGCATCATCGCCACCGAACCCGACCGGCACATCATCGAGATGTACGACGACGCCGGGGGCGCCGGCCAGCCCCGCTACGGGCAGGTGGCGATCTGCTACGGCCCCGACGAGGCCGAGTGCCGCAAGCTCGTGCACGACCAGTTCCGCTGGTTCGGGATGGGTTGGAAGGTGAACGCCGACCTGCCCGGCCCGGAGTCCTTCGCCGCCGCCACCCAGTTCGTCCGGGAGGAGGACGTCGCCGAGGGCATCACCTGCGGCCCGGACGTGGACGCGCACGTCGAGGCGTTCCGCAAGTACGTCGACGCCGGCTTCACCCACGTGGCGATCATCCAGGTCGGCGGGGAGACCCAGCCGATGTTCCTGGACTGGGCGCAGGAGCAGCTGCTGCCGCGGCTGCGCGAGCTGTGAGGCCGCGCCCCGCCGGGCCGTTCGGGCTGGCCGAGCTGCGCCTCGCCATGGCCGCGCCCGGACCGGCCGCGGGGCTGGCCAGCGAGTGGCGGC
>NZ_JAEVHL010000061.1 GCF_016803395.1 Micromonospora tarensis | reverse complement strand
CGAACTCAACGACCGCCCCCGCATGACCCTGGGCTGGGCCACCCCCGGCGAGAAAATGACCCAACTCTTAGGTGTTGCAACCACCGGTTGAGCCCGCCCCAGGAACGGAAACTGTCCAAGATCTTCCGAGCTGAGCGTGGCAGGGCAGCCGAAACACTCCGCCGTCATGCCGTCAGGCGACAGGCACAGGCGGACCCCGCCTGCACCGAGGAAGAACCGCTTGTCAGAAGAGGACCGTGGCGAGGGTGCCGACCGGCTGGAAGCCGCAGCGCTCGTAGACGCGGCGGGCCGGCAGGTTGAAGTCGTTGACGTACAGGCTGACCGTGGGGGCGACCCGCAGCAACGCGTCGCGCACCACGGCTGCCATGGCGCCGGCCGCGATCCCTCGGCCGCGCCACTCCGGTGCCACCCAGACGCCCTGGACCTGCGCCGTCCGCTTGGTAACCACCGCCAACTCGGCCTTGAACACGACAGTGCCGTCGACGACCCGGGCGTACGCGCGACCGGCCCGGACCAGGTCGTTGACCCGCCGGCGATAGCTCCGCCCGGCGTCCTCGGCGAGTGGGGAGACGCCAACCTCTTCGGTGTACATGGCCACCGCCGCCGGGAAGAGCCGATCGACCTCGCCGGAGCGGACCTGGCGTACCTCCGGGTCGGCCGGGATGGGCGGCAGGGTGTCGGTGACCAGCAGCGGCTGGTTGGGGCGGACGTCTCGCGCTGGCCCCCAGGTGTCGGAGAGCCGATCCCACAGCCCGAGGACGGCGTCGGCTCGGCCGACGATGGAGGAGCAGAGCCGCTCCTCGCCCGCGAGCAGGTCGGCGAAGGCGGCCACCGCCGCCTCGCTCGCCAACACCGGGGTGAGGTTGCCGCCGAGCCAGCAGAGCGATTCCAGGTTGCGGCGGGCGCCGTACCCCAGGATCCTGCCTTCCGCCCGCCACCAGGAGAGCCCGCGCGCGGCAATGCGCTCGGCGACCTGCGCACCCGCGAACGGGTCATGGTCGAGCAGTCGCTCACGCGCGGCGCTCCGATTCCCCCAATTGCCGTACCGGCACCGTCAGCACGACTATCAGCCTGCCAGATCGGCCCCCCGCTTCGCCGGTCGAGTGACAAGGCCGGCACCGGTCACACCGGGCCGGGTCCGGACCGCCCACCGGACGACCGGGGGCACCAGGGCCCCGAGCAGGAGGAACAGGGCGCCGAGCACGAGCCAGCCCGGTATGCCCCAGCCGAGCGCCAGGGTGGTCACCACCACGGGCGCGAGCATCTTGCCCAGTTCGTAGCCCATGCCGTACGCCCCCTGGTACTGCCCCTGGGCGTCCGCCGGTGCCAGCTCGAAGGAGATCCCCCAGCCGGCGGCGGAGTGCCACAGCTCCCCGGTCACGTGGGCGAACGCCCCGAGGCCGAGCAGGCCGACCGCCCCGGCGGTGGGGAGCGCGCCGCTGGCGGCGAAGAGTACGCAGGCCAGCGCGATGGCCAGGCCCGCTCGACGGGCCGCGCGGGCGGCTCCGGGCAGGGTGGCGGCGGTACGGGCGGCGCGGACCTGGAGGAGCACCACCAGCACGGTGTTGACAAGCGTCAACGCGGAGATCATCCAGGCGGGAGCCCGGGTGTGCCCGGCGATCCACAGCGGCAGGGCGATGGTGAGCAGGCTGAAGTGCATGGACATCAGCCCGTCGACCAGGGTGAAGGCGAGGAACGGACGGTCCCGCAGGGCGACCAGTCGAGGGCCGTGCGTCGGGGCGGTGACCGGGGCGACGGTGGGCAGCCGGAGAAGGATCGCCGCCGCGACCAGTGACGCCGACGCTGCGGTCAGGATCAGCGCGACGTACCCGGTTCGGGTGTCGGCGGCGATGGCGAAGCCGCCCAGGACGGCACCGACGGAGATTCCGACGTTTGTGGTGGCCCGCAGGTAGGCACGGGTGCGGACCCGCTCGGCGGTCGGGACCGTTCCGGCGATCAGCGCGCCCCGGGCACCACGCTCGGTCGCGTCGGCGAGTGCGGTGGCGGCTCCCACCAGCACGAACGCGGGAAACGACCGGACGGCGATCAGCCCGGTGGTCAGGATGCCGGCGACGAACAGCGCGCCGACCTGCACACCGCGTGGGCCGACACGGTCGGCCAGGTAGCCGCTCGGTGTGCTGGCCAGGACGCCGACGAGCGCCGAGATGGTCAGGCCGATGCCTACCTGGGTCGCGGACAGGCCGACCGACCGGGTGAGGAAGAGCGCGCTGGCGACGAGCCACAGACCCCGCCCGACGGTCTTGACCAGGGTGCCGAGGGTGAGGACCCGGGCCGGGCCGGGTGGGGGAAGCAGCCGCATGACCAGGACCTTAACAAGACGTACGTACGGTTTGCAACGGCAGGGTTGTCGACGATGCATTGCCGATATATCGTTGATGCATCAGCGACAGTACGAAGATTGGAGAACCGATGAGGTTCCATCGACAGATGCACGAGGCCCGGATGCGCGGGTTCGGCTTCCCACCGGTACCACCCGGCCCGCACGGTCATGAGCACGGACACGGCGGCCCGTGGGGCGGCCGGGGCCGGGGACGGGGTCGGGGCCGACGCCCCAACGTCCGGGCCGCAGTGCTGGCCCTGCTCACCGAGCGGCCGATGCACGGCTACGAGATGATCCAGGAGATCGACTCCCGCACCGGCGGTGCGTGGCGACCGAGTCCGGGCTCGATCTACCCGACCCTGCAGCTACTGGAGGACGAGGGTGTGATCGTCGCGAGCACCGAGGAGTCCGGTGGCGGGCGGAAGCGATTCACGCTCACCGAACCCGGTCAGGCGGAGGCCGCCGAGGCCGCGCAGACTCCACCCTGGGCGGACGTCGCCCAGGGCACGGTGAGCAGTTGGCACGACATCCGCGATTCCGGCGCGCAGGCGATGAACGCGCTGCGCCAGGTGATGACGCACGGCACCGACGACCAGCGCGAGCGGGCCGCCCAGGTGCTCGACGAGACCCGACGCAAGTTGTACGCGATCCTCGCCGAATCCGAGTGACGCCAGGCCGCACCGCCGCACGAAGGCCACCGCCCGAAGGCCACCGCACGAAGGCCACCGCACGAAGGCCGCCGCACGAAGGCCACCGCACGAAGGCCACCGCGCACGGAGGCACCGCGCGGTGCCGGGCCACCGCACCCACACGACGACAGCGGCCGCTCCCCCGCACGGGGAACGGCCGCTGTCGGTTACGGGTCGGGGTCAGTGCACGGTGACGGTCGGGCCGGTGACCAGCCCCCGGAGCTCCTCGGGAAGCTCGGCGCCCATCTCGTCGGCGATCCGCAGCGCCTCCTCGATCAGGGTCTCCACGATCTGCGCCTCGGGCACCGTCTTGACGACCTGCCCCTTGACGAAGATCTGGCCCTTGCCGTTGCCGGAGGCGACGCCGAGGTCGGCCTCGCGGGCCTCGCCCGGGCCGTTGACGACGCAGCCCATCACGGCCACCCGCAGCGGCACCGGCAGCCCTTCCAGACCGGCGGTGACCTCCTCGGCGAGCTTGTAGACGTCCACCTGGGCCCGCCCACAGGACGGGCAGGAGACGATCTCCAGGCCGCGCTCGCGCAGGCCCAGCGACTCCAGGATCTGGTTGCCGACCTTGATCTCCTCCACCGGCGGGGCGGAGAGCGACACCCGGATGGTGTCGCCGATCCCCTCGGCGAGCAGGGCGCCGAAGGCGACCGCCGACTTGATGGTGCCCTGGAAGGCCGGGCCGGCCTCGGTGACACCCAGGTGCAGCGGGTAGTCGCACTGCTCGGCCAACTGCCGGTACGCGCGGATCATCACGACCGGGTCGTTGTGCTTGACCGAGATCTTGATGTCCCGGAAGCCGTGCTCCTCGAAGAGCGAGCACTCCCACAGCGCCGACTCGACGAGTGCCTCGGCGGTGGCCTTGCCGTACTTGGACAGCAGTCGCTTGTCCAGTGAGCCGGCGTTCACGCCGATCCGGATCGGCACCCCGGCCGCCCCGGCGGCACGAGCGATCTCCTTGACCTTGTCGTCGAACTGCCGGATGTTGCCCGGGTTGACCCGGACCGCGGCGCAGCCCGCGTCGATGGCGGCGAAGACGTACTTGGGCTGGAAGTGGATGTCGGCGATCACCGGGATCTGCGACTTCTTCGCGATCGCGGGCAGCGCCTCGACGTCGTCCTGGGACGGCACGGCCACCCGGACGATCTGGCAGCCGGACGCGGTCAGCTCGGCGATCTGCTGGAGGGTCGCGTTGACATCCGAGGTGAGGGTCGTGGTCATCGACTGCACGGAGACCGGGGCGCCACCGCCGACCGGCACCGGACCGACCATGATCTGACGGCTGGCCCGACGGGGCGCGAGCGGCGGAGGCGGCACGGCGGGCATGCCGAGACTGATTGCTGTCACTTCAGGCACTCACCTTGAGAAGAGCGTGATCGGGTTGACGACGTCCGCCGCGATCGTCAGCAGCGTGAACGCGCCACCGATCAGGATCACCGCGTACGTGAAGGGCATCAGTTTGAGGTAGTCCACCCGGCCGGGGTCGGCCCGGCCGATCCGCGCGTAGACCCAGGAGCGGCCGCTCGAACCAGGCGATGGCGATGTGGCCGCCGTCCACCGGGAGTAGCGGCAGCAGGTTGAACACGCCGATGAAGAAGTTCAGCGACACGAAGAGCATGAAGAAGACCAGCCAGGCGTTGTTCTCCACCGCCTCGCCGCCGAGCCGGCTGGCGCCGACCACGCTGATCGGGGTGTCGACGTCCCGCTCGCCGCCGGTGAGGGCGGTCCACAGGGCGGGGACCTTCTGCGGAAGGCGCTGCAACGCCTGGGCGGTGCCGACGGCCAGGTCGCCGGTGAAGTCGGCGGTGGCCCCGAAGGCGCCGACCGGCCCGTACGTCACTCGGGTGGGGGTGCTGGGGACCAGGCCGACACCGAGCGCGGCCACCGGCGCGACGGCGCCGCTCGGGTCGTCCAGCGGCGGACGTTGGGTCTGCGCGAGCACTGTGCTGGTGGTGCCGGGCTGCCGTCGCGGACGTACGCGATCTGCGCGGTGTCGCCCGGCTTGAGCCCGCGCAGCGTGGTCAGCAGGTCGCCGTAGTTGGTGATCGGCGTGCCGTTGACCGAGGTGATCCGGTCGCCGTTCTTCAACTGCGCCTGGGCGGCCGGGCTGGCCGCGTCGGTGGGGGTGCAGGCGCGGACCGCGTTCTCCGCGACCACGCAGTCGCTGAGCCGGATGACGGCGGGCTCCTGGCGGGCCTGGGCGTCGGTGGTGGGGAAGTCGGGGTTGGGCAGGCCGGCGGAGACGGCGAGGATCCAGATGGTGATCAGGGCGAGCGCGAAGTGCGTGATCGACCCGGCGGCCATCACGATCGTCCGCTTCCAGACCGGGTAGCGCCACATCACCCGCGACTCGTCGCCGGGCTCGACGTCGTCGTCCTGCGGGGTCATCCCGACGATCTTGCAGAAGCCGCCGAGCGGGATGCCCTTGAGGCCGTACTCGGTCTCACCTCGTCGGAACGACCAGATGGTGGGGCCGAAGCCGACGAAGTACTTGGTGACCTTCATCCCGAACATCTTGGCGGTCAGCAGGTGCCCCGCCTCGTGCAGACTCACCGAGATGAGGATGGCCAGGGCGAAGAGGACCACCCCGAGCAGGTACGACATCAAGCTCCTTCCACCGAACCCGCGATGATCTCCTGCGCGTGCGCGCGTGCCCACGACTCGGCGGCGAGCACGTCCTCGACGGTACCTGGTTCGCCGAAGTCCGGAGCCTCGTCCAACACGCGCTCGAGGGTGTCGACGATGCCGAGGAACGGCAGTCGGCCCGCGGTGAAGGCCGCCACGCACTCCTCGTTCGCCGCGTTGTAGATCGCCGGGCGGCATCTGCCGGTCTCGCCAGCGGACTTGGCCAGCGCCACGGCCGGGAACGCGTCGTCGTCGAGCGGCGCGAACTCCCAGGTGTGCGCGGCCGTCCAGTCGACGGCGGCGGCGGCCTCGGGCACCCGGTCCGGCCAGGCCAGCGCGACCGCGATGGGCAGCCGCATGTCCGGCGGGCTGGCCTGGGCGATCGTCGACCCGTCGACGAACTCGACCATCGAGTGGATCACCGATTGCGGGTGCACCACCACGGTGATGTCGGCGTAGGGCACGTCGAACAGCTCGTGCGCCTCGATCACCTCCAGCGCCTTGTTGACCATGGTGGCCGAGTTGATCGTGACCACCGGCCCCATGTTCCACGTCGGGTGTGCCAGGGCCTGCTCGGGCGTGACGCGCGTCAACTCGTCGCGCCGTCGACCCCGGAACGGGCCGCCGCTGGCGGTGACGATCAGCCGGCGTACCTCGCCGCGCGACCCGGACCGCAGGCACTGGGCCAGCGCCGAGTGCTCCGAGTCCACCGGGACGATCTGCCCCGGCCGCGTCACCGCGGCCTTGACCAGCGGGCCGCCGGCCACCAGCGACTCCTTGTTGGCCAGGGCGAGGGTACGACCACCGCGCAGCGCGGCCAGCGTGGGAGCGAGGCCCAGCGAGCCGACCACGCCGTTGAGCACGATGTCGCACGGCAACTGGGCCAACTCGGTCATCGCGTCCGGCCCGGCCACGATCTTGGGAAGCTTGAAGTCGCCGGTGGCCCACCCGCGCCGGCTCGCCTCGGCGTAGAACGCGAGTTGCAGGTCCTGCGCGGCGGATGCCTTGGCCACCCCGACCACCTCGACGCCCAACTCCAGGGCCTGCGCGGCGAGCAGCTCGACGTTGCCGCCGCCGGCACCCACCGCCACCACCCGGAACTGGTCCGGGTTGCGCCGGACGATGTCGATGGCCTGCGTACCGATCGAACCGGTGGACCCGAGCAGAACGAGGTCGCGGGGGGAAGTCACCCGGCCATTCTTCCCCACCCCCGCTGTACGCCCGCTGGGAGCCTCAGCCCTCCCCCGCCAACCGGCCGCCGTCAGCGCGCATCGCCAATCATGATCGACTCGGCTTCACGGAAGTCGGGGTATCCCCAGCGCTGGGATACCCCGACTTCATTGGAACCGTGTTGATCGAGCCGGACGGTTAGCCGCCGTTGATGACGAACTGCGAGCCCGGCTGGACGACGATGTTGCCGTCGGCCGAGTTGGTGATGGTCACGTTCGTCAGGTTGGCGTTGCCGCGCGCGCCGCTCATCGCGAGGATGCCGGCGCCGTTGTTGGACTTGTCGATCCGCACGTTGGTGATGGCGACGTTCGGCATGTTGCCGCCACCGTTCTTGAACTGGATGCCGTCGTAGGTCGAGTCGACGATATCGGTGTCCCGGATCGTCACCCCGACGATGTCCCGGGTGGCCGGGAAGAGGGTGATGGCACCGAACTCCTGGTCCTCGTTCCAGAACGCGCCGCCGGTGCGGTAGAGCCCGTTGTTGGCGATCAGCGTCGTCCCGGAGAAGGGCAACGGGTCGTGGTCGGTGGCCAGCATGATGCCCGGGTAGTTGGCGGTGTCGTAGATCAGGTTGTTCTCGATCGAGTTGTCGTAGCCGCCGTAGATGGCGATGCCGTTCGCCCGCCAGGGCAGCTGGATGGTGTTGTTGACGAAGTGGTTGTCGTGGGCGATGTCGACGTTGCGGTCCTTGACGTAGGGGTTGGCCCAGACGGCCAGGGCGTCGTCACCTGTGGTCCGGAAGGACGAGTTGAACACCCGCGAGTTGCGCGTGCCGTTGCTGAAGTTGATGCCGTCGGCGTACGTGTTGCGGATCCGCATGCCGCTGAACTCCAGCCCGTCGGCCGGCCCCCACAGGTCGGGGATGTTGTCGTAGTCGCGGCCGACCCAGACACCCACGTTGGCGTGCTCGATCCAGACGTTGCTGATCCGGGTGCCGGTGCCGAAGCGACCGTTCAGACCCACACCACCCTCGGCGTTGCCGTCACCGCCACGGATCCGGCCCGAGCCGAAGATGGCGATGTCGGAGATCTGGGTGTTCTTGTCGATGTCGAAGCCGAAGTTGCCCTCGTGCGGGTGGTTGATGCCGCCCACCACGTTCTGCGGCTCGGTAAGCGTGTACAGCTGCGAGTGCCACATGCCGGCGCCCCGGATGGTGACGTTGCTGATGCCGACCTGGTTGTGCGTACCCCGGTTCAGCGGGTCGTCGGTCAGGATCTTCTGCTCCTGCCGCCACTGGCCGGCCGGGATCCAGACGCAGCTGATGACGCCGTTCTGGTCGTCGGTCACCGCCCGCTGGATCGCGGCGGTGTCGTCCAGCCCGTCGTTCGGGACCGCGCCGTACGAGGTGATCGAGGTGCAGCCGGCCGGTTGGCTCGCCGCCGGGGCCACCTGCTCCAGGTCGATCATGTCGATGACGTAGAACGAGGCGGTGTCGCCCGAGTCGCGCTGCAACTTGAACCGGGTGCCGGCCGGGTACGACTGGGCCAGCAGCGCGTTCGACTCGTCGAAGAGCCGTCGGGCGTCGGCCTGCGGGGTGTTGGTCAGCGCCTCCGGCCCGTCGGTGTTGCCGTAGAGCCAGCTGTGCTTCGACGACAGTGTCAACTTCCGGGAGAAGACGTCGTTGACGTAGAGGCTGATGGTCGCCTCGATGCCGCCGCCACCGGGCGCGTCCGGGATGGAGTTGCGCACCACGATGGCGTTGGCCTGGTTGGCCGAGGTGAACTCGACGAACTGGCCGGTGCTGGTGAGCCGCACCGACTTGCGGCCCGAGGACTCGCTGGCGAAGTTGGTGTGGCCGAAGGTGCGCAGCGGATCGGCCTCCAGCAGCGTGCCCTGGTAACGGCCGGCCTCCGCCTCGTACGAGACGTACGGGACGGCGGCCCCGCGCCCGACCACGATCGACTGACTGAACGCGTTGTTGGTCTCGTTGGTCTCGGCGACCGCGTTTGTGGCGTCGGCGGTGGCGGTGATGGTGGCGCCGCCGCTGGTGGCGGTCCAGCTGCCGCTGACGGCCACGGTGACCGTCGCGCCGGCGGCGATCGAGGAGGTGTTGGTGTTCAGCGTGGTGCCGCCCACCACCAATCGGGTGACGGTGGTGGCGCCGGTCGCGGTGGTGCCCCGGTTGCGGACCGCCACGGTGAAGGTGACGGCCGCCCCGACGGCCGGGTTCGGCGGGTTCGAGGCGATGCTGAGCACCTGGAGGTCGGGCCCCGGCGCCTGCGTCACCACCAGCGGCGACGGCGCGGTGAGGCTGTTGTTGCCGTTGTTCTGCTCGACGATCGTGTTGGTCGGGTCGACCACCGCCGAAACGGGGTAGCTGCCCATCGGCCGGGTACCGGCGTTGAACGACACGGTGGTCGACGCGCCGGCGGCGAGCGCGCCCACCGTGGCGCTACCGACGACCCCGCCGGCCAGGCTGAAGTTCACGGTGGTCGCCGCCGCGGCGGCGGACCCGATGTTCTGCACCACCGCCGAGAGCGTGACCGGGGAGACCTCGCTGGGCGACGTGGGCGACCAGGTCACCGAGCTGACGACCAGGTCCGGGTTGGGCGCTGGCGTGCCGCACACCTCAAGCTCCGCGACCTGCCCGGACGGTGCGCCGGTGTTGCCGGTGAACCGCAACTGCACGTCCGCCGTGGTCGCGCTGACCGGGATGGTGACCACGTTGGTGCCCTGCACGAACTGGTACGCCGCCGCCGACACCAGGCTGGTGTACGCCGACGACGCCTGGTCGCGGCCGAGGACCTGGATGGTCTGGGTGCGGGTGCCCCAGGCCGGGTCCGGGTTGAGCTTCACGGTGACGCCGGAGATCGAGTGGTTCGCGCCCAGCGCCACGGTCAGGTTCTGCGGGTAGCTCGCCGCGCCCTCCCAGTAGGTGCTGAGCTGCCCGTCGTTCGCCTTGTCGGGGGTGAAGCTGAAGGTGGAGCCGCTCGCCGTCATGCTCTTGCCCTGCGCCACGTTGGTGCAGGCGGGCGGGTTGCTGCCGGTCCGGGTGACGGTGTTGCTGTTGCCGGAGAGGTTGCCGGCGCGTCGCGGGCCCGGACGTGGTACGACACGGTCGCCGTCGCCGGCTGGGTGTCCTGGTAGCTGAGGACGGTGCCCAGCGTGGCGATCAGGTTGCCGCCCCGGTAGACGTTGTAGCCGGCCAGGCCGCTGCCACCGGAGTCGGTGGAGGCACCCCAGGTGAGCGTGATCGTGCTGCCCGACGTGCTCTGCGACAACGTTCCCGGGACGCTCGGCGCGGTGGTGTCGCCGCCGCTGCCGGTGCGGGTCACCGTGTTGCTGTTGCCGGAGAGGTTGCCAGCCGCGTCGCGTGCCCGGACGTGGTAGGACACCGTCGCGGTGGCCGGCTGGGTGTCGTTGAAGGTGGTCACGTTCCCGATGGACTGGAGGAACGCGCCGTTGCGGTAGACGTCGTAGCCGGCGATGCCGCTGCCGCCCGCGTTGTCGGTCGACGCGACCCAGTTGAGGCTGATGGTGGTGCCCGACTGGGTGTACGAGAGGTTGCCCGGCACGCTCGGCGCGGTGGTGTCCGGGGTGGTGCCGCCGCTGCCGTACACCTCCAGCTCGGACAGTTGCCCCGCCGGCCAGCCGCTGTTGGCGGTGACGGTGATCCGGACGTAGCGGGTGGAGGTCTGGCTGAAGTTGATCGTGACGGTGCTGCCGCTCGCCGGGTTGAAGGTGTACGTCTGCGAGCCGACCATGTCGGTGAAGGACGAACCGTTGGCGCTGCCCCGCACGCTCAACGTCTGCGTCCGGGTGGCCCAGCCGTTGGTCGGCAGCTTGAGCACGACCTGGTTGACGCTCTGCGCGGAACCGAGGTCGACCTGCACCCACTGCGGGAACGAGTTGTTGAGGCTCTCCCAGTAGCTGCCCGCGTTGCCGTCGACAACCCTCGACGAGTCGTAGACGTCGGCGTGGCCGCTCTCCTGGGTTGGGCGGCCCTGGGCCAGGTTGGTGGCCGCCGGGGCGAACCCGGTGCTCGGGGCGGCTGCCGGGGCGGCGGGGCGGGCGGCGCCGGCCGGGTTCGCGACAGCGGTCGCTCCCGCCGTGGCGATCAGCGTGGCCGCGGCTGTCGCCGCCACCATCCGGAACAGATTCGTTCGTCTCATGACTGTCCTGTCGTCGGGGACGGTTGCCGCGGCGGGGGTGACCACGGGTGGGGGTGAGCGGCAGTACAGCGGCACGCGAGGACGCCAAGCCGAGTTTTCCGAGCGGATGCACGAAAACAGGCACGGCTTTGTCGAAATCTTGCATGGCTTTGCCCAAAGGTTACTGACGTGCTACGGGAGCGTCAACACTTCGACAGGCGTGACTATTTATGGGCGTGCGCGCGCCGAGGCGCCGTCGGACAGCTCGGCGTCAGAGGCCGGGACGCGGCGGGCAGACATCACTTCGAGCCGTATACCTCACAGTCATAAATATTGACCCTGAGGTATACGGCTCCGAGGCGTGTTGGCCGCTAGCGCGGAGCGCCGGCAAGACGTGGGCACGGCGCGGAGCACGGACAAGGCGCGGGACGCGGGGCACAGGGCGTTGGTAAGGCGCGGGGCGCGCAACGCAGGGCACGGGCAGGGCGGTGGGTCTACACGGCGGGGCGCAGGCCCGGGGTGCCGGAATTGACATCCGGGCCTGCGACCTTCGAGGAGGGTGATCAGCTGCCCGGTGCCGCGCGGACGAAGGTCTCCAACAACTCGCCGCCGTACCAGTCGGTGCGCTGGCCCACGTGCGTCATCCCGAGTCGCCGGCAGACCGCCATCGACGGCTCGTTACCCGGCGACACGAGCGCGTAGATCTCCGAGGTGCCGGCGGCGAACTCCCGCGCCATGAGCGCGCGGGCCGCCTCGGTGGCGTAGCCGTGGCCCCACGAGTCCGGATGCAGGTGCCAGCCGGTCTCGATGTCCTCGGTACGCACCGTCTCGTCCCGCCCCGGCAGCGGCTTGAGCAACACCGTGCCCACCACCCGGCCGGTCTCGCGAACCTCGATCGCCCAGGTGCCGTACCGACCGCCGTCGGCGGCGTGCCGGTCCCGCCAGACTTGCAGCCGCTCGACGGCCTGCGCCGGGTCGGTCATCGGCAGGCCCGGTGACACGGCCAGCCAGCGAGTGATCTCCGGACGGGAGTAGATGTCGTAGATCCGGGCCAGATCGGCCGGCTCGTCGGTCCAATCGCGCAGGATGAGGCGTTCGGTGGTGAGAACAGTCATGACCGGCGATCTTAGGGAGTGACGACGCGACGGCAGGGAAGGAGACGGCGATGGGCAACGGATGGCAGCGAGCGAAGCGGATCACCAGCGCCGCGTTCCGCCCGGTGCGCGGGCGGGATCTGTCACTGCACGCCGCCGCGATCACCTTCTACGGGGCGATCGCGGTGGTGCCGGTCGCCCTGCTGGCGATCTGGCTCACCGCGCTGCTGGCCGGAGCCGATCGGGTACGCCGGCTCACCTCGCACGCCGTGGAGGCCCTGCCCACCGCGATCGGCGCGCCCCGGGCGGTGGACGCGCTGGTCAACGCCGGAGTGGAGTTGACCCCGGTGCTGGCGCTGGCCTCCCTGCTGCCGGCCTCCCTGTACGGCGAGGGCCTGCGCCGGGCATTCGTGTCGGTGGCCGCGCCCCGCTCCGACGAACACCTGGTCGGCTGGCGGGGCCGACTGCTGCTGCTGCCGCTGCTCGCGCCGGCCCCCGCGCTGCTGCTGTCGATCCTGCTCGCGCTTCCGCTCACCACCGGCCTGGTACGCCAGGGCGGTTGGTTCGGTGTGCTCGGCGTGGTGCTGTCGTTCCTGGCGGTCTGGCTGGTGCTCACGCCGGTGCTGATGTGGGTGTTCCGGGTGGTCGGGCCGGCCTCACCGGACTGGCTCTCCACCCTCGGGATCGGGTCGTTCACCGCCGCGAACCTCTCCGGCTTCCTGCACGGCTTCGTGCTCTTCGCCTCGCTCCCGCTGGACCTGGGGGTGCCGTTCGGCGGCTTCGACGAGATCGGCGCCGGCGTGGCCGTACTCCTCTGGCTCTACCTGTTCCACGTGATCGTCCTGGCCGGCTACTCCGCCACCCTCGCCCTCTCCCGCTGGCGCACCACCCGCACCCCCCAGTCGGGTTGATCAAGAAGTTTGCGTCAGTTCCCCGCCGTTCGCCGACGCGAACCTCTTGATCACCGAGGGCGGATGGGGTGGGGTGGGCTAGGCTGCGGCGGCATGAGTGGTGAGATTCCGGTTCGGGCCGACGTCGTGATCGTCGGTGCCGGGCACAACGGTCTGGTCTCCGCGATCCTGCTGGCCCGGGCCGGGCTGGACGTCCTGGTGTTGGAGGCCGCCGACGTGATCGGCGGCGCGACCCGCACCGAGAACCCGTTCCCGAAGGTGCCGGGGCTGCGCCACTCCACCGGCTCGTACCTGCTCGGGCTGATGCCCCCGGAACTGCTCAGCACGCTCGACGTACGGATCCCGGTGCTGCGCCGCGATCCGCACTACTTCCTCCCGACGCCGGGCGGCCTCGGCTCGCCGTACCTGCTCTTCGGCAGTGACACCGCCGCCACCCGGGCGCAGCTCGCCGAGTTCTTCTCCCCCGCCGACGTGGCCGCCGACGACGCCATGCAGGCCGAGCTGGCCGCGCTGCGCGAGGATCTCGCCCCGGCCTGGCTGGCCGAGCCGCTGAGCGTGCCGGAGACCGCCGAGCGGTACGTCCGCCCGGCACTGCGGCAGGTCTTCGTCGACCTGGTGCGCGGGTCGGTCGCGGACTACCTGGCCCGGTTCGAGTTCCGCTCCGAACTGCTGGTCAGCATGTACGCGGTCACCGACGGGCTGTCCGGGCTCAACGCCGGCCCGGACGACCCCGGCACCGGCCACAACTTCCTCGTGCACAACATGTGCCGACTCCCGGGCTCGGGCGGCACCTGGATGATCGCCGAGGGCGGGATGGGCACGGTCTCCGGGACGTTCGCCGAGGCCGCGCGGGCCGCCGGGGCGACGATCCTGACCGGTACGCCGGTAACCGCTGTGACAGTGGACGGCGGCGCGGCGAGCGGAGTGGTGCTGGCCGACGGTCGGGAGGTCGCCGCCCCGGTGGTGCTCGGCGCGTGTGACCCGTACCGGCTGCTGGACCTGTTGCCCGACGGCGCGCTGCCGGTGCCGCTCGGCGAGCGGATGGCGGCGGTCCGCCGCCCCGGCACCACCCTCAAGCTCAACCTGGCGCTCACCGGGCTGCCCAGCTTCTCCTGCCTGCCGGCCGAGGCGCCGAGCCCGTTCGGGTCGACCATCCACCTGCTGCCGGGCTCCGCGTCGCTGGTCGGCGGGGAGGCGACCTCGCCGATGACCGCGCTGCGCGCGATGTGGGCGGACGTGCAGGCCGGGCGGCTGCCGGCGGAGCCCACCATCGAGTGGTATTTGCACACCACAGTCGATCCGTCGCTCTCCGACGCCGCCGGGCACCACTCGTCGGCGCTGTTCGTGCAGTCCGTCCCCTACGAGCTGGCCGGCACCACCTGGGACGCGGCACTGCCCGGCTACGTCGACCGGCTCGTCGAGATCGTCGAGCGGTACGCGCCCGGCACCGCCGACCTCATCGCCGACGCGGTGCCGCTGCCGCCGCCCGGCATCGAAAAGCACTTCGGCATCACCGGTGGGCACATCCACCACGTCGACAACACCGTCTCGTTCACCGACCGGATGCCCTACGCCACCGGCATCGACGGCGTGTACGCGGGCAGCGCCGGCTGCCACCCGGCCGGCAGCGTGATCGGCGCCGCCGGCCACAACGCCGCCCGCCGCATCCTGGCCGACCTAGGCCGCTGACCCGCCCTCGGCGGGGCTGGCCGACGGTCGGAGGTCGCCCGCGCCCCCGATCAGGTAGTAGCCGACCAGCAGAAGGTACGCGCAGAGGCTGAGGATGGGGTCGACGAAGACGACGGCGAAGGCCACCAGGTAGAGCAGGGGCTTGAGGAGGATCCGACGTGCGACCGCCTGAGCCAGCCGGGGATCCAGGTCGGAGCGGAGCAGCCCGCGTCGACGGGCCCACCACCAGGTCAGATTGACGAAGATCGCCTCACCGAGCACGGTGCCGACGTAGAGCCCGGCGGTCAGCCGCTGCTCGGTCACCCCACCGCGCAGGTTGTCCGACAGCAGGTCGGCGGTGAACGGGATGGTGGCGATGAAGAGCAGCACGAACAGGTTGAGGACGAGCAGCATCTGGTCGACCCGGGCGACGTACCGCCACAGGTTGTGGTGGGCGAGCCAGACCTGACCAGCGATCGCGAAGGTGATGACGTACGCCAGGTAGGACGGCCAGGCGTGGGCCAGGGCGTCCGGAAGCTCCCGCCCGCTCTCCCGCGCCGGGCCGCTCTGCAGCAGCTCGACCGCCATCACCGTCAGCACGACCGCGAAGACCCCGTCGCTGAACGTCTCCACCCGGGCAGCGTCCCGGGTCTTCTCCCGGCCGCGCCCGTACCGAAACTCGTCCTCCTGCGCGCCCGCCGCCACTGCCGCCCCGCTCTCGATGGTGTCCGGTTGATACCGGACCGCGGCTTTCACCGCACCATTGCATCGTGGCGCACCCGGCGGCGGCGCGGACGCGGAACGGAATGCGGCCGGGGCGCGACGTCCCGCCCCGGCCGACTCGTCAGATCACGGCCTCACCGGCGGGGGCCGGGGTTTCCGCGTCCACCCGGTGTGCTCTCACCTTGTGGCCGACGCTCGTGAGGCAGCGACCACTGGGCAGGTCGAAGCGCCAGCCGTGCAGCTGGCAGGTCAACTGGTCACCCTCGACGATGCCGAACCGGGTCAGGTCCGCCTTCAGGTGCGGGCAGCGCCGCTGCACCACCCAGTCGCCGAGCGTGATGTCCTCGGCGTCGGTGCTGCGCTCGTGCTCGTCGTACCAGCCCTCGGCGTACTGGAGCCGCTCCTCGGAGAGGCACTTGAAGAACGCGTAGACGAACTCGTTGTACTGGCCGATCCGGGCCGCCGAGAACCGGCAGGACAGGAAGAGCGAGTTGACCCAGTCCACCTCGTCGATGAAGAGCAGATGCTCGATCAGCGACCGCTCGGTACGGAACCGGTAGCGCACCTTCTCGTCCGCGTACGGCCGGACCTCCTTGCCGGGAAAGTCCACCACGATCGACTCGACGCTCTCGCCGTCGTACCCCACCAGGTCGAAACGGACCGGGCCACCGACCCCCTTGGCCAGGTAGATCGACTCGTCGAGCAGCGGCTCGATCCGGCGCTTCATCTGGCCGAGGACGTCCACCTCGGGGTGCCGCCAGGACGCCTTCTCCGCCTCGATGATCGGGCGCTTACGCTCCCTCATCTCCTCCAGGTGGGCGACCTTGTTCGCGAAGAACTCCTCGACCGGCACCGGATGGGTGGTGGTCGCCCCCTCGGTGGTGACCTCGGCGACGCTGCCCGGCAGCAACACGATGCCGTTGGTGCCACCGACCTTGGCGTACTCCGACAGGAAGACGGACTGGTCGGGGAAGATGTTGCCCTCGTCGCCGTGGATGTCGTTGAACTGCCACAGGGCGTCGTCGAGGAAGCACGGCGGGCCGGCGATCGGGAAGACGTGGTCGGCCTTCAGGTCGTCGATGTAGCGCCAGGTCCGGTCGAACTGCCGGTCACGCTTCTGCTTGCCGAACGCGGTCTTCGCCGCCTGCGGCAGCTCGTAGACCATCGGGTACCAGATCGCGCCGGAGAACTGGAGCAGGTGCGCGTGCACGTGCCCCAACTCGGCGAACACGCTCAAATCGGTGGGGCGGGCGTCGTTCTGGTTGAGCAGCCGCACCCCGTCGTACTCGACCCAGAGCGAGGAGTCGCCGATCGGCCCGTCGGTCGGGCTGGTCAACGCCTGGATCATGACCTTGAGGCCACCGGGCAGCTCCACCACCTGCTCGTTGGGGGTCTTCAGGAACTTGGTGAAGCCCAACGCCCGGAGTTCGTCCTCCATCTCCGAGGTGGGGAACTCGGGCAGCAGCACCGTGGCGTCCTTCGAGACGAAGTCCCGCAGGTGCTTCGCGTCGAAGTGGTCCCGATGCAGGTGGGAGACGTACAGGTAGTCGACCTGGCCCAGGCTCTCCCAGTCCAACAGTGAATTGTCGGGGAACGGGAACCACGACGCGAAGTAGGCCGGATTCACCCACGGGTCGCACAGGATGCTGCCCGCGGCCGTGTCGATCCGCATGCTGGCGTGCCCGGTTCCGGTCACTCGCACCGCACAGTCCCCCTCAAACAGACAATCAGGTGTACGCCAAACGCTACCGGAGCGGGTCCGACCACCGCCCCGCGACGCCGGTAGTGCCGTTCAGCCCAGGCGGGCAGCACCGACGGTCAGGAAACCCCCACCCCGCCGCGCCGAGCACGAGGCGTGCCAGACTAACCAAAGATCCGATCGCGAGGGAAGGACCGACAGTGGCAGGAAGCGAGCCGGTAACGTCGCCAGACCAGCACAAGCCCGGGCACCGCAGGGCCGGGCAGATCGGCGCTGTGCTGTCCGCACTGGCGCTGCTGGCGATGATCTGCGGCAACCACGAGGGCAGGGTCGAGGACATCTGGCTGATCGGCCTGGCCGCGCTGCTGCTGATCATCGTGATCGGCGACGCCGTGCTGCGGCGTAACGGCCTGCGCTCCTGACCTGATCCACCGCCGGACGACCGGCCGACATACGCCGAGGGCCCGCCCCCACCCGGGGGACGGGCCCTCGTCCGTACGCCTCGGGCTCAGCGCCCGAAGAGGATGTCCTGCACGTCCTTCAGCGCGGCGTCGACCTCGGCCTCGAAGTAGCCACCGGGCACCAGGCCGAACCGGAGCGTGTCCAGGTCCTTCGGGTCGACGGGCATCGGATTGCGGCGCTGCATGCCACCGAGCAGGCTGTCGAAGAACCGGTCCACCTGGTCGGGGTCGTACCCGCTGCCGAACCGGCGCACCTGGAAGCTGCGGCGGATCTGGTCGACCCGGTACAGGTCGCTGCCGGGCGGGCCGGCCATCGGCGGGCCACCCATCGGAGGGCCACCCATCGGCGGACCGGCCATCGGCGGACCGGCCATCGGGGGCCACCCATCGGCGGGCCGGCCACCGCGGGCGGACCGGCCATCGGCGGACCACCGACGCCCTGCTGCGGCAGCGGAGGGGGACCGGCCGGGCCACGGCGCATGTCGCGCAGGTCCCGCTCCGGCATCCGGATCTCGGCGGTCATGTCGGCGCGGCCGTGCCGCCCGGCCTCGAAGCCGTCGAAGCGGGACTCGTCCGGCGGCGGCGGATAGCCGCCCGGCGCGCGCTGGTCGTCGGGGCCGTATCCACCGCGCTGGTCGTCCGGGCCGTACCCACCGGGCGAGCGCTGGTCGTCCGGGCCGTAACCGCTGGGGCCGGCGGGCAGGCCGCGCGGCGGACCACCGTGGCCACCCATCGGCCCGGGACCCATCGGGCCGCCGGGACCCATCGGACCGGGGCCGGCCGGACCGCGCGGCGCGTCATAACCACCGCGGGGACCGTCGTAACCCCCGGCGAAGGCGCCGGTCGGCTCGTCGTAGCGGCCATAACGGTCGGCCGGCGGGCCGGCCTGCGCCGGCATCGGCCGGGGCGGCATCGGCTGCGGAACCATGCCCCGGTCATCGCGCATGGGCGGCCCCATCCGGTCCGGTGGGCCCATCCGGTCACCCATTCGGGGGTCGCCACCGCGACCGGCGCTGTTGCGCTCCTCCAGCTCGGCCAGCTGCCGCTCGACCCGGTCCAGGTGCAGGTCGACCTGCCACTCGTCGTAGCCGTTGAAGCGGACCCGGAAGACAACGTCGTGGACCTCCTGCGAGGCCACCGGCGCACCCACCTGCCGGCCGTCGAGCGTCGCCTCGACCCGGTCGAGGAAGGCATCCACCTCGTCGACCTTGTATCCCCGGCGGAGCGCCTTGCGCCGGAAACGCTGACCCTGACTCGCCACTATGTCTCCTGGTCTCGTTCGCCACGCCCGGTCACGCCGGTGCCTCTCCGGCGCGGTCGGTGTTGGTGTCCTTGTCCTCGGCGGCGGCGAGCTGGCCACACGCGCCGTCGATCTCGCGACCTCGAGTGTCCCGCACTGTGGTGGACACTCCGGCGTCGCGCAACCGCCGGACGAACTCCCGCTCCACCGGCTTCGGGCTCGCGTCCCAGCGGCTGCCCGGCGTCGGATTGAGCGGGATGAGGTTCACGTGGGCCAACTTGCCGGCCAGCAGCCGCCCGAGCAGGTCGGCTCGCCACGGCTGGTCGTTCACGTCCTTGATCATCGCGTACTCGATCGACACGCGACGGCCCGTCCGGGCAGCGTATCCCCAGGCTGCGTCCAGCACCTCGGCTACCTTCCAGCGCTGGTTGACCGGCACGAGTTCGTCGCGCAGATCATCATCAGGCGCGTGCAACGACAGCGCAAGGGTCACTGAGAGGTCTTCGCTGGCCAGTCGGTGGATGGCCGGAACCAGGCCGACCGTGGAAACGGTGATGTGCCGCTGGGACAGGCCGAGCCCCTCCGGAGCGGGGCTGACCAGCCGACGGATCGCCGCGATCACCCGGTTGTAGTTGGCCAGCGGCTCGCCCATGCCCATGAAGACGACGCGGGACAGCCTCGGCGGGGAGCCCGCGACCACACCCGAGGCCGCCACCCCGGCCATGTACACCGCCTGGTCGACGATCTCGGCGGTCGAGAGGTTGCGGGTCAGGCCGGCCTGGCCGGTGGCGCAGAACGGGCAGGCCATGCCGCAGCCCGCCTGACTGGAGATGCAGACGGTCACCCGATCCGGGTAACCCATCAGCACGCTCTCCACCAGCGCGCCGTCGTGCAACCGCCAGAGCGCCTTGCGGGTCGCGCCGTCGTCGCAGGCCAACTCGCGGACCGGGGTGAGCAGCGGGGGCAGCAACGTGTCGGCCAGCCGCTCGCGGGTCGCCGCGGGCAGGTCGGTCATCGCCTGCGGGTCCCGGACGAGTCGCCCGAAGTAATGGTTGGAGACCTGCTTGGCGCGGAAGGCCGGCTCCCCCAGCCCGGCGACCAGCGCCTGGCGACCGGCCAGGTCCAGGTCAGCGAGGTGCTGCGGGGGCATGGCGGCCCGGCGCGCGGTGGCGGCGTCGGAGCTGGTGGGGATCAGGGGCAGGCTTGTCATGGCTGGTCCAGTGTGTCACGCCACCGGCGGCAGGTGCCGGTCCGGAGGTGTCGAACGGGTCGCGACCGCCGGATCCGGAAGACCGGGACGCCGTGATCCATGCCTCACCCCACCACCGGCACGAAGATCGCCAACAGCAGGTAGGCCGTGGGGACCGCGAACAGGATCGAGTCCAGTCGGTCCATCAGACCGCCGTGGCCGGGCAGCAGGTTACTCATGTCCTTGACGCCGAGATCCCGCTTGATCATCGACTCGGCCAGGTCACCGAGGACCGCCGCGCCGGAGACGGCCACCCCGAACAGCGCACCCCACCAGGGGGCCACGTCGAGCATCAGCCACAGCAGCAGCGCGCTGCCCAGGGCCGCCGCGGTGACCGAGCCGGCAAAGCCCTCCCAGGACTTCTTCGGGCTGATCGCCGGAGCCATCGGGTGTCGTCCGAAGGCGACGCCGGCCGCGTACCCGCCGGTGTCGGAGAGCACCACCGCGATCAGCGTGGCGAGGATACGCAGCCGGCCGTCGTCGGGGGCCGCCGCCAGCAACGCCGCGAAACCGGCGAGGAACGGCACGTAGACGGCGATCAGGGTGGCGGCGGTGAGATCCCGCTGGAAGCCGGCCGGCCCGTCACCCAACCGCCAGATCATCGTGCCCAGCACCGTGACGAGCAGCCCCAGGCTGAGCGCGTCCGGGCCGGCGAACCAGGCCAGGCCCACGGTCAGCACACCACCGGCGATCAGCGGCACCAGTGGCGGGTGTGCGCCGCTGCGCCGGACCGCCCGGGCCATCTCCCAACTGCCGATCGCGACGGCGGCGGCGATCACCGGCAGGAACGCCAACGGGTAGAAGGCCAGCGGCACCACGATCAACGCGCCGAGGCCGAGCCCGACACCGATCGCCACCGGGAGGTTGCGGCCGGCCCGGCCGGTGCCCGCCTGCTGGGTGGCCGGTCGGTCGATACTGGCCCGCCGCCGACCCTTCGGCCGGCGACCGGTCGGCGGCGGCTCGTCCGGGGCCATTTCGGTCGGCACCGCGGCGAGCTGCTCGGTCGGATAACCACTGTCGTCGAAACGGGCCGGCGGCGTCTTTTCCGGGCCGTCGAAGCGGCTCGGCTCGTCGAATCGCCCACGGTCCGGGCCGTCGTAACGGCTCGGCCCGTCACCGGCGACGGGAGGACGGTCGACGTACCGGTCGCCACGCCCCCGCTCGTCGTACCGGTCAGGCTGGTTGCGGTCATCCTCGTACCGGTCGCGGTCGTCGAACCGACCACGCCGGTCACGGTCGTCGAAACGGTCCCGGTCGTCCGGACGGACCGCCCGGCCAGGCTCGTCGTACCCGGGATGCGGGTCGGCGTACGGCCGGCTGCGCGGGTCGGTGTGCAGTTCGGGGCCGGCGGCCGGACGGCGGCCCCAGTGGCCGGCGTCCAGGTCCTGGTCGGGCCAGGGCAGTGCCGCCGGGCGCTCCGGCCGGTCCCAGCCGCGAGGCTCGCTGCCGTAGGGGTCGGGGTGGGTCATCACGCACCGCGACGCGGCACGAGAACCACCACATGACGCAAGACCACAAGCATCCCCTACACGTGCGATGTTCCTCCGATTGACCGCCTTGACGGTCGGTCGATCCCCGGTGTTCACCGCCCGGTGGCCGGGAATCGTGCCGAGCCTACTGCACACCTCGGACCGGCACGGCGGACGAGGCGTGCCGGGGGACGTCACCCCCGCCCGCCAGCCCACCGGCCCGCGGTGCACACCCATTCGGTACGACACACCGCAGCAGATCCGCAGCCGTCGATCCGACTCGTTCGGTGCGTGATCGAGTACTGAGTTGCACACGCCCGGCGTGGTCCGCTGGTGGCGCGCCGGCCCGAGCCGGCGCGTCCGATCGGGGGAAAGGGCACTTCCATGTACAAGTTCGGTCTCGGGGTGCTGACGGTGACCGCCATGGTCCTGGGGGCAGGGGCACCGGCCGCCGCCACCGCGGCACGTACCAGGATCACCATCGACCGCCACGCCAGCGAGTTGTTCCCGTTCGAGCCGCCCGTCGGCGAGCCGGGAGTGACGTACCCGGCAACAGCGGTGACGGCCACCGCCCGGAACTGCCCGACCGGCATCGTCCTCATGTCGGCCTCCCTGGTGCAGGACGGCCTGCCGACGCTCTGGGCCACCGCGGGACACGGCGCGGGCGAGATCCTCTGCGACGGCGGCACCGTCGAGCTCGGGATGGCGTTCGCCCGAATCGCTCCGGCGCTGCACCCCGGCCGGGCCACCGCCCACTTCTCGCTGCGCGACTCGACCACCGGCGAGCAGTTCGCCGAGAGCACCAGGACCGTCTGGATCCCCTGCTGACAGACGAGTCGAGGCCCGTCCCCGATGTCGGGAACGGGCCTCGGCGGACGATCACACCTCGAGAAGTTCGGTTTCCTTGTGCTTGACCAGGTCGTCGACGCTTGCCACGTAGCGCTGGGTCAGGTCGTCGAGTTCCTTCTCGGCGCGGCGACCGTCGTCCTCGCCGGCCTCGCCGTCCTTGACGATCCGGTCCAGCTCTTCCTTGCCCCGGCGGCGGACGTTGCGGATGGCCACCTTGGCCTCCTCGCCCTTGTGCCGAGCCACCTTGATCATGTCGCGGCGGCGTTCCTCGGTCATCTGCGGGAGCAGGATGCGCAGCTGGTTGCCCTCGTTGTTGGGGTTCACCCCGAGGTCCGAGTCGCGGATCGCCTTCTCCATCGCGTTGATCTGCGAGTTGTCGTACGGCTTGATGATGGCCATCCGCGGCTCGGGGACCGCGATGGACGCCATCTGCGTCAGCGGCGTGGGCGTGCCGTAGTAGTCGATGATGACCTTGGAGAACATGGCGGCGTTGGCGCGACCGGTACGGATGGCGCCGAACTCCTCCTTGGCGTGCTCAACCGCACGCTCCATCTTCTCCTCGGCCTCGAGGAGGGTGTCGTCGATCACCGGTCTCCTCGCCTCCTTCTGTGCTCGTGGTGGGCTCTGCTGAAAGTCGTCAGACCGTCGCCGTCGGCGGGACTCAGGCGGTGATCAGGGTGCCGATCTTGTCGCCACCCACCGCGCGGATGATGGTGTCGTCACCCTGCGCGCCAAAGACCAGCATCGGCAGGCCGTTCTCCATGCAGAGGCTGAACGCTGCCGCGTCGGCCACCCGCAGGTTGCGGCGCAGCGCCTCGGAGAAGGTGATCGAGTCGAGCTTACTGGCGGTGGGGTCGATCCGCGGGTCGGCGGTGTAGACGCCGTCCACGCCGTTCTTGCTCATCAGCACCACGTCGGCCCGGATCTCCAGCGCCCGCTGGGCGGCCACAGTGTCAGTGGAGAAGTACGGCATTCCGGCGCCGGCGCCGAAGATGACCACGCGGCCCTTCTCCAGGTGCCTGATGGCCCGCAGCGGGATGTACGGCTCGGCGACCTGGGCCATGGTGATGGCGCTCTGCACCCGGGTCTCGATGCCCTCCTTCTCCAGGAAGTCCTGGAGCGCGAGGCAGTTCATCACCGTGCCGAGCATGCCCATGTAGTCGGCGCGGGCCCGGTCCATTCCACGCTTCTGCAGCTCCGCGCCGCGGAAGAAGTTGCCGCCACCGACCACCACGGAGACCTGCACGCCGCGACGGACCACGGTCGCGATCTGCCGGGCGATGGCCTGGACGACGTCCGGGTCGACGCCGATCGCGCCGCCGCCGAACACCTCGCCGGAGAGCTTGAGCACCACCCGACGGGCACGCCCCGGCGGCGGTGCCGTCGGATCGTCCATCGCCAGCGTCCGGTCACTCACAACCTGCGTCATCCGCCCCGCCCTTCCCCACGCGCACGCCCCGTGCGGCGCGTACCGCGAACCTGCCGCTGCCGACCCTATGTGACGAGGAGGCCGCGGTGCCTGTCACGTACACCGGCGGCCTCCTCGTCGACGTCTTCTGCCCACGGGCGCCCACGGCACCCGGTGACGGCTCAGGCCTGGCCGACCTCGAACCGCACGAAGCGGGTGACCTCGATGCCGGCCTCGGCCAGCACCTGCTTCACCGACTTCTTGTTGTCGGCCACCGACGCCTGCTCGATCAGGACGTAGTCCTTGAAGAAGGAGTTCACCCGACCCTCGACGATCTTCGGCAGGGCCGCCTCGGGCTTGTTCTCCTCGCGGGCGGTCTGCTCGGCGATGCGCCGCTCGGACTCGACGATCTCGGCCGGGACCTCGTCGCGGGTGAGGTACTTCGGCCGCATGGCGGCGATCTGCATGGCCACCCCACGGGCGTCGGCGTCGCCGGCCTCGTCGCTCTTGCCGGTGTACGACACCAGCACGCCAACCGCCGGCGGCAGGTCCTGGGCCTTGCGGTGCAGGTAGACCGCAGTGGTGCCCTCGACCCGGGCGAACCGGTTGAGCACCAGCTTCTCGCCGATCTTGGCAGACTGCTCCTGGATCAGGTCCGCGACGACCTTGCCGTCGAGCTCGGTGGCGAGCAGCTCCTCGGCGGTGTTCACGCCGGCGCGCTCACCGTGCTCGACCAGCTGCTGGGCCAGCGCGATGAACGACTCGGTCTTGGCGACGAAGTCGGTCTCGCAGTTCAGCTCGAGCAGCGCCTTGCCGGAGTGGGCGACCAGGCCGTTGGCGGCCGTACGACCGGCCCGCTTGCCGACGTCCTTGGCGCCCTTGACGCGGAGGATCTCGACGGCCTTGTCGAAGTCGCCCTCGGCCTCGGTCAGCGCCTTCTTGCTGTCCATCATGCCGGCGCCGGTGAGGTCGCGGAGCTTCTTGACGTCCGCGGCGGTGATTTGGGACATGGCTCTCTCTTCGGTGTTGAGTCGGCGTGTGGATGGTCAGAGGTGCCGGTTACCCGGATCCGGGCGGATCGTGCCCGGCGTACCGTCGCTGCCCGCCGTTCGGGAAAACGGACGGCGGGGCAGCGACGGTGCGGTCACTCCGCGGTGGCGGCCGCCGGCTGCTCGGTGGCGGCCTGCGCCGGCTGCTCCGGGGTGGCCGGCTGCTCGGCGGCGGCAGCGGCGGGCTGCTCGGCCGGGGCGGCCGTCTCGTCGGCCTTCTTCGGCTCGAGCAGCTCGCGCTCCCACTCGGTCAGCGGCTCGTCGCTCGCGACGCCCTCGGGCTTCTCGTCGGTGCCCCGACGACGGCCGGACCGCGCGATCAGACCATCCGCGACGGCGGCGGCAACGACCTTGGTCAGCAGCTCGGCCGAGCGGATCGCGTCGTCGTTACCCGGGATCGGGAAGTCGACCTCGTCCGGGTCGCAGTTGGTGTCCAGCACCGCGATCACCGGGATGCCCAGCTTGCGGGCCTCGTCGACGGCGATGTGCTCCTTCTTGGTGTCGACGATCCAGACCGCGGCCGGAAGCTTCTGCATGTCCCGCAGACCACCGAGGGTGCGGGTCAGCTTGATCTTCTCGCGGGAGAGCTGCAGGGTCTCCTTCTTGGTGAAACCGGCGGCGGTGCCGCTGAGGTCACCCAGACCCTCCAGCTCCTTCATCCGCTGGAGCCGCTTGTACACGGTCTGGAAGTTGGTCAGCATGCCACCGAGCCAGCGGTGGTTGACGTACGGCTGGCCGACCCGGGTCGCCTGCTCGGCGATCGCCTCCTGGGCCTGCTTCTTGGTGCCGACGAACAGGATGCTGCCACCCTCGGCGACGGTGCCGCGCACGAACTCGTACGCCTTCTCGATGTAGTCGAGGGTCTGGCGCAGGTCGATGATGTAGATGCCGTTGCGCTCGGTCATGATGAAGCGCTTCATCTTCGGGTTCCAGCGCCGGGTCTGGTGCCCGAAGTGGACACCGCTCTCCAGCAGCTGGCGCATGGTCACGACGGCCATGGTGGGGGTACTCCTCAAGGTCCCTGGTTGTCACGCCCGGCCGGTGGCCGGGCGTCCTGGTGCCTGGTCGCCGGCCCATGGTGGGCCCGATCAGAATCGGGACCAGGGAGGCCGTCGCTTCACGACGATTCGTGAAGAGGGCACGCGAGGTCGACCGCGCAAGGCGGTCGCCAGTTGGCCAGTGTACGCCCCTCACCCGTTCGGCCGCCCCGGGGTACGCGTGGGGTGCTGCTATGCCGCTCCGCCGCTGCTCCGCGGGAGTTGCCGGCAAGATCGCGCTAGTTCGTGGAAATAGTGGCCTCCGCGTCACCGGAGGCCACTATTTCCTGGTTGTTGTCCGGCTCGTCGGCGCGCGCCGATGCCGGCGGCGCGCCAGGCCGGGTCAGCCGACGGCGAGCGCGGCGGCCACGAAGAGCACCAGGCCGACGGTCAGGTACGCCGTCGGTGGGCGGAGCCAACCCCGGCCATTGTCGGCGAGCGCCAGACCGCCGGTTCGTAGCCCGTACAGCCCGGTCGCGAAGATCGGCAGCCCGGCTACCAGGGCGATACCCACCACCACGTTCCCGGCGTCCACCGGGTCGCCGGTCACGCCCGCCAGCAGCACCCGCAGCGCCGGGACCTCGAAGATCAACACCAGCAGCGCGAAGAGTACGGCCAGCACCGGTCGACGGGTCCGATAGACGCCGTCGGCGGCCGGCGGATACACCGGAGGCTCGCCTGCGGGCAGGTCGGGTCGAGGGCCGATCCCCGGCATCGGGCCGGTCGGCATCTCCAACGGGTGCGGGGTGTCGCCACCCCGGGTCGGCTCAATGATCGGGTACCCACCGAGCGGAGCGGGACGAGCCTGGTCAGCGAGCACACTGGCCGGCGCGCCAGTTGCCGACGTGGTGTCGGGGGCGGCCTCCGGCGCGGCGCCGGCCAGCGGGGAACCCGCCGCGGTCGTCTCCCGGGCGGCCCGGCGTCCGGGCAGCTCACCGGAGGTCTCCGAGGGGTCCCGGTCCGCCCGCCGCGACCGGGTGGCCCGGTAACCGTCCACCTCCGGCCGGCCGGCACCCAACGGGTCGACCGCGCCGGAACGCCCAGAATCAGCCTCACTGGCGCCGAACCGCCCGACCTCGACGTCCAGCGCACCAAAGCGACCCGAGTCCGATTCGGGCGGACCGCCGAAGCGGCCCGCGTCCACCGCACCCAGACGACCCGAGTCCGACTCCGGCGCACCGAAACGGCCGGCGTCCACCGCGCCCAGACGACCCGAGTCCGACTCCGGCGCACCGAAACGGCCCGCGTCGACGGCGCCGAAGCGTCCCGAGTCGGGCTCCCGGCGGCGGCCGACGCCGGTGTCCTCGACGGAGCGGCCGTCTTCCACGCCACGCTGCCCGGGAATCTCGCCGTCCCGGTAGCGCGGCTCGCCCGCGCCGCGCCACTCCGACTCGCCGTAACCGTGACCCCGCTCGTCGGGGTACCAGCGCGACTCCTGATCTTCCGGGAAACTCCGTCGTCCGTCCACGTCAGGCACCGTATGCGACCGGCCACGCCCGCGCCATTCAGCCCGGCCGGCCGCGCCGCCGGGCACCGCTGCCGGCCTCGGTCGGCGGTCCAACGTCGCTAGCACAGCGTGTGCATGATCGTCCGTCTGTCCACAGCACACCCGTTGTCCACAGACGGGCCGTCGCCGGGTCGCGGCGACCGCCCTCGGCGGGCACCGTGCCGGCCATGACGAAGCGGAACCAGGCGGTTGGCGCGTACGGCGAGCGGTGCGCCGCCCGGCACCTGACCGAGGCGGGGCTACGCCCGATCGCGCGAAACTGGCGCTGCCCGGCCGGTGAGATCGACATCATCGCGTGGGACGGGCCGGTGCTCGCCTTCTGCGAGGTGAAGACCCGCCGGGGCGACGGCTTCGGCACCCCGGCCGAGGCGGTCGTGCCGGCCAAGGCCCGCCGGCTACGCAGGCTCGCCGCGCGGTGGCTGACCGAGACCGGCACGACCGCCGAGGAGGTGCGCTTCGACGTGCTGTCCGTGCGCCTGCCCGACGCCGGTCCGGCCCAGGTCGACCACCTGAAGGGTGCGTTCTGAGATGTGCCCACAGCGGATCGGTGGCGCGCCGTGAGCTACGCGAAGGTGCTCTGCGTGGGGCTGGTCGGGGTGACCGGTCACCTGGTCGAGGTGGAGGCGGACCTGGCCGTCGGCCTACCGGCGGTGGTGATCTCCGGTCTGCCGGACACCGCCCTGCACGAGGCCCGCGACCGGGTCCGCGCCGCCGTGGTCAACTCCGGCCAGCGGTGGCCGAACCGGCGGATCACCCTCAACCTGCTGCCCGCCACGCTGCCGAAGTTCGGCTCGGCGTTCGATCTGGCCATCGCCGCGGCACTGCTGGGTGGCTCGGGCGAACTGCCGCTGCTGCCGCTGGACGGGGTGGTGGTCCTCGGCGAGTTGGGGCTGGACGGCACCGTCCGGCCGGTCCGCGGTGTGCTCCCGATGGTCGCCGCCGCGGCCCAGGCCGGTGTCGGGCGGGTGATCGTGCCGGTCGGCAACGCCGCCGAGGCGGCGGTCATCCCCGGGGTACGGGTGCGAGCGGTGGACACCCTGCACCGGCTGGTCGCCTTCGTACGCGACGGCACCCCGCTGATCGAACCGCCCACCATCGACCCGTCACCGGCGGTCGGCGGGCCGGATCTCGCCGACGTCGCCGGGCAGCAGCTCGGCCGGCGCGCCTTGGAGGTCGCCGCCGCCGGGGGGCACCACGTGGCCCTGCTCGGTCCTCCGGGCGCCGGCAAGACGATGCTCGCCGAACGGCTGCCGTCGATCCTGCCTGAGCTGGACGACGACGCGGCGCTGGAGGTCACCGCCCTGCACTCGGTCGCCGGGTTGCTGCCGCCGGCGGCCGCCTGCTGCGTCGGCCGCCGTTCCAGGCCCCACACCACACCGCGAGCGTGCCGTCGCTGGTCGGCGGCGGCTCGGGGCTGGCCCGCCCCGGCGCGGTGTCGCTGGCGCACCGCGGCGTGCTCTTCCTGGACGAGGCTCCCGAGTTCAGCAAGGGCGCGCTGGAGGCGCTGCGCCAGCCGCTGGAGGACGGCCACATCCAGTTGAGCCGCAGCGGGGGCAGCACCAGATACCCGGCGCGAACCCAGCTGGTGCTGGCGGCCAACCCGTGCCCATGCGCCCAGCCGGGCGGCGACGCGCACTGCGAGTGCAGCCCGCTGGTCCGCCGCCGCTATCTGGGTCGGCTCTCCGGGCCGCTGCTCGACCGGATCGACGTCCAGGTGCGGCTGATGCCGGTGCGGGCGGCGGAGCTGATGGCGACCGGCGCCGATGTCGAGCCGTCGGCGACGGTCGCCGCCCGGGTGGCGGC
>NZ_JAEVHL010000060.1 GCF_016803395.1 Micromonospora tarensis | reverse complement strand
CGGGCGGCGACCGCGTCGGGCGCCCGGCCGGCCGCGTCGAGCCGCCGGGAGTCAGCTCCGGTCGGCGACGGGCGGCCACGTCCTCGACCCACCCGACGGCAAGGGTGACCACCCCGACCAGGACGAAGACCAGCAGCACCCGGATGGCCAGGCCCACCGGGTCCTGGTGGGACCAGCCGACCACGTCGACGAGCGGGGTGAGCGCCACCACGAACGGCATGTGCCAGAGGTAGACGGTGAGCGCCCGCCGGTTGACCACGGTCACCACCCGGTCGGCCAGCCGGCTTCGGCCCAGCCAGGCCAGCCCGGCGGGCGCCCGACCCAGCACGATCAGGATGAACGCGGCCGACCAGAGGGCGTTGCCGAGGTGGTTGTCGTTCAGGTCGTACCCGCGCGGGCCGGGATGTCCGACGATCCACGCCCCGCCGCTCACCGCGAGAGCGAGCGCCACCGGGTAGAGCACCCGCCCGGTGAGTCGGCGCAGCATCCCGGCGTGGTGGGCGAAGCCGAGCAGCCACGCGCCGAAGTACAGCCCGAACTCGCGCAGCATCGGCGGTGCCGGGTAGATCCCCACCTCGATCGTCACCAACAGCAGGTACGGGGCGAGCACTGTGGGCAGCGGGGCACGCCGGAACAGCCAGAGCGCGACCGGTGAGGCGAGCACGAACCACAGGTAGTCGCGCAGGTACCAGATGATGCTCAGCGCCAGGGCCCCCCAGTGGTTGGCCGGCGGGTCGGCGATCGGGAACAGCCACAGCAGCACCCGAGGGGTCACCGGGAGCCCGGTGAGCAGCATGGCGGGTACGAAGACCGCGGCGAGCACCCATAGCGACGGCAACAACCGGCGCAGTCGACGGCCGACCGCCGCCGGCCCGGAACGGGTCAGCGACGCGGCCATCAGCGAGCCCGCCAGCGCGAACATCACCGACATGGCGGGGAAGACGAGGGTGAGGGTCGCCCACCCGGTGACGTGGTAGACCACCACTCGGACGATGGCCAGGAAACGGAGCAAGTCGAGGTACCTGTTGCGCATCAGCCTGCCTGGGTCCGGGGGCGCGGGGCGTAACTCCCCTACCCCGCACGCTGCCCGGACAAAACGGCCACGATCCCAACCGGACGTGAACATCCCCACCCGAAGGCGACGACCCGGCCGGCCGTCGCCTCGACGAGGTGGGTCAGAAGCCCAGCTTGCGCAGTTGCCTCGGGTCGCGCTGCCAGTCCTTCGCGACCCGCACGTGCAGGTCGAGATAGACCCGGCCGCCCAGCAGCTCCTCGATCTGCTTACGGGCGGTGGTGCCGACCTCCTTGAGCCGGCTCGCCTTGTGGCCGAGCACGATGGCCTTCTGGCTGGGCCGCTCCACGTACAGGTCGGCGTAGATCTTCATCACCTGACCCTCGGGGATCATCTCCTCCACCACCACGGCGATGGAGTGCGGCAGCTCGTCGCGAACCCCCTCCAGGGCGGCCTCCCGGATCAACTCCGCGACCAGCACCTGCTCGGGGTCGTCGGTGAGCATGTCGTCCGGATAGAGCTGCGGCGACGGCGGCAGGTAGCCGGTCATCACGTCGACGAGCGTGTCCACCTGGTGCCCGGACACCGCGCTCACCGGCACGATCTCCGCGAAGTCCCCCATTTTGCTGACCGCGAGCAGCTGCTCCGCCAGCTGGCGCTTGTCCACCAGGTCGGTCTTGGTGACCACCGCCAGCACTGTCGCCTTCAGCTCGGCCAGCTCGCCGGTGATGAACCGGTCACCGCGCCCGACCGGCTCGTTCGCCGGGATGCACAGACCGATCACGTCGACCTCCGTCCAGGTGGACCGGACCAGGTCGTTGAGGCGTTCGCCGAGCAGCGTACGGGGGCGGTGCAGGCCCGGGGTGTCGACCAGGACCAGCTGCGACTCCGGTCGGTGCAGCACCGCCCGGATGACGTGCCGGGTGGTCTGCGGCTTGTTCGAGGTGATCGCGATCTTGGTGCCCACGATGGCGTTGGTAAGCGTCGACTTGCCGGCGTTGGGCCGACCGACGAAACAGCCGAACCCGGCCCGGTACGGTCGCGCCTCCGGATCCTGCACCGGGCTCACTGGGCCACCGTGCCGATTACCGTGCCGTCCGGCGCGGCCACGTGGATCGGCGCGTCCGCCGCCAGGTCACGCACCGCCGCATGCCCCGCGCCGTCGAGCGTCGACGCCTCGGTCACCACCACCGCCGCCTCCAGCCGACTCGCCCCGGCCGCCACGGCCGACGCGACCGCCAACTGCAACGCGGTGAGGGTCAGCGAGGGCAGCGCGACACTCGCCGCTGCGTACGTCCGCCCGTCCTGATCCCGGACCGCGGCGCCCTCCACGGCGCGACCCGGGCACGGGCTCCCCGGGCCAGCACGACGAGCTTGCCGTCCTCGGCGCTCAGCGCGGTCGACGCGGCGGGGGTGGGCTGCTGGGCGGCGGGCGCGGCGGGTGTGTCAGGCATCGGCGGGTTGCCTCTCGTCGTCTCGGTAGTTGTCCGTGTCGTCCCCGGGGCCGGCGTGCTCACCACGCCCCGTGCTGTCCTGCTCGTGGCCCGGCTCCACCCTGCTGACCAGGACGGTGTCGATCCGGTTGCGCCGGCCGGTGGTGCCCTCGGCGACCAGCCGGAGACCGGCCACCTCGACCTCGGCGCCCGGGATCGGCACCGCCCGAGCGACTGGGCGAGCAGACCACCCACCGTCTCCACCTCGTCGGCGGGCAGATCGGTGTCGAACAGCTCGCCCAGATTCTCCACCGGCAGTCGGGCGGTCACCCGGACCGCCGAGTCCGCCAGCCGTTCGACCGGCGGGCGCTCGACATCGTACTCGTCGGTGATCTCACCGACGATCTCCTCCAGGATGTCCTCGATGGTGACCAGGCCACCGGTGCCGCCGTACTCGTCGACCACGATGACCAGGTGGTTGCGGGCGGCCTGCATCTCCGACAGCAGGTCGTCAACGGGCTTCGACTCCGGCACGAAGGTCGCCGGGCGCATCAGCTCGGCCACCGGCAACTGCTCGGCACCCGGGTCGCCGCCGCGGGACCGCCGGATCAGGTCCTTCAGGTAGAGCACGCCCAGCACGTCGTCGACGCTCTCGCCGATCACCGGGATGCGGGAGAAACCGGAACGCAGGAAGAGCGCCAGCGCCTGCGCGAGCGTCTTGCCCTCCTCGATCCACACCATCTCCGTGCGGGGCACCATCACCTCGCGGGCGATGGTGTCGCCGAGCGCGAAGACGGAGTGGATCATCTGACGCTCGCCGTGCTCGACCACGCCGCGCTGCTCCGCCAGGTCGACCAGCTCGCGCAACTCCACCTGGGTGGCGAACGGCCCCTCCCGGAAACCACGCCCCGGAGTGACCGCGTTGCCGATCAGGATCAGCAGCGACGCGAGCGGGTTGAGCGCCCGGCCCAGCCAGCGCACCAACGGCGCCACCGCACGACCCACGGCGTACGCGTGCTGCCGGCCGATGGTGCGCGGCGCGACGCCTACCACCACGAAGCTGACCACTGTCATCGCGCCGGCGGTCACCAGCGCCGCCCGCCAGCCGGCGCCGAAGCTGTCCACCGCGACCAGCGCCACCAGCGTGGTGGCGGTCAGCTCGGCGAGCAGCCGCAACAGCAGGAGCAGGTTGAGGTGCCGGACGACATCGCCCGCGACGACCTGGAGGGTGCGGGCGCCGCGCACGCCGTCGCGGGCCAGTTCGGCGGCCCGCGCCGGTGACACCGCGGCGAGCGCCGCCTCGGTCATCGCGATCAGACCGGCCAACACCACCAGGCCGGCCGCGAAGACGATCAGCTGCAGGTCGGGAAGGCCGGCGGTGGCGCCGGCCGCCAGTAACGGAGGAGTGGACATCACTGGGTGCGGGTCGACCGCCAGCTCGCCAGCAGTCGAGCCTGGAGGGCGAACATCTCCCGCTCCTCCTCCGGCTCGGCGTGGTCGTAGCCGAGCAGATGCAGCACCCCGTGCACGGTGAGCAGGTGCAGCTCGTCGGCGGGCGCGTGCCCGGCGGTCGCCGCCTGCTTGGCCGCGACCTCCGGGCAGAGCACGATGTCACCGAGCAGGGCGGGCTCGCCGCCGGCCGGTGCGGACTCGCCCGGGCCGTGGTCGACGCTGCCCTCGTCCATGGGGAAGGCGAGCACGTCGGTCGGACCGTCGCCGCCCATCCAGCGATGGTTCAGCTCGGTCATGTAGTCGATGTCGACCAACAGCACGGACAACTCGGCAAGGGGGTTGACCCCCATCTCGTCGAGGGCGTGCCGGGCGACGGCGAGCACGGCGTCGGTGTCGACGTCGACACCGGACTCGTTGGCGATCTCGATGGACAACTGCTTTCCTCTGCTTTAGCGGCGGCGGCCGGCCCGGCCGCCCTGGGCGGGTCGCCCCGGCACGGCGTGAACGCCCTGCGCCTGCTGGTTCTCCCGCTCGGCGTCCCAGCGGGCGTACGCGTCGACGATCTCCCCGACCAGCTGGTGGCGGACCACGTCGGAGCTGGACAACTGGGAGAAGTGCACGTCCTCCACGTTGCCCAGGATCTCCCGGACGACCCGCAGCCCGCTGCTCGTCCCGCCGGGAAGGTCCACCTGGGTGATGTCACCGGTCACGACGATCTTGGAGTTGAAGCCGAGCCGGGTGAGGAACATCTTCATCTGCTCGGGCGTGGTGTTCTGCGCCTCGTCCAGGATGATGAACGCGTCGTTGAGGGTACGGCCCCGCATGTAGGCCAGCGGGGCGACCTCGATCGTGCCGGCGGCCATCAGCTTGGGGATCGTCTCCGGGTCGAGCATGTCGTGCAGCGCGTCGTAGAGCGGGCGCAGGTACGGGTCGATCTTCTCGTTGAGCGTGCCGGGCAGGAAGCCCAGCCGCTCACCCGCCTCCACCGCCGGCCGGGTCAGGATGATCCGGTTGACCTGCTTGGCCTGCAACGCCTGGACGGCCTTCGCCATCGCCAGGTAGGTCTTACCGGTGCCGGCCGGGCCGATGCCGAAGACGATGGTGTTCGAGTCGATCGCGTCGACGTACCGCTTCTGCCCGAGGGTCTTGGGGCGGATGGTGCGCCCGCGCCGGGAGAGGATGTTGAGCGTCAGGACCTCGGCGGGCCGCTCGGCGCTGCCCTGCTCGAGCATGCCGACGGTACGCCGGACGGCGTCAGTGGTCAGGGTCTCGCCTTTCTCGATGAGTTCGAGCAGCTCACTGAAGACTCGCTCGGCGAGGGCGTTGTCCGCGGGTTCACCGGTGATGGTGATCTCGTTGCCACGGACGTGCACGTCACTGTTGACCGAGCGTTCGACGAGTCGAAGGATCTCGTCGCCAGCGCCGAGCAGATTGACCATGATCTTCGGGTCGGGCACGGTGATCCTGGTCTGCACCCGGGGCGGGCCGGGAGGTGGGGTGCCGGTCATAGGTCGGGCCGAAGGGCCCTGCGCCACCTGCTCTCGATCTCGGCGCCGGCCGGTTGGCCTGGCGTGCGGACGTTACCCCCATCGTATCGGGTCAACGCGGGCCGCATCGCGTCCATTTCCGCTGGCCGCGATCAACTTCCGGCCCGGAAGTCGTACCTGTCGAAGGTCTCCTGGTGGCGGGTGAACCGGTACGTCGCCCAGTGCATCCGGACCACCACGCCAGCCTCGTCCCGGGTCAACCGCAGCAGCTCGCCGACCTCCCGACCGGAGGCCGTGCGGAACACGTCCGGCTGGTCGGCAGCGGGGTGAAGATCGCCGGCGGACGTCCGTCCGGATCGCCGGCCCCGCGCGCCCGCAGGACACCGTCATGCCAGCAGAAGACGTACTCGGACCCCTCCCCCCACCAGCGGCCGAGCACCCCCCGCAGGGCCGCCGGCGCGGGTGCGCCGGGCCGCCAGGGTTCGATCTCGGCCGGATCGTGCTCCACCGCCGCGGCGAGCAGCCGGTGCGGCAGGTCGAACACGTCGTTCGCTGTGCCGGACGAGCCGAGCACCGCCGCGCCCATCGCCCCGGGGGTGCCGTCGCCGCCCCGCCGGCCGTACACCCCGGCGAGGAACCCGGGCATCGCCCCGTCGTGCCCCACGTGCACGACCCGCTCCCCCTGCGGGATCAGGATCAACCCGAGCCCGAAGCCCGCGCTCCAGAGGGTCTCGTCGGTGGTGGTCAGCGGCCAGCGCATCTCGTCCAGGGTGGCCGGGGCGAGGACCGCGCCGGCCGGGTCCAGCGCCGCCGGGTCGGCCAGGAACGCCGCCCAGCGGGCCATGTCGGTCGCCGTGCTCCAGAGCTGGGCGGCCGGGCCGACCGCGCCGAAGTCGGTGGGCGGTTCCGGGTGCGCCTCGTCGGAGTACGCGTCGACCAGGAAGCCGGTGGCCGCCGAGGGTCGGGGGGTCACCGTGGTGTCGGTCAGTCCCAGCGGCGTCAGGATCCGCTCGGTGAGCGCCTGCGCCCAGGTTCCGCCCCGCAGCCGGGCGACGAGTTGGCCGAGCACGGCCAGGCCCAGGTTGGAGTAGTGGAACCGGCGGCCGGTCGGCAGCACCCGCTCGGCCCGGTCCAGCTCGGCGACCAGCTGGTCCGCGTCCGGTGCGCGCAGGCTGTCCCACACGTCGCCGAACGGCTCGCGTTGCAGGCCACCGGTGTGCGACAGCAACCGACGGACGGTCAGCTCGCCGTGCGCCGGGAGGGCCAGGTGCCGACCCACCGGGTCGTCCAGGTCCAGCAGCCCGTCGTCGCGGCACTGGAGGACCAGCACCGCGGTGAAGGTCTTGGTGACCGAGCCGATCCGGAACTGGGTGTCCGACCCGAGCGGGCTGTCGGTGCCGCTCTGGCCGACGGTGCAGCTCCAGAGCGGTCGGTCGGCCCGGTGCAGCGCCGCCGACACCGCCGGTATCCGGGCCTCGGCCTGCACCCGCCGGACCATCCGGTCCAGGCTCTCGGTCACGCCAGGTTCCGGGCGAGCATGGGCCCGAGCGGTGCCCCACCGAGCAGGTGCGCGTGCACGTGGAACACCTCCTGCCCGCCGTAGCCGCCGGTGTTGAACATCAGCCGGAAACCGTCGCCGAGCAGGCCCTCGTCCTCGGCCACGGCGGCGGAGGTGGCGAGCACGTCCGCGGCCAGCGCCGGGTCGCCCTGGGCGAGCGTGGCCACGTCGGCGTAGTGCTCCTTCGGAACGACCAGGACGTGCACCGGCGCCTTCGGGTCGATGTCGCGGAAGGCGAGCGTGGTGTCGGTCTCCCGGACCACGGTGGCCGGGATCTCCCCGGCGACGATGCGGCAGAACAGGCAGTCGGATCCCATCGGGGCAGTGTAGAGAGGCGACGGCGGCTCGGGCAGGATGGCCGCCATGACGGATCGAGCGGTTCTCGTGACCGGGGCTTCGCGCGGAATCGGCCGGGCGGTGGCGGTGGCCTTCGCGGCCGGCGGGGACCGGGTGGCGATCCACCACCGCGACTCCGCCGAGGCGGCCGAGCAGCTGCGGGCGGAGTTGCCCGGCACCGGGCACGTGGTGGTCCGCGCCGACCTCACCGACCCGGCCGCGATCCGGGTCATGGTCGACCGGGCCGCCGAGCTGCTCGGCGGTCTGGACGTGCTGGTCAACAACGCCGGGACGTACGGCGACCGGGACGATCCGCACCCGATCTTCGGCGCCTCCTACGAGCAGTGGCAGCAGCGCTGGCGGCAGGTGCTGGAGACCAACCTGACCGGCGCCGGCAACGTCACCTGGTGCGCCGCCCAGCACCTGCGTGAGCGCGGCGGTCGGATCGTCAACGTCTCGTCCCGGGGCGCGTTCCGGGGCGAGCCGCACCAGCCGGCGTACGGGGCGAGCAAGGCGGGGCTGAACGCGCTGGGTCAGTCCCTCGCCGTGGCCCTCGCGCCGTACGGCATCGCGGTCGCCACCGTCGCGCCGGGCTTCGTGGCGACCGACATGGTCGCCGAGTACCTGAGCGGCGAGCAGGGCGCGGCGATCCGGGCGCAGAGCCCGTTCGACCGGGTGGCCCGGCCGGAGGAGATCGCCGCCGCCGTGCACTGGCTGGCCTCGCCGGAGGCCGAGTGGGCCTCCGGCACGATCGTGGACCTGAACGGCGCCTCCTACCTGCGCAGCTAGGTCGGCACCGGGGGCATTTCACCCGACCAGGGGGTGGTTGGCGGCTGCCGGGCGGGTAAGTCCTCTCGACATGGCCGACTCCGCGTTGCTGGACCTGACCGCCGACTACCGGGTGGCCGACGGCCACGACGACGACCCCGTCCTGCTTCGCCCCGACGGCACGCCCGTCGACACCTGGCGCGAGGAGTACCCGTACGACGAGCGGCTGGACCGCGACGCGTACGACAGTGACAAGCGGCTGCTCCAAATCGAGCTGCTGAAGCTCCAGGATTGGATCAAGGAGTCCGGCGAGCGACTGGTGATCCTCTTCGAGGGCCGGGACGCGGCCGGCAAGGGTGGCACCATCAAACGCTTCATGGAGCACCTCAACCCGCGGGGCGCCTCGGTGGTGGCGCTGGCCAAGCCGGACGAGCGGGAAGCCGGCCAGTGGTACTTCCAACGGTGGTTGGCGCACCTGCCGGCGGCCGGCGAGATCGTGCTGTTCGACCGGTCCTGGTACAACCGGGCCGGCGTGGAGCGGGTGATGGGCTTCTGTAGCCGCAAGGAGTATCTGGAGTTCCTGCGGCAGGCCCCCGAGCTGGAACGGATGCTGGTGCGCTCGGGCATCCGGTTGGTCAAGTTCTGGTTCTCCGTCTCACAGAACGAGCAGCGCACCCGGTTCGCCATCCGCCAGGTCGATCCGGTCCGGCAGTGGAAGCTCTCCCCGATGGACATCGCCTCGCTGGACCGGTGGGACGAGTACACCGAGGCCAAGGAGGCGATGTTCTTCTGGACCGACACCGCCGACGCGCCGTGGACGGTGGTGAAGAGCAACGACAAGAAGCGGGCCCGGCTGGAGGCGATGCGCCACGTGCTGAACCGCTTCGACTACACCGACAAGATGCCCGAGGTCGTCGGCACCCCGGACCCGATGATCATCGGGCCGGCCGGGCTGGACCTGGGGCCGGAGGAGGAGGTCGTGCCGGTCTTCCCTCGCCCCTGACAGCTCAGCCGACGACCGGTCACCAGCGGCCGAGGCGGGTGGCGAGCACGCTGAGCGCGGCCACCCCGGCGGTGGAGGTGCGCAGCACGGAGGGCCCGAGGCGTACGGGTCGCCCGCCGGCCTCCCGGAAGGCGCTCAGCTCGGCCGGGGCGATGCCACCCTCCGGGCCGACCACCAGGACGATCTCACCGGCGGAGGGCAGCTCGGCGGTGGTGAGCCGCTCCTCGGCCTCCTCGTGCAGCACGAACCCGGCGGCGGCGCCGGCGATCCGCCGGGCCACCGTCGCCGTGGACTCGTCCGGCGCACCGGCCACCACCGGCAGCCACGGCCGGCGGGCCTGCTTGGCCGCCTCCCGGGCGGTGGCCACCCACTTCTCCCGGGCGCGTACGCCCCGGTCACCGCGCCACTGGGTCACCGAGCGCGACGCCGCCCAGGGGACGATCTCGTCCACCCCGACCTCGGTCATCGCCTGCACGGCCAGCTCGCCCCGGTCGCCCTTCGCGATGCCCTGCACGGTCACCAGGCGGGGTACCGGCGCGTCCGCGTACCCCCGGGAGGTGACGGTGACGTCCAGGCTGCCCCGGCCGACGGCGGTGACCACGGCGGCGGCGGTGCCGCCCCGGCCGTCGGCGAGCAGCAGCTCCTCGCCGACGCGCAGCCGCTGCACGGTGGCGGCGTGGTGCCCCTCCGGACCGTCCAGGGTCAGCGCGTCACCGGTGGGCAGCGCCTCGACCAGGAACAGCGGTGCTGACACTCAGGCGTGCCCGTTGAACGCGTCGCGCATCCGGGAGAAGAAGCCGCCCTGCTTGGATAACTCGGCGACCTCCTCGCCACGGGTCTTGGCGAAGTCGCGCAGCATCTTCTCCTGGTCCGGGTCGAGCTTGGTCGGCGTGCGCACGTCCAGGTGCACGTAGAGGTCCCCCCGGCCGGTGCCGCGCAGGTGCGGCACACCCCGGGCGCGCAACCGCAGGGTGCTGGCCGGCTGGGTGCCGGCCTTGACGTCGACCGTCTCCTCGCTGTCCAGCGTCTTGATGGTCAACCGGGTGCCCAGCGCGGCCGCCGTCATCGGCACTGTGACGCGGCAGTGCAGGTCGTCGCCCTTGCGGGAGTAGACGTCGTGCGGGCGTTCGTGAATCTCCACGTAGAGGTCACCGGCGGTGCCGCCACCGGGACCAACCTCACCCTGCTGGGCCAGCCGGATCCGCATGCCGTCCTCGACGCCGGCCGGGATCTTGACGGTCAGCGAGCGCCGGGTGCGCACCGGCCGTCGCCGGCGCAGGTGGGGCAGGGGTGCGGGATGGTGGTGCCGTAGCCCTGGCACACGGTGCACGGCCGGGCGGAGACCACCTGGCCGAGGAAGGTGCGCTGCACCGACTGCACCTCGCCCCGACCGCCGCACGCCTCGCAGGTCGCCAGGTGCGTCCCGGCGGCCGTGCCGGCGCCGGAGCAGGTGGTGCAGAGCACCGCAGTGTCGACGGTGATCGGCGCCTCGACACCGAACGCCGTCTCGTGCAGGTCGAGTTCGAGCCGCAGGATCGCGTCGGCGCCCGGCCGGGTACGCGGCCGTGGGCCACGAGCGCCACCGCCGGCACCGCCGAAGAACGCGTCCATGATGTCCTGGAAACCGACGAACGGGCCGGCACCGCCGGGACCTCCCGGGCCGCCGGCGCCACCGCCGCCCGGGGCGAGCGGGTCGCCACCCAGGTCGACGATCTGCCGCTTCCGGTCGTCCGAGAGGACCTCGTACGCGGCGTTGATGTCCTTGAACTTCTCCTGAGCCTCCGGGTCCGGATTGACGTCCGGGTGGAACTGGCGCGCCAGTTTGCGGTAGGCGCGCTTGATCTCGTCATCGGAGGCTTCCCGGCTCACACCGAGAATGCCGTAGTAGTCCCTGGCCACTGCGTTCCGTGTCCTCATGTTCGTCTCGCGTTGCGCCGACCGGCGGCCGCAGCCGGCCGTCGGCCCTGACTGGTCAGTTCTGGGCCAGCAACTCGCCCACGTAGCGTGCCACGGCGCGCACCGTGGCGATATTGCCGGGGTAGTCCATCCTGGTGGGCCCCAGCACCCCGAGGCCGCCGACGATGGTGCTGCCCGGGCCGTACCCCGTGCTGACCACCGAGGCGGCCCGCAGGTTGTCGAACTCGTTCTCGTCGCCGATCAACACCCGGGTCGTGCTCGGCTCGGTCTCGCCGATGAGCTTGAGGAGCACGACCTCCTCTTCCAGCGCCTCGAGGATCGGCCGCAGGGAACCCTGGAAGTCGAGCAGGCCACCCCGGGTGAGGTTGGCGGTGCCGGCCAGCGCGATGCGTTCCTCGTGTCGTTCGACGAGCGTCTCCAGGAGCACCGTGGAGAGCGTGGTCATCGCCGGACGCAGTTCGGCCGGGACCTCCTCGACCAGCGCCTGCACCAGCGGCGGCGTGTCGGACAGCCGGGCGCCGGCGAGCTTCTCGTTGACCAGCCGACGCAGGTCGGTGACGTCGTCGGCGGGCACCGGTCCGGGCAACTCCACCAGCCGCTGCTCCACCCGCCCGGTGTCAGCGATCATGACGAGCATCAGCCGGGTGGTGGAGATCGGCACCAGCTCCAGGTGCCGCACCGAGGAGCGGGCCAGGCTCGGGTACTGCACGACGGCCACCTGCCGGGTCAGCTGGGCGAGCAGCCGCACCGTGCGGTGCACCACGTCGTCGAGGTCGACCGCGCCGACCAGAAAGCGCTCGATGGCCCGCCGCTCGGCCGGGCTGAGCGGCTTGACCCGGGACAACCGGTCGACGAAGAGGCGGTAACCACGGTCGGTGGGCACCCGGCCGGCACTGGTGTGCGGCTGCCGGATGTAGCCCTCCTCCTCCAGCACCGCCATGTCGTTGCGGACCGTGGCCGGGGACACTCCGAGCTGGTGCCGCTCGACCAGCGCCTTGCTGCCGACCGGCTCCTGGGTGGAGACGTAGTCCTCGACGATGGCGCGGAGCACGGCGAGTTTCCGGTCGTCGAGACCCATCCTCCGCACCTCCTGTCGCACGTCGGCCGCCGGCGCGCTGGGCCGGCCGGGCCGCTCCTGGCACTCGACTGTAGCGAGTGCCAGTCTACGTCGGCGTACCCGCCGGCGCGATGATCAACGGAGCCGGACGGTGTCGAACTGGTGCCGCGTTGCCGTGGGCCCCTACCGTGACACTCATGACTGAACCTCCTCGCCCTCCCGGAGCCGGTGACCCTGGCCACAACCCTCCGGAACCCACCTCCCCCGGCCCGTTCCCGTCGGCCGAGCCCCCCACCGCACCACTGTCCGGGGCACCCGGCCCGGGCGGCTATCCCCCGGCCGGTGGCTATCCGCCGCCCACCGGTGACCAACCGACGTCAGGCGGCTACCCTCCGGCAGGCGGCTATCCTCCGCCCGGCGGCTATCCCCCGCCCGGCGGCTATCCCCCAGCCGGCGGCTACCCCGGCGGTGGGGCCTACGGGGGTCCCGGTGGCGGTTACGCCAACAACGAGGACAAGACCTGGGCCCTCGTAGCGCACTTCGGCGGCGCCCTCGGCGCTCTGGTCAGCTTCGGTCCGCTGGGCTTCGTCGCCCCGCTCATCGCCTACCTGGCGCGCGGCAACCAGTCCCCGACCGTCCGGGCGCACGCCCTGGCCGCCCTGAACTTCCAGATCCTCTGGTCGATCATCGCGTTCGTGCTGCTCTTCGTGAGCTGGTGCCTGCTCTTCCTGCCCAGCGTCGCGGTCGTGCTGATCCAGATCATCTTCGGGATCATCGCCGGCATGAAGGCCAACGAGGGCAGCCCCTACCGCTACCCGATGTCCGCCAGCTTCATCAAGTGAGCCGGGCCGCCGCTCCCCCGGCCGGCCCGGTCCACCGCCGCCCCGGCCCCGGGCGGCGGGCCCGCTCAGGGCAGCAGGTCGCGCACGACCGCGTCGGCCGAGCAACCGCCCCCGCAGGGTGACGCACCGCCCGACCGGTCGCGTACGCCTCGGCGTCCAGCAGGCCGTCGGTTCGCGCCCGCTCGGCGCCGGCCCGGCCCGCGGCGTCGAGCACCGCCAGCGGCAGACCGCTGGCCAGCCGCAGCCGGAGCATCACGTCCTCCATGTGCGCCTCGTCGACAGTGAGCACCTCCCGGGCCAGGCCGGGAGAGGCGCCCTCGGCCAGCCGCTTCGCGTACGCCGAGGGGTGTTTGACGTTCCACCAGCGCACCCCACCGACGTGGCTGTGCGCCCCCGGCCCCAGGCCCCACCAGTCCGCGCCGGTCCAGTAGAGCAGGTTGTGCCGGCACCGGGCCTCGTCGTCACGCGCCCAGTTGGAGACCTCGTACCAGGACAGCCCGGCCGCGTCGAGGGCAGCCTCCGCGGCCAGGTAGCGGTCCGCGGCCACGTCGTCACTGGGGTACGCCAGCTCACCGCGCCTCATCCGGGCGGCGAGCCGGGTGCCGTCCTCGACGATCAGGGCGTACGCGCTGACGTGGTCCACCCCGGCGGCGACGACCTGCTCCAGCGAGGCGGCGAAGTCCTCAACGCGCTCGCCCGGGGTGCCGTAGATCAGATCCAGGTTGACGTGCTCGAACCCGGCCTCGCGCGCCTCCAGCGCGGCAGCGGTGGCCCGACCCGCGCTGTGCTTGCGGTCCAGGATCGCCAGCACCCCCGGGGAGGCGGACTGCATGCCCAGCGAGATCCGGGTGTACCCGGCGGCGCGCAGCAGCGCCAACGACTCCGGGGTGACCGACTCGGGGTTGGCCTCGGTGGTCACCTCGCGCCGGCGGCCAGCCCCCAGGTGCGGTCGATGCCGTCCAGAATCCGGGCCAGGTCGTCGGCGGGGAGCAGGGTCGGGGTACCGCCGCCGACGAAGACGGTGTCGACCCGGGGCGGCGGGTTGTCGCCGAGCACCCGGGCGGCGAGCGCCAGCTCGGTCAGGACGGCGTCGGCGTACCCCTCGCGGCTGGCACCGCCACCCAGCTCGGCGGCGGTGTAGGTGTTGAAGTCGCAGTAGCCGCAGCGACTGGCGCAGAACGGGACGTGCACGTACACGCCGAAGCCGCGCGCGCCGACCGCGGTGGTGGCGGTGGCGGGCAGCGATCCGTCGACGGGGACGGTCTCACCATCTGGAAGGACGCCGGGCATGGCCACTAGTGTGCCCGGCATGACCTCTCCCGACGTCCTCGTGCGGGTCGCCACGGCCCGTGGGGTGACCACGCTCACCCTGGACAGCCCGGACAACCGCAACGCGCTCTCCACCGGCCTGATGACCCAGCTGCTGGCCGGGCTGGCGGACGCGGTCGCCGACGAGGCGGTGCGGGTGATCGTGCTCGACCACACCGGCCCGGTCTTCTGCTCGGGTGCGGATCTGAAAGAGACCGCCGCGGCGTACACCAGCGGGACGGTTCCGGCCGGCATGCTGGGTGACGTGCTCGCGGCGCTCTGGGACTGCCCAAAGCCGGTGCTGGCCCGGGTCGCCGGGCGGCCCGGGCGGCGGGCTCGGCCTGATCGCCGCCGCCGACCTGGCGGTCTGCGCCGACCAGGCGACGTTCGCGTTCACCGAGGTACGCATCGGGGTGATCCCGGCGGTGATCTCGGCGACCGTGCTGCCCCGGCTGCACCCCCGGGCCGCCGCCGAGCTGTACCTGACCGGGGACACCTTCGACGGGCGGCGTGCCGCCGAGGTCGGTCTGGTCACGGCCTCGGTGCCGGCGGACGCGCTGGACGAGGCGGTGCGGGGTTACTGCGACTCGCTGGTCCGGGGCGCGCCCGGCGCGCTGGCCGGCGCGAAGGATCTGCTGCGCCGACCGGGCTCCGCCGAGCTCCGCGCCGACCTGGGCCGACTCTCCGCCCTCTCGACCGGCTACTTCCTCTCCGACGAGGGACGCGAGGGGGTCACCGCGTTTCGGGAGAAACGACCGGCTCGCTGGGTGGCCGCTCTGGACGGTGGTTCCGCTGATCATGCCGGGTAGGACCGGGAGTCGCCGGGACGCCGTCTTCGCTCGGCGGCGTCCCGGCCGGCACCCGGGTCACCACGCCGTCGCGCCGCCGTCGACGGGGTAGTTGGCGCCGGTGATGTACGACGCCCGGTCGGAGGCGAGGAAGACCACCAGTTCGGCGACCTCCTCGGGCTGCGCGAAGCGCTTGAGCAGCGTCTTGGCGGTGATCGCGTCCCGGGCCGCCTGGTCGTCGCCCAGGTCGCGCTCGCTCGCCGGGCTGATGATCGGCCCGGGGCTGACCGCCACCGCCCGGATGCCGTGTGGCGCGCCTTCGAGGGCGAGCTGTCGGGTCAGCCCGATGACGCCGGCGTTCGCCGCGGTGTGGCCGACCATGGGGGGCACGTGGCCAGCGATCATCCCCGCCATGGAGGCGGCGTTGATGATCACGCCACCGCCGCGCCGGACCAGGTGCGGCCAGGCGAACTTCGACACGAAGTACGGAATGTCGAGTTCTCCGGTGATGGTGTACCGCCAGTCTTCCACCGAGAAGTCGGGCAGCGGACCGAAGCGGAGTGCCGCCGCGTTGTTGTAGACCACGTCCAGCCCGCCGTAGGCCGTCGCGGCGTCCTCGACGAACTGCCGCACCTGCTCCGGGTCGGTGAGGTCGACCGGGGCGATGCCGGTCATCTCACCGCCGGCCCGGCGGACCAGCTCGACCGTCTCGTTGTTGCCGTCGATCTGGAGGTCGACGCCGACGACCTTTGCGCCTTCCCGGGCGAAAGTCAGTGCCGCGACCCGGCCCAGACCCCCACCGGTGCCGGTGACCAGCACTACCTTGCCATCCATCGTTCCCATGGAACGCCTCCTCCTCCGTGACCAGCCCATCCGGGTTCGGAGGGCTGTCGGATTGACGTGTCAACTTCGTCAAGTCCTTGACCAGTCAATCGCTTCCCGTCGTGGTGGCACCGGTGACGGGCACAACAGCCATCAACCGCTCCGGTGACGGAACGATGCGGCAGGTGAGATCGGGCCCACAGTGGGAACGTCGCCAACCGGTACGGGACGGCGGAGCAGACCCCGAAGCGGTCAGAGCTGGCCGAGCCGGGCCCGAAACGCTCGGACGACCCGGAGCGGGCGTGCGGGGACGTACGCTTGTCAGACTGTCGATCTGGGGGTGTGGGTGCGAACTCGGGCAACCGTGGCGGGTGCAGTGGTGCTGATCCTCGTCGCCGTGACCGCGATCTGGCTCGTCGTACGCCAGCTCGGTGACGACCTGGGGTTGCCGCTGATGGCACGCAAGTGCACCGTGCAGGCCGACGGCCGGGTCGCGCTGGACGCCGACCAGATGGCCAACGCGGCGACAATCGCGGCGATCGGCGCGAAGCGTGGCATGCCGGAGCGGGCGGTCGTGGTCGCGCTCGCCACCGCGTACCAGGAGTCCGGGCTGCGCAACCTGGCCGACGGCGACCGTGACTCGGTCGGCCTCTTCCAGCAGCGACCGAGCCAGGGCTGGGGCACCGCGGCGCAGATCCGCGACCAGCGCTACGCGGCCAACCGGTTCTACGCCGCCCTGAAGAAGGTGCGCGGGTGGGAGAAGATGCGGGTCACCGATGCCGCCCAGCGGGTGCAGCGCTCGGCCTTCCCGGAGGCCTACCAGAAGTGGGCCGACGACTCCGAGGTGCTCACCCGGGCCCTGCTCGGCGACGCCAGCGGCGCGGTCACCTGCACGGTGGGGCGTACCCCGGCGATGCACGGCGCGGCGGCGGCCGCGCAACTGACCCGCAACCTGGTGCTGGACTGGGGGTTGAAGGGCACCGACCCGACGGATGCGACAGGGCTCGCGGTGACTCCGGGCGACCAGCGCGACGGCTGGCGGTACGCGCACTGGCTGGTGTCGCACGCGCAGGATCACGGCGTGAAGCGGGTCCGGTTCGGTGAGCTGGAATGGACCGCCCGGGGCGGCTCCTGGGGTCGGGTGGACGGGCAGCAGAGCCCGGCCGGCCAGGTGGTGGCCGAGGTGTTCAACGAGGGTTGACCGACCCGGATCTCTTAACCGGCAGTCACCGCGCAATCGGACAAATTCTCCCAGACCGCCTTATCGATCATAGAAAACTCACCGTGTGCAGTTTCTTCGCTGCGCGCGGTCCCACCGCCGCCGTTTCCCGCCCCACGCCCTCCCCGACGCCGATGTCCTCGCGTTACGATCGGCGGCCTGTGCCAGAAAAGGTTTCACCTCATGGGGAGGGGTACGACGCGGTGTTCGATTACGGCGACCGGACCGGTTACGAACCGATCAGCGACACTGACCGCAAGGAGTTCCACGAGCAGGGTTTCCTCCTGCTGCGCAACGTCCTGACGGAGGACCACCGGGCGGCGCTGGAGGCGGCGGTCGACCGCGTCTACGCGGAGGAGCAGGCGAAGGGCACCACCAAGAAGGACGGCACCCTGCACCTGCTGGGCTTCCTGGAGCGCGACGAGCTCTTCGGTGAGCTGCTCACCCACCCGATCGCCTTCCCGTACATGTGGGGGCTGGCCGGCTGGAACATCTACACCCACCACAACCACCTGGACGTCACCCCGCCGGCCGCCGAGCCGGAGAAGCCCTACTGGGGCTGGCACCAGGACGGGTACCGGCAGAACTCCGACCCGGAGACGATGGACCCGAACCTGCCCCGGCCGATGTTCTCGCTGAAGGTCGCGTACGTCCTGTCCGACCTCTCCGAGACCGGCCGCGGCGCCACCAAGGTCATCCCGGGCAGCCACCTGTGGAACTCGCTGGACCGGCCGAAGGACCTCAGCGTGCACAACCCGGACCCGGAGGGCACGGTGGAGATCACCGCCAACCCGGGCGACGCCTTCATCTTCGACCGCCGGCAGTGGCACTCGCGGTCGACGAACCTGTCGACCATCACCCGCAAGATGCTCTTCGTCGGCTACACCTACCGGTGGATCCGTCCGCTGGACGAGCTGCACCCCGACGTGAACGGCGAGTGGTACCGCAACCGCACCCCGGTGCAGCGCCAGCTGATCGGTGAGGGCACGCACACCGCCAACTACTGGGGTATCAACTGGGACGGGTACGTCGACGACGAGATCCCGCTGCGCAAGGAGCTCAAGGAGCGCGGTCTGCTCGACCGCAGCATCCCCTGGCTGCGCTGACCCCTGCTGCCTGTAAAACGCCCCTGCCATCGTTGAGTGATGGCAGGGGGCCGTTCCACGTCCGCGGACCCGACCGCTCCGGCCGAGCCCGTTCCCGACCACCGGGGACCGCGCTGTCGGTAGCGTGGCGGGTGCAGGTCGGGCGCGGCGCCCAGGGCGCGGGGTGGCACAGGAGGCAGCCGCAGTGACATCCGCTCCGCTCCCCCGGATCCTCCGCCGCAGCGGCGAGCCGGCGTACCCGACCTTCCTGGAACTCTTCTTCGATCTCGTCTACATCTTCATCTTCTCCCGGCTCGCTGCCAGCCTGGCCGGGAACCTCACCCTCCGGGGCGCGGCGCAGACCGCCGTCCTGCTGCTGGCCGCCTGGTGGGTCTGGGTGCTGACCGCGTGGCTCACCGACCTGTTCAACCCACGACTGCCGCTCATCCAGGCGACCACCCTGCTGGTCATGCTCGGCACCCTGTTGATGGCGATCGCGACTCCGCACGCCTTCGGTAGGTACGGGTGGCTCTTCGTCGCCGCCTACTTCGGCATCCACCTGGTCCGCGACGCCGTCCTGATCCCCGGCACCCGGGTGAACCCTCCGATCCAGGCCAGGAGCATCCGGGTGTTCTTCTGGTTCGGCATCACCGTGACGCCCTGGGTGGCCGGGGTGTTCGTGGACGGGACGGCTCGACTGCTGCTCTGGTCGCTCGCGGTGGCGGTCGACCTCGGCTCGGCCCGGGTCGGCTGGCCGACGCCGAGGCTGGGGCGTACCGAGCTCGCCAGCCAGATCTTCACCGGCGTACACCTCTCCGAGCGGCACCGGGAGATCTTCATCGTCGCGCTCGGCGAGTTGATCCTGACCACCGGCACGGGGCTGGCCGGCAGCGGATTCACGGCCGGCGCGGTGGCCGCCAGCGCTGTCGCGTTCGTCAGCGCGGTCCTGCTGTTCCAGCTCTACTTCCAGCGGGTCCAGCGGATCCTGGCGCCACCGAGCGTCGTGACGGTGGAGCGGGTCCGCTCCGGCACCTCCACCTCGTACAGCCATCTGGTCATGGTGGCCGGGGTGGTGCTGATCTCGACCAGCACCTCGCTGGTCATCGACCGGCCGTTCGGCCGCGCCCCGGTCGAGCTGGTGGTCGCCACCCTCGGCGGGCCGGTCCTGTTCCTGCTCGGCAGCGTCCTGTTCGATGCCGTGGTGACCGGCCGGACCCTCTGGTCCCGGGTGTTGGCAATCGTGGCGTTGGGTGCCCTGATGGCACCCGGCACCCGCCTGCTCCCGCCGCTGGCCGTCCTGGTGCTGGCGACAGTGGTCCTGCTGATCACCCTGGTCGGGGAGGGGCTGGCCGCGCGCAACCGCCCGGTCGGGGCCGCCGCGCCAGCGCGGTGAAGGGTCGTCCGCGCCTGGCGTGCCGAGTCACCGCAGCATCGGCGGAGCCGGCGTACGGGCGTGTCGCCGGGTGCTCACCAGGTTCGCCACGGCGATCAGGAGCAGCACCGTCATGGCGAGTAGGGCGATCAGCACCGGCGGCAGCAGGGGTGTGGCCGGTGCCGCGCCCGCCAGCAGCACCAGCCCGGCCGACCGGGACCGCGAGATCCGCCCGAACACGGTGAAATCGAGGACGCCCCGACCGACCAGGTACAACGCCGGTCCGCCGAGGATCACCGCAGCCCACGAGGGCGGGGTGTCGCCCAACGGGCGGCCCACCACGAGCCGGCTGGTGACCGCCGCGCCGATGATTCCGGCCACCATGATCAGATGGGTGACCGCGGCGGACTGGGTGAGCAGCGCCGGGTTGGACGACCGGACGATCGCGTCGGTCAGCAGCTCACCGGCGCGGTAGATGTAGATCCGCCACATCAACACGATGGTGCTGAACACCACGAGTAGGGCCCAGGCTCGTCCCATCGTGTACTCGCTCATGCTGAAGGTCGTTCCGGTCACGAAGATCGAGACACCGAGCGCGACGATGACGAACTGCCGGTAGCGCTCGGCCACCCGCGCGCCGTCCAGCCGCCAGTCGCGCGGTCGTGAGCGGCCGATCCCGGGCACCGGCCAGCCCAACGCGGCTGCGCAGTACTCGACGACGACAGCGAGCGCCCAGAGCGCCAACTGCCCCGAACCGCCGGTAAGCGCCCCACCGATCCAGCCGATGCCGGCGACGGTCTCCCAGATCTGGATCCGAATGGTAAGACGCGGCGGTCTGCCGGACGAGACGGTCAGGATGTAGTAGGCGGTGGTACTGAGGTGAATGACCACGTACGTGGTGGCGAAGAGCAGCCCGCGGTCGCCGTACGCATCGGCTGCCAGCGCGGCCAACAGCAGACTGGCCGCCGCCACCCAGATGAACTGCCCCTGCCCGGCCGGGCGACTCAGGTCGACGCTGTCCGCCGCCCACACGGTCAGCGCCCAGATCATCGTGAACCCGAGCAGCAACACCAGCGTCTTGGCGACGCCCGTCCAGGTCAGGTCGTTGGCCAGCACCGTCGCCAAGGTGACCAGCGCGAAGACGTAGACGAGGTCGAAGAAGAGTTCCAGGAACGCCGGACGCGCGAAGTCCGGATCGGTGGGTGACGCCGCCGCGGCACCGCCCTCCGTTGCCATCGACATCGCGCTCCACCCGGTCCCCGCCGCATGCCCCCCGTGGGGACAATACGGGCAAGTCCGCCGTCGAGCCCGTCGTCCTGCGTCTTCCGGTCGGAATCCCGTGCCGGGCCCGTCGATGCTTCTCGGCCGCCCGGCGCCGGATCGCGGCGGTCGCCCTCGACCAGTCAGCCGTGGGCGGGGAGGCGGCGGCGGGCCTTCTCCCGGATCGGCTCCGGCAGCCCCTCGGCGTCGAGCAGTCGGGGCAGCAACTCCGGCTCCAGGCTGGTCGCCCGGAACACCTCGCCGATGGTCACGCCGTGCGCGGGCCGCTCCACCACCTCGATCGGGTCACCCGGGCCGATCTCACCCTCGCGCAGCACCCGCAGGTACGCCCCGGGCGATGCCCGGACAGTGAACCGCTTGATCAGATCGGGTAACCCCCAGAACCCGGCGAAGGTGGTGCAGGGGGTGCGCGGCTTGGTGACCTGGAGCAGGGTCGAGCCGACCTGCCACTGCTCACCGATCACCGCACCGGTCACGTCCACCGCGTAGGTGGACAGGTTCTCACCGAAGCCACCGGGTCGGATGGCACGGCCCAGCTCGGCCGCCCACCAGGCGGCGTCCTCCTCGGCGTAGGCGTAGACCGCCTGCTCGGGTCCGCCGTGGTGGGCACGCTCGCCGATGAAGTCGCCGGCCACCCCGTCGACGCGGACCAGCACCGGGCCGTCGACCGGCCGCTTGTCGATGCCGCTGCGACCGCTCGCGTCGCCGGCCCACTCCGCCTCGGTCACGATCCCCAGGTTCACCGCTGCCACCCTGCCCGTCATGACGGCCAGCCTAGCGGCGGGTCGGGCTCAGCCCTTGACGGCGCCGGCCACCAGACCGGAGACCATCCGCCGCTGCACCAGCAGGAAGAAGATGATGACCGGCAGGGTGAACAGGGTGGACGCGGCCATCACCGGCCCCCAGTTGGTGTCGTCCCGACCGAAGAAGAAGGTCATCGCCACCGGCAGCGTGTAGCTCCCCTGGTCGTTGATGAACGTCAACGCGAAGATGAGCTCGTTCCAGGCCGTGATGAAGGAGAAGATGCTGGTGGCCACCAGGCCCGGCGCGACGAGGGGGAACAGCACCCGGCGGAAGGTCTGGGCCCGGCTCGCCCCGTCGATCGCCGCCGCCTCCTCCAACTCCTTGGGCACCGCGGCCACGAAGCCGCGCAGCATCCACACCGCGAACGGCAGCGAGAAGCCCAGGTACGTGAGGATCAGGCTGGGCAGGGTGTTGTACAGACCGAGCCGCTGGATCATCAGGAAGAGCGGGATGACCAGCGCCTCCAGCGGGATCATCTGCACCACCAGCAGCATGATCAGGAAGCTGGTCCGCAGCTTGAAGCGGAACCGGGCCACCGCGGTCGCGGCGAGCAACGCCACCAGGCCGCTCAGCACCACCGTCGAGACCGCGACGATCGCGCTGTTGACGAAGAAGTCGACGAAGCTCACGCCCGGGATCAGGTTGCCGGTCAGGATCTCCCGGTAGTGCTCAAGCGTCGGATGCGCCGGCACCGGCTGCGGAGTGGCCGAGAAGATCTCCCGGCTCGGCTTCAGCGAGGTGGAGATCATCCAGTAGACCGGGAACGCCGCGAAGAGCGCGACCAGCAGCCCGGCCGCGTTGAGGGCGACCTTCTTCACGACTCGTCCTCCTGCCTGAGCACCATCCGTACGTAAAAGCCGGTGACCACCAGCAGGATCAGCGTGAGGATCACCGCGATGGCCGCGCCGAGCCCGTACTTCGGCGGCGGCGAGAAGGCCTCGGCGTACGAGTAGATGGCGAGCATGAACGTCGGCCGGTCCTGGGTGCCCCCGGCCAACACGAACTGCTGGGTGAAGACCTTGAAGTCCCAGATGGTGGAGAGGACGATCAGGATCCCGAAGACCGGGCGCAGCAACGGGAAGGTGATCTTCCAGAAGACCCGCCACGGGCTGGCGCCGTCCACCCGGGCCGCCTCGTGCAGCTCACTCGGCACACTCTTGAGGCCGGCCAGCACGCTCACCGCGATGAACGGGAACGAGTGCCAGACCACCACCAGGGTGAGGATGGCGAAGAAGAGCAGCGGTGAGTTGAACCAGCCGTAGCCGGTCCAGTCGCTGCGCCCGAACAGGCTGTTCGAGAGACCGTCCGGCAGCGCGTTGAACAGCCAGGTCACCAGGCCGCTCGTGTCGTCGAAGATCCACTTCCAGACGATGGTGCCGGTCAGTGCCGGCGTGGCCCAGGCGAGCATCACGCAACTGGCCACAAAGGTCGCCATCTTGCGACCGAGCCGGTTGAGCAACAGCCCGACCAGGGTGCCGAGGACCATCGTGAGCAGCACGTTGGCCGCGGCGAACAGCACCGTGTTGCGCAGCACGGTGAGGAAGAACGGATCGGAGAGGATGTCGGCGTAGTTGCCGAGCCCCACCCACGGCCACTCCCGATCACCACGCAGTTGCCGGACCGTGTTCAGCCGGTAGAAGGACATCACCACCACCTGGCCGAGCGGCCAGAGCAGCAGCACCCCGATGATCACCAGAGCGGGCAGGAGCAGCAGGTAGGGCAGGCGGTCCACCCGGCGACGCCGCCGCGCGGGGGTCTCCCGCGCGGCGGACGTCACCAGGTTTTTTGTCTGGGTGCTCACTTGCTGTTCAAAATGCCTTCCATCTCGACGGCCGCGTCGGCGGTAGCCTTCTCGACCGTCTTCTGACCCTTCATGACCGAGCTGTTCATCGCCTGGGTCACCGTCTTGGTCCGGCTGACCTCCACCCACTTCGGGGTGAGCGGCGTGAGCTTGGTGTTCTGCATGGTGGTGGCGAACGCCGCCATCACCTTGTCGTTCGCGTAGGTGTCACCGGCGACCAGGTCCTGGTAGACCGGGAAGAAGCCGAGGCTGCTCGCGAAGCTCTGGGCGTTCTTCTTGTTCAGCAGCACGGTCAGGTAGTCCCAGGCCAGGTCCTGACGCTCACTGTCCTTCCAGATCGCCACGTCCGAGCCACCCGCGAAACCGGGGGCCGCCTTGCCGTCCGGGCCGGGGATCGGGAACGTACCCCAGACCTTCTCGATCTCCGGGTTGTCCTTCTTGATGGCGCCCTGCTGCCAACTGCCGGCGAAGGCCATCGCCGCCTTGCCGGTGGCGAACTGGGTACGCGCGTCGATCTCGTTCCAGCCGGCGGCGGCCGGCGGCGCCACCTTGTGCACGGTCACCAGGTCGGTCCAGAACTTCACGGCCCGCTGCGCCTCGGGTGTGGTGTAGCCGGACTTCCAGGTGCCGCCCTGGTTGCTGGCGATCTCGCCGCCCGCGCCCCAGAGGAAGGAGTAGAACGGCAGCTCGGAGTTGCCCGGCAGGGCGATGCCGTAGGTCCCCTTCTTCTTCGCCTGCACGGCCTTGGCCACGGTGACCAGGTCGTCCCAGGTCTTCGGGGGCTGCACGCCGGCCTCGGCGAACCAGTCGGTGCGGTAGTAGATCGCCCGCACACCCGCGTACCAGGGCACGCCGTACTGCTTGCCGTCGAGCTGAGCGTTGCGCACCAGGTCGGGCAGCAGGTCCTTGCCGTCGGCCCAGCCGCCCATCCGGCCACTCACGTCGGCGAGCGCCTCCTGGGCCGCCCAGCCCTGGGTTTCGGTGTTGCCCAGCTCGGTGATGTCCGGTCCCTCACCCCCGGCGAGCGCCGCCTGGAACTTCTTCGGCGCCTCCAGCCAGGGGATGTACTGCACCACCACGTCGGTGTCGGGGTGCTTCTGGCGGAACTCCGCCTCGACGGAGTCGAGGAACTTGTTCTGGGCGTCCCCGCCCTCGCCCATCATCCAGACCGTCAGCTTGCTGTCGTCGGCCGCCTTGTCGTCCGAGCCCCCACAGCCGGTCAGCACCATCGCGGCCGAGGCCACCACGGCGGTGACCGGGGCCAGCCGCTTCCACCTGTTCACGCCACTTCTCCCCTCGCGCCGCTTGGAACTAACCTTCTCCGCCGCACCCTAGTACGGAGGATTCCTTTACGACAGTGGGCGGGACCGGCCGAAGCGTCGCGACCGTACCGCAGCGGCCCGGTGAACGGCGTCCTGCCATCGGGCCGAACTCGGGCACTCCAGCACGAAAGAGCGCCCGGCTCGCGGCCGGGCGCCCTTTCGATGTGCTGTCTTGCCGTGGTGCGGTCTCGCCAGGTGATGCCGTGTCGTTATCGGGTGACGCGGCGGCGGCCACCCACACCGGCCACCAACGCGACCGCGATCGCGGCCACCACGACCTGCACCAGCAGCTCGCCCCAGTCAACGCCATTCGTCTCCGTCGCGATGCCGATGGCCCGCGCCAGCACGGTGCCCAGCAGCGCCGCACCCACACCGATCAACAGGTGCAGCCAGATCGGCATGTTCTGCCGGCCCGGAACCACCAGACGGCCGAGCGCGCCGACGATGAGACCAACAACGATCGCAGTGATGATGCCCCACACGGTGAGCTCCACGGCCACCCTCCCTCAAAGAATGTTCGACACACGATGTGTGCTTTCTGTCGTGACCACTAAGTTCCCGACCCACCGAAAATCCAAACCGACCTGACCCACCAAACGATCACGACGTAGCCGACAAGGACACGTTCCACCGGCCCGGCCGGGCGATTCGACGGCCGCGCCCACTGTCGACAGGGCCTGCCGGCGTCACGATCGACCACCGTGAAACCGCGACACGGTCCGCCCGCCAGGGTCGAGGGCGAACGCCGAGGGGCGCCCGGCCTGTCGGCCGGGCGCCCCTCGGAAGTGTTGCGGTGTTACGGCTGTGCTGGTGTTACCGGGTCACTCGGCGGCGGCCACCCACACCGGCCACCAGAGCGACCGCGATCGCCGCCACGACCACCTGCACCAGCAGCTCGCCCCAGTCGATACCGTTGGTCTCCGTGGCGATGCCGATCGCCCGCGCCAGCACGGTGCCCAGCAGCGCCGCACCCACACCGATCAACAGGTGCAGCCAGATCGGCATGTTCTGCCGGCCCGGAACCACCAGACGGCCGAGCGCGCCGACGATGAGACCAACAACGATCGCAGTGATGATGCCCCACACGGTGAGCTCCACGGCCACCCTCCCTCAAAGAATGTTCGACACACGGTGTGTGTGCTTCCTGTCGTGACGGTTAGATGCCCGAGCCACCGAAAATCCAAACCGACTCAGTCACAAACAAGTTGCCAGCGTCGATGCCGCCAGGCTGCGTCGGTTGGGCCGGGCTCGCGTCCACACAGGTCAGGCATCATGTTGCCCAGGGCGACGACTCCCGCGAAGTCGCAAAGATCCTTCCACCGATCCGCGCACGCGCGCTCCGCTGGACGCCCACGCCGGTGATCAAGAGGCTTGCGTCAGGATCCGGGGCTCCGGTGACGCGAACCTCTTGATCACCGCAGGCAGCGGCGGGTGGGGGCAGCCGGGGGGCTACTTCTTGGGGGCCTTGGTGTCGCCGGAGTCGGAGGAGAGGGCGGCGATGAAGGCTTCCTGCGGCACCTCGACCCGGCCCACCATCTTCATCCGCTTCTTGCCTTCCTTCTGCTTCTCCAGCAGCTTGCGCTTACGGCTGATGTCACCGCCGTAGCACTTGGCGAGCACGTCCTTGCGGATCGCCCGGATGGTTTCGCGGGCGATGACCCGGCTGCCGATGGCCGCCTGGATCGGCACCTCGAACTGCTGGCGTGGAATCAGGGTGCGCAGCTTGGCGGCGATGGTGACGCCGTAGTTGTACGCCTTGTCCTTGTGCACGATGGCGCTGAACGCGTCCACCGGCTCGCCGTGCAGCAGGATGTCCACCTTTACCAGCTCGGACGCCTGCTCGCCGGAGGGCTCGTAGTCGAGCGAGGCGTAGCCCTTGGTACGGCTCTTCAACTGGTCGAAGAAGTCGTAGATGATCTCCGCGAGGGGCAGCGTGTAGCGCAGCTCCACCCGGTCGGCGGACAGGTAGTCCATGCCGAGCAGGGTGCCGCGCCGGCCCTGGCAGAGTTCCATCACCGCGCCCACGTAGTCGTTGGGCGTCAGCACGGTGGCCCGGACCACCGGCTCGTACACCTCGGCGATCTTGCCGGTGGGGTACTCGCTCGGGTTGGTCACGACGATCTCCACGCCGTCGTCCGTGATCGCCCGGTACACGACGTTCGGCGCGGTGGAGATCAGGTCGAGGTTGTACTCACGCTCCAGCCGCTCCCGGATGATCTCCAGGTGGAGCAGGCCGAGGAAGCCGCAGCGGAAGCCGAAGCCGAGCGCGCCGGAGGTCTCCGGCTCGTAGTCCAGCGCGGCGTCGTTGAGCTTGAGCTTGTCCAACGCCTCGCGCAGGTTCGGGTAGTCGGACCCGTCGATCGGGTAGAGCCCGGAGTAGACCATCGGCTTCGGGTCCTTGTAGCCACCGAGCGGCTCGGCCGCCGGCCGGCTGTTGATGGTGACCGTGTCACCGACCCGGGACTGCCGAACGTCCTTCACGCCGGTGATCAGGTAGCCGACCTCGCCGACGCCGAGCGCCTCGGCCTTGACCATCTCGGGCGAGATGACGCCGATCTCCAGCAGCTCGTGCACCGCGCCGGTGGACATCATCTTGATCCGGTCGCGGGCGCTGATCCGGCCGTCGATGACCCGGACGTAGGTGACGACGCCGCGGTAGACGTCGTACACCGAATCGAAGATCATCGCCCGGGCGGGCGCCTCGGCGTCGCCGACCGGCGGAACGAACTGCCGGACGATCTCGTCGAGCAGGTGCGGGACGCCCTCACCGGTCTTGCCGGAGACCCGGATGCAGTCGGCGGGGTCACCGCCGATGAGGTGGGCCAACTCCTCGGCGTACTTCTCCGGCTGGGCGGCCGGCAGGTCGATCTTGTTGAGCACCGGGATGATGCGCAGGTCGTTCTCGAGGGCCAGGTAGAGGTTGGCCAGGGTCTGCGCCTCGATGCCCTGCGCGGCGTCGACCAGCAGCACGGCGCCCTCGCAGGCGGCCAGCGACCGGGACACCTCGTAGGTGAAGTCCACGTGCCCCGGGGTGTCGATCATGTTGAGCACGGCCCGCTCACCGGCCCGCTCACCCTCGCCGATGGTCCACGGCATGCGGACGGCCTGGCTCTTGATGGTGATGCCGCGCTCGCGCTCGATGTCCATCCGGTCCAGGTACTGCGCGCGCATCTGCCGGGGGTCGACCACGCCGGTGAGCTGCAACATCCGGTCGGCCAGGGTCGACTTCCCGTGGTCGATGTGGGCGATGATGCCAAAGTTCCGGATGCGACCGGGGTCGGTGGCACCAGGAGCGTTCGCGCCGGGATCGAGCTTCGGTGGCACAGCGGTCCGTTCTGGTCGGCTGACGTGAACAGGCCGGCGCGCCGCCGACCCCCTCTATGTTCCCACGCCGCCGGGGTACGCCCACTGCGCGGGCGAGGCATCGGTCCGGAGACACCTCACTCCAGCGGCGGCTCGACGAAGAGCGCGGCCAGCCGGGGCAACCGCCGACGCGCCTCGTCCTCGTCGTCGAAGTCCCAGAAGTCGTTGAGGTCAGGCGTCCGCACCGGGTCCCGGTCCGCGGGCAGTTCGGTCGCGGTGGCCTTGCGGTACGCGTCCCAGGGCACCGACAGCATCTGCTCGGCGGAGAACTCCTCCCCGCTGAGCGAGGCGGCCCGCACCTGGGGCAACTCGGCCAGCGAGTCCGGTTCGGCGACGGCGCGGGCGAAGACCGCCCGACCCTGGGTCATCAGCCAGCCCCGGAAGTACTCGAAGCCGTCCGCCGAGGCGCCACCGTTGATCAAATAGGCCGCGCCCCACAGGTCCGCCCTGTGCGAGGCGGCCAGCACCCGCGTCTGGTGCCGGGCGTACCCGATGATGTCCTCCGGGTCGCGCTCGGCAAGCAGCGCGACGGCCCGCGCGGCGACCGGGCCGGGCTCACCCCCACCACCGGCCCGCGCCTGGTCGATCAGCTGCCAGAAGTCCTCGGTCCTCATGGCTTGGCAGTCTGGCAGTGTCGCCGTGCGTCCCGCACGTACCCCGGGGCAGCATGGTGGGATGTCCCCTCCCCCGCTGCCGCCGGTGCCGTACCACGCGAGCGCCCAGCGGCCGTCCTGGTCGGCGTTGCCGACGGCGCTGCGGACCGCGGTCGCCGACCGGCTCGGCGCGCCGGTGGTCACCGCCCAGGTCGCGGGCGCGGGCTTCACCCGGGGGTTCGCGGCCGTGCTCGACACCGCCGACGGTGGCCGAGCCTTCGTCAAGGCGGCACCCGCCGCCGAGCAACCGCACCTGGTCGACTGGTACGCCCGAGAGGCCGCGATCCTCGATTGGCTGCCGGCGGACCTGCCGGCGCCCCGCGTCCGGTGGACCCTGTCCGAGGTCGGGTGGTTCGTGCTGTGCACCGACGCCGTCGACGGGCACACCCCACGCCTGCCCTGGGTGCCCGCCGAGCTGGACGCCACCCTCGCCGGCTATGCGGACGTCGCCGCCGCCCTCGCCGACCCGCCGACCGAACTGACCGCGCTCGGCCTGCCGCACCTGGCCGACCTGGCCCGCTCGGACATCCTCTGGTGGGAGGAGGTCGCCGCCGGCCGCGAGCCGCCCCCACCCCTGCCCGCGCCGCTTCGAGGTCGGCTGCCCGAGCTGGTGGAGTTGGAGTCCCTCCTCCCCCGGTACGCCACCGGGGCGACCAGCCTGATCCACGGCGACCTGCGGGTCGACAACGTGCTGATCGACGCGGACGGGCGAGCCTGGTTCTGCGACTGGACCTGGGTCTGCTCCGGGCCGGCCTGGTTCGACCTGGCCGGCCTGCTGCTCACCGCGTACGCCAGCGGGCTGGACGCGGACCGGTTCTTCGCCACGCACCCGGCCACCGCCGACGCGCCCCCGGACGCGCTGGACGCGACCCTGGCCGCGTTGGCCGGCTACTACCTCACCGGCGCCGCAGCCGCGCCGCCGACGGCCTCCCCGCACCTCCCCGCCCACCAGCGGTGGAGCGGCGAACAGTCCCTCGACTGGCTGGCCCACCGCCAAGGCTGGCGCTGACCGCTGCCCCGGCCGCCCGGGGCCCCTGG
>NZ_JAEVHL010000059.1 GCF_016803395.1 Micromonospora tarensis | reverse complement strand
TCCGCCGCCGACGCCGCAACCCCGGCTCCAGCCGCAACCCCGACCCCAGCCGCAACCCCGGCTCCCGCCGCAACCTCGGCCCCAGCCGCTGCCCCGGCTTCCGCCGCCGACGCCACGCCGACGACTGTCGTTCCGTCCGGTGCGGACGCCGATCCGACCGCTCTGGTGTCGGACGCCCCGACCGCCCCGACCGACCGCACCTCCGATGCCGAGCCGACCGCGAAGGTCTCGGCCGAGGTCGACCGGACCGGCGACGGTACGGCGAACGCCGACGACGAGCCGACGGTTGTCGACGGTCCGCCGCCCGCTCCGGAACAGCGCAAGCCGACCGCCCCGACGTCGCTCATGCCGCCGGTGGGTCCGACCGGTCGCGCACCGGTGCCGCTGTCGGACGGTACGAAGCCGAACAACACCCGCCGTAACCTGCTGATCGGGGCGGTTGTCGCCCTGCTGCTGATCGGCCTCGCGGTGCTCGTTCCGATGCTCAGCGATGGTGACGGCGAGAGCCCGCAGGCGACCCGACCAGCGCCGGTGCGACGTCGGCGGCCGCGCCGACCACGGCCGCGGCGGCACCGCCGCCGCCCAGCAGCGGTGCGCCCAGTCCGACGCCGTCGGCCACCCCCTCGGTGGACCCGAACGCGCTGCCGGCGGGCTGGAAGCTGCACCGGGACCCGGCCGGCTTCGCCCTGCCGATCCCCGACGGTTGGGTGCGTAGCCAGGTCAACGGCGACACGGTTGTCTTCGACGAGTCCAACGGCCCCGGTGAGCTGCTCGTCCAGTGGACCAGCACTCCGGCGAAGGACGCGGTCGCGGACTGGCGGGAGCAGGAGCCCAACCGCGCGAGTCGCGTCAATAACTACCAGTACCTCAGCATCAAGGCCTGCGACTTCTGGAAGACCTGCGGCGACTGGGAGTGGCTGGAGACCCGGGACGGGCAGCGGATCCACGTTCGTAACCGCGGGTTCGTGACGGCCAGCAACCGGGGTTACGCGCTGCGGTGGGAGATCGCGGAGAAGGACTGGCAGGCCAACCTGCCGAACTTCGAGCGGATCGCCAAGGGCTTCGTGCCCGACCGCAAGGACTGAAACTCATTCGCATGACTTTCCGTCGTCGGGGGTAAATGACCTTCGACGACGGAAGGAGGTACGACATGGGTTACCGACGGAGGGACGCTCGCCCCCGGTTGGCACTGTGGATGCTCGTCGCGTTCGGCGACGCGGTCCTGCTGCTGGTCGCCGCGGGGATGCCAGCGTTCATCGCACTGCTCAGCGTCGTGATCGTCGCCGTCTGCGGGGTTGGCGCGTGGCGGCTCACCCGGCGGGGTGCGCTGGCTCGTGAGGAGGCCCCGGTGCCGGCCCTGAGTCGACGGCGGGCCTGACCCCGTACCCGGTGGTGTGGCGGCAGCCGGACCGATTGTCGACCGTGTGGTGACCGTCGATCCCGCTGCCGCCAACGGCCCGGTCAGGTGTTGTTGGCCAGCGCGATCAGTCGGCTCCGGTCACCGTTCCAGTAGTTGCGGTCCACGTTGCCGCTGATCCCGGAGACGACGCCGGTGCTGGTGTACTGCCAGAAGCTCCACACCGACGCGCCGGCCGGCAGGGCGCCGGGCGTGCTCGACCAGCGGGCCAGCCAGAGCGGGTGGTTCGCCCACGGGCCGGTCCAGCTGCCGGTGCACTGGTTCCACCAGCTGGTGGTGGTGTAGATGACCGCGTACCGGCCGGTGCGGGAGCGGTAGGTGTTGAGGAAGTCCTGCACCCAGTTGCGCATCCCGGTGGTGCTGAGCCCGTAGCAGTAGCCCCCGCTGTACGGGTTGGCCTCGATGTCCAGCGCGGCCGGCAGGGTGCGGCTGTCCGCCGACCAGGCGCCGCCGTTGGAGGCCAGGTAGTTGGCCTGGGTCGAGCCGGCCGAGATGTTCGGCCGGGCGAAGTGGTACGCCCCCCGGATCACCCCGGCGTTGTACGCGTTGACGTAGTTGGTGTTGAAGTTCGGGTCCTTGTAGCTGGTGCCCTCGGTCGCCTTGATGAAGGCGAACTCGATGCCGGAGTTGCGGACGCTGGTCCAGTTGATGCTGCCCTGGTAACGGGACACGTCGATGCCGGCGGTGGTGGCAGCGGCCGCCGGTCCGGCGGTCGCGACCAGGGCCGCCGCCGCGGTGGCGAGGACGGTGAGGCCGGCCGCGAGCGCGCGGCGCAGCGATGACGAGGTACGGGCCATGAGTGCCTCCAAGGACGTCGTTCTATCGACCACCATCTTTGGAGATAAGTGCCCTAGATCGCAATAGCGGCTGAAGAAAGCTTCATCGACGGGGGTCGGTCGCCCCGGTGACGAGAGTGGAACGGTTCAGCGCAGCGCGGCCGGGTCGAGCTGCCAGCGGAACGGCTCGACGATTGCCAACGTCTCGCCGGCCTTGGCGATCTGGTCCTCGACGTAGTGCTCACCGTCGAGCCGGTACAGCCGCAACGAGTGCCCGTCCCCGTCCTGCTCGACAAGCAGGTACCAGGGGATTCGCGCGATGGCGTAGAGCTGCATCTTGAGCAGGCGATCGGCGGCGGCGTTGCCCGACGAGACGACCTCTCCGACCAGGCACACCCGGTCGGCGTCGAGAAAAGTGCCCTCATCGTCGTCGTCGGTCACCACGAGGTCCGGAATGACGACCCGGTCGACGCCGAGCCGGACGTTGATCGCGTCGTAGACCAGGAGGCCGCGAGGCTCTGCTGCGGACTCGATGCTGTTCGCCAGCCGGCGCGACACACGCTGGTGCCGTCGGCTCGGGGCAGGGCTCACCAGCAGGCTCCCGTCGAGCAGTTCGATCCGGTCAGACGTCTCGCCCAGGGCGAAATAGTCGGCTTCGGTCCACAGGCCGATGTGCGGCTCCAGAGGTGCGGTGCTCACCGGCGCTCACCTCCCGCTTCACTCGCCACCCGATCAGTCTCACAGGATACGAGCCGGTGCCTCGGGAGCGACACGGAACGCCGCCGGTAGGCTCGCGCCCCATGATGTCGATCGACGGCCTGGGCGAGACGTGGGACACCCTGTTCGGCGCGCAGCCGGACCCGCCAGCGCTGCTGGTGCTGATCACCGGGGCCGTCGCGCTGGTGGTGGTCTCCACCCGGCTGCCGTGGCGGATCGCCCGTAACGCCATCACCATCGCGCACGAGGGCGGGCACGCCCTGGTCGCCCTGCTCACCGGCCGCAAGCTGCGCGGCATCCGGCTGCACTCGGACACCTCCGGGCTGACGCTCTCCGCCGGTCGCCCCACCGGACCGGGCATGATCCTCACCCTGCTCGCCGGCTACGTCGCACCGCCGCTGGTCGGGCTCGCCGGCGCGTGGCTGCTCGGCGGCAACCGGATCACCCTGCTGCTCTGGGTGGCGGTGGCGCTGCTGCTCGCCATGCTCGTCATGATCCGCAACGCCTTCGGCGTGGTGTCACTGCTGGTCACCGGCGCGCTGGTGTTCGCCGTCTCGTGGTACGCGACGCCGCAGGTCCAGGCCGCGTTCGCGTACACCGGGGTGTGGTTCCTGCTGCTCGGCGGGGTGCGACCGGTGGTCGAGCTGCAACGGCTGCGCGCGCGTGGTCGGATGCCCGCCTCGGACGCCGACCAGCTCGCCGGGCTGACCCCGTTCCCGGCGTTCTTCTGGGTGACCGTCTTCGCCCTGGTCAACCTGGCCGCCCTGGTCGCCGGTGCGCTCCTGCTCGCCGGCCCGATCCTCACCGACGCCGGCCTGGCGGTCTGACCGTCGCCGGAAAGGAGCAGGCAGGATGGGGTCATGCGATTTGTGATCATCGGGGCGGGTGCGGTCGGCGGAACCATCGCCGTACGGCTGGCCCAGGCCGACCGGGACGTGACAGTGGTGGCCCGGGGTGCCCACCTGGACGCGATCCGCGCCCGGGGTCTGGCCCTGCGACAGCCCGACGGCGCGGTCACCGCCCGGCTCCCCGCGGTGGCCGGCCCCGGTGCCGCGTCCCTGCCGGCGGACACGGTGCTGGTCCTCACCACCAAGTCGCAGGACACCGCAGGCGCGCTGGAGACCTGGGCGGACGCGGCGGTGGCCGGCGGCGGCACGGCGGGCGAACGCCTACCGCTGGTGACCGCCCAGAACGGGGTGGCCAACGAGCGGGCCGCGCTGCGGCTCTTCGCCGACGTGCACCCGGTCTGCGTCTGGTTGCCGGCCACCCACCTGGACCCGGGAGTGGTGGTCGCCAACGGGTACCCGCACCCCGGGATGCTGCACATCGGGCGGTACCCCACGGGGGCCGACCACACCGACCGGGCGATCGCCGCCGACCTGACCGCCGCCGGATTCGTCGCCCCGGTCCGCGAGGACGTCATGCGCTGGAAGTACGGCAAACTGCTCAGCAATCTCGGCAACGGCCTCCAGGCGCTGCTCGGCCGGGACATCCCGGACGCGTTTGTCGAGCGGGTCCGCGCCGAAGGGGTCGCCGCGCTCGCCGCCGCCGGCATCGCGCACACCTCACCAGCGGAGGAGAAGGCCGAACGCGGCGACCTGGTCGGGCAGCGCCCGGTCGACGGCGAGGCCCGCTCCGGCGGCTCCACCTGGCAGAGCCTGGCTCGGGGCACCGGCTCGACCGAGGTCGATCACCTCAACGGGGAGATCGCGCTGCTCGGCCGGCTGCACGGTGTGCCGACGCCGGTGAACGTCGCCGTGCAGCGGGCCGTACGCCGCGCGGCTCGGGAGCGGGTCGCGGCCGGCGCGTTCCCGCTCACCGAGCTGGAGAAGATGATCACCTGACCCGGGCAACCGACCACCCCGCCCGGTGCGTGTTCCCAGCGACCGACACGGGGAGGTACCAGGTGCCGGACGTCGACGGGTTCGACGAGTTCTACCGGGGGAGTCGGCAACGACTCCTCGGGTTCGTCTACGCCCTCACCGGCGATCGGGGCGAGGCGCAGGACGCCGTGCAGGAGGCGTACGTCAGGGCGTGGCAGCGCTGGTCGACGGTGAGCGGGTACGACGACCCGGAGGCGTGGGTGCGGGTGGTGGCCAGCCGGATCGCGGTCAGCCGGTGGCGCAGCCTGCGCAGCCGGGCCCGCGCCTATCTGCGGCACGGGGCCAGCGAGAGCGTTCCCGGGCCGGGCACCGACACCGTCGCGGTGGTCGCCGCCCTGCGCCGACTGCCCGAGGAGCAACGCGTCGCCATCGCCCTCTATTACCTGATGGGCATGCCGGTCGCCGAGGTCGCCCGGCAGACCTCCGCCCCGGTGGGCACTGTCAAGGCCCGTCTCTCCCGGGGGCGCGCCGCGCTCGCCGGCCTGCTCGCCGTCTCTGATCTGGAGGAGGCCACCGATGCGTGACGACCCGACGTTCGTCGAGCAGATTCACCGCGACCTGCGGGACGTGCGCTGGCTCGGCCCGGAGGAGATCCGCTCCCGGGCTCGTCGCCGCAGCCAGCGCAACATCGTGGTGGCCACCGTCGTGCTGGCCCTCGCCGGGCTCTCCGCCGCGGCGGTCGCCGCGCCGAGGAAGACGCCGTCGCCGGCCCCGCCGGCCGCCTCCGCCTCGCCGACCCAGCACGAGATCACCACCGACGCTCTCCTGCAGCCAACCGACGTGACGCAGCCGGTCGCCCCGCCGAAATACCCCTGGCAACTCAGCCAGTCGGGTCTGGGGGAGCCGGTCCGGCTGGACCACCAGCTCGGCTACTGCCGGACGAGTCAGGGGCTGTCGGAGGGCTGGCAGACGTCAATCCTGTCCCGTTCGCAGACCCTGCTGCGGGAGCACCCGGCGGGCCCTCGCACGGAGGGCGACGTACTGGTCGCGCAGGACCTCTTCCGGCTGACGCCCGAGGCGGCCACACAGTTCTTCAGCGGTCTGGACGACCTGATCGCCCCGTGCACCGATTGGCGAAGCGTCGGGCCCCTGGAGACGGCAGGGGTTATCAGCACCATAGAGACCGTCCACCGGTGGGCGGTGACGCAGCGCGGCTTCGCCGGGGACGATGCCGCCATCCTGCGGGACTCGCTCACGGCCATCAGGGACGTGAAGACCGGACAGCCGATCGGTGACGTTCCGCCGCCGATCCTGCTGGCCGTCGTCCGGGTCGGCGACACCGTCTCGGTGCTCCGCCTCGGCTACGACGGCACCGAGGCCGAGCTCGTGCAGCTCGCCGTGGCGGCGGCGGCCCGAATGTGTGCCGCCGCCAATCCGCCCTGCTGACACCCGCCTCAGAGCGGGATGTTGCCGTGCTTCTTCGGCGGCAGGGTCTCCCGCTTGGTGCGGAGGACACGCAACGCCCGGACGATCTGGGTACGCGTCTCGTGCGGCGGGATCACCGCGTCGACATACCCGCGCTCGGCCGCCACGTACGGGTTGGCCAGGGTGTCCTCGTACTCGGCGATCTTCTCGGCGCGGACCGCCGCCGGATCGTCGGCGCCGGCCAACTCGGAGCGGTAGAGGATGTTCACCGCGCCCTGCGCGCCCATCACCGCGATCTGCGCGGTCGGCCAGGCGAAGTTCAGGTCCGCGCCGAGGTGCTTGGAGCCCATCACGTCGTACGCACCGCCGTACGCCTTGCGGGTGATCACGGTGACCTTGGGGACGGTCGCCTCGGCGTACGCGTAGATGAGCTTGGCGCCCCGGCGGATGATGCCGTCCCACTCCTGGCCGGTGCCGGGCAGGAAGCCGGGCACGTCCACGAAGGTCAGCACCGGGATGTTGAACGCGTCGCAGGTACGGACGAACCGGGCGGCCTTCTCCGAGGCGGCGATGTCCAGCGTGCCGGCGAAGTGCATCGGCTGGTTGGCGACCACGCCGACCGGCCGACCCTCGACCCGGCCGTAGCCGACCACGATGTTCTGCGCGTAGAGCGGCTGGACCTCCAGGAACTCCCCGTCGTCGAGGACGTGCTCGATGACCTGGTGCATGTCGTACGGCTGGTTGGCCGAGTCCGGGATCAGGGTGTCCAACTCCCGGTCCTGGTCATCGATCTCCAGCGAAGCGGGGGCGTCGAAGACCACCGGCTCGTCCAGGTTGTTCGACGGCAGGTACGACAGCAGCGCCTTGACGTAGTCGACAGCGTCGGCCTCGTCGCTGGCGAGGTAGTGCGCGTTGCCGCTGCGGGAGTTGTGCGTGCGCGCTCCGCCCAGCTCCTCCATGCCGACGTCCTCGCCGGTCACCGTCTTGATCACGTCCGGGCCGGTGATGAACATGTGCGAGGTCTGGTCGACCATGACTGTGAAGTCGGTGACCGCCGGGGAGTAGACCGCGCCGCCGGCGCAGGGCCCCATCACCAGCGAGATCTGCGGGATGACCCCGGACGCCCGCACGTTGCGGAAGAAGATCTCCCCGTACAGACCGAGCGAGACGACGCCCTCCTGGATGCGCGCGCCGCCGGAGTCGTTGATGCCGACCACCGGGCAGCCGATCTTCATGGCCAGGTCCATCACCTTGACGATCTTCTCGCCGAAGACCTCACCGAGCGAGCCGCCGAAGACCGTGAAGTCCTGCGCGAAGACACAGACCTGCCGGCCGTCGACAGTGCCGTAGCCGGTCACCACGCCGTCGCCGTAGGGGCGGTTCCGCTCCAGCCCGAAGGCCGTGGACCGGTGCCTTGCCAGTTCGTCGAGCTCGACGAAGGAACCCTCGTCGAGCAGCATCTCGATCCGCTCGCGGGCGGTCTTCTTGCCCCGCGCGTGCTGCTTCTCCACCGCGCGGGCCGACCCGGCGTGCACCGCCTCGTCGACCCGGCGCTCCAGGTCCGCCAGCTTGCCCGCAGTGCTGTGGATGTTGGTCCCGGTCTCGGTAGTCACCCAGGGAATATAACGATGGTTCAGGTGGGTGCCGCTGTGCAGTACGCCTCAGTGCCGCCGTGGGCACCGCCGTAGGCTGGCGGAATGCCGGGCTCCCCGTACACCGATCTGGACCGACCGCCGCTGTCGGCGGTCCGGCTGCGCCGCGCGTTGGTCGCGCCGAACGGGCCGTGGGCCCGGCTGGAGCTGCGTACCGAGACCGGTTCCACCAACGCCGACGTGGCCGAGGCGGCCCGGAACGACGAGCCGGAGGGGCTGGTCGTGGTCGCGGAGCGGCAGACCGCGGGCCGGGGGCCGGCGCGGCCGGGTCTGGCAGTCGCCGGCGCGGGCCGGCATCGCGACGAGCGTGCTGCTGCGGCCCGGCGAGGCGGTGCCGGACCGCGGCTGGTTGCCGGCGGCACCCACCGGGTACGGGTGGCTGCCGTTGCTGGCCGGGGTGGCGCTGGTCGAGGCGGTGGCCCGGCTGGCCGAGCTGGACGCCACCCTGAAGTGGCCGAACGACCTGCTGATCAACGACGCGAAGTGCGCGGGCGTGCTGGCCGAGGCGGTCCCCGGGCGTACGCCGGACCAGCCGCCGGCCATCGTGCTGGGCATCGGGCTCAACGTGACGCTGCGCGCCGACGAACTGCCGGAGAATCCGACCGGGCTGCCGGCCACCTCGCTCCAGCTGGCCGGCGCGGCGGCCACCGACCGCGACCCGCTGCTGCGGGCGCTGCTGCGCTCGGTCGCCGACTGGTACGACCGGTGGCGCTCGGCGGGCGGCGACGCGGTGGCCAGTGGCCTGCGCGACGCCTACCTGGCCGCCTGCGCGACGGTCGGCCGCGAGGTGCGCGTGCTGCTGCCCAACGGCGAAACCGAGACCGGGACAGCCGTCGGCGTGGACCCGAACGGCCAATTGGAGGTGACCACCGCCACCGGCAACCGCACGCTGGCCGCCGGGGACGTGCTCCACCTCCGCTGACCCCCCACGCGGTGCGGCCGCGTGGCGGATGTTGTGGTGTGGCTTGGGGGGTTTACCGTCTGCGCGTCGAGAAAATCGCGTTGGAGGTTCCCCGTGGCGTTTCCTGAAGACGTGCTCACCGAGGACGAGCACGTCGTGCTGCACCTACACCCGCACTGGAAGGCGTTGATCCGGCCGATCGTGGTGCTGGTGCTGGCGATCGCCGCAGTGGTGGTCGGCGTGCTCCTGCTGCCCGAGAGTGACGGCGGTTCGATCGCGCTCGCCGTGATCGGGGTGATCGGCCTGGTCGCGGTGCTCTGGCTCGGTCTGTGGCCGTTCCTGGTCTGGCGCACCACGCACTACCTGTTCACCAACGAACGGGTGCTGCTCCAGCAGGGTGTCTTCTCCCGGGACCGGCGCGACCTTCCGCTCACCCGGGTCAACGACCACTCGATGAACCAGCGTTTCCTCGAGCGTCTGCTCGGCTGCGGGACGCTGACCATCGAGTCGGCAGGTGAGCGCGGCCAGTCGGTGCTCGCCGACGTACCGAACGTCGGGAAGGTGCAGACCACCCTGTACGAGCTGGTCGAGGCGCAGCACGACAAGCACTCGCTGGGCGACGGGGAGATGCGCGACATGCTGGCCGACATGCAGGACGGCAAGTCGCTGCGCGACACCACGACCTGATCCGGACAGGCTGAGCCCGCCCCCGCGCAGTGGTGACGGGGCGGGCTCAGCCGGGTGGTTCGGCCCTGGGCGGGCTGATCGCGGCCGGTTCGGCGGCGGGTGCCCCGCCGTCGGGTAGCTCGGCTTCGGTCGCGCCGTCGTCGGGTAGCTCGGCTTCGGTCGCGTCCGCTTCGACCGGCCGCACCGCGAACCAGCCACGGAAGCGGGTCCGCAACACCTCCTGCTCGGGCCGGTCGTCCGGGCCGAGGCGCAGCATGGTGCCGGTGAGGCTGACGGTGCCGAGCCCGGGGCGGGCGGTCGACGGCCGGGCGCCCATCACGTCGACCCGGACCGCGAGCCGGTCCCCGGCGCGTACCGGGGCGAGCCAGCGCAGCTCCTCCAGGCCTGGGGACGCGTCGGCGGCCGCCCGGGACAGCAGGTGGTCGACGTACGCGCGCATGAACAGGCTGACCGTGTAGAAGCCGCTGGCGATCAGGCCGCCGTGCCGACTGGCCTCGGCCAGCTCGGGGTCGACGTGGTACCACTGCGGGTCGAAGCGGCGGGCGAAGGCGACCATCTCGTCGCCGTCCACGGTGACCACCCCGAGGTCGACGGTGAGCCCCGGGACCAGATCCTCGAAGAACAGCTCAGCGGGGCGACCGGTGCCGGAGCGGCCCTCGGGTGGCGTCATCGGCGGGGTGCGCGGCGGGTGCTGACGTGCAGCTCCGCGGCGAGTTCCGCGTCCAGGTCGGCGGCCGGGCTGACGCTCAGTCGCGCGGGCCGCCCCTGGGTGGGTGTGCCGGGCGGGGAGTCGGCGCGCTGCGCGGACTCCGTCTCCTCCAGCTCGGACACGGATTCCGCCAACTCGGCGACCGGGTCCATCTCCGCCATCGTGTCCCACTCGTCGCGTGGAATGTCGTGCCAGGTGGACTCGGCCTTCGCCGCGTCCTCGGCGGGTGCGACGGGCTGGAAGACGAAGGTCCGGTACGACCAGAAGCGGAACAGCGTGGCCAGCAGGACACCGACGGTCTTGGCCAGGTTCAACGCCAGCAGGCCGTGGACGCCGAGGCCGTATTTCGCGGCCGCCACCGCGCCCAGCTCGATCAGCAGCCCGGCACCGTTGAAGAGGAAGAACAGGACGTATTCCCGGCGGAGCGCCGACTTGGGGCGGTCGCGGTACGTCCAGTGCCGATTCATCAGATACGACGTGATGGTGGCGACGATGGTCGCGATCACGGTCGCCTTCAACTGACCGTTGACGAAAACGGTCAGTGCAAGGGCATTGAACACCGCGTAATTGATGACGGTGTTGATGCCGCCGACGATGCCGAACTTGAGCGCCTCGTGGATGAACTTCTGCCAGCGCTCAGGCAGCAGACGGACAAGACGCATGCGAAACACCTTAGGGCAGTCGGTGCGGCCGGCGATCACCGGCCGAACGGGATGGGCGGCAGGTCACGCCCCGTGATCAGGGTCGGGCTGCACCTGCGGAAGGGGCGGGTTTCCCGCTTCGACGAAGACGAACCGCCGGTACGACCAGAATCGGAACAGCGTGCCGAGGCCCGTGCCGACGATGTAGCTGGCGATGTTGTCCGCCAGGCGGGTCTGGAACACGGCCGGCCAGATGCTGCCGAGCCCGTAGCGGCTGAGGGCGAGGCAGGCCACCGCGATGCCGAGGCCGACCGTGTTGAAGAAGAAGAACAGCGCGTACTCGCGGGCGGGGTGGCTGCGCTGGCGGTGCCGCCAGGTCCAGAACCGGTTGCCGACGAAGGCGACGGAGGCCGCGATGACGGTGGAGACCGTCTTGGCGGTCAGCTCTTCGACGCCCCGACTGGTGGTCAGATAGTTGAAGAGCGCGAAGTCGATGAGGAAGGCGATCCCGCCCACGGTGGCGAACTTGCTCAGCTCGCGGACGAGGTGACCGAATCGGTCCAGCAGGGTGCCGACCAGACCCCGTCGCGTCTGCCGGGGACCCGGTTGCTCCCCGGTCATCGTGGCGGCCACGGGCCGAGCCTACCGGCTGTCGACCAGTCAGAGGGGGAGCAACGGTGAGCGGGCGTGGTCCCCCGGTGGAGCCCAGCGCGGCGTGCGCAACCACTGCACGCAGCGTAACCAACTGGGAGGACTGAGGCGCTCCGGAACGGGAATCCACGCACCGGTCGGCGGGGCAGGTCCACGGCTCGACCGCAACAGGCGTCCGCCGGAGTGCACAACAAGATTTGCGTGAAACTGCGCGGGAAAGCGGGTATCAGCTCGTGATGCCGCAGCGAAGCCGTAGCTTGTGCAGTTCTTCACAACCTGTCCCACTGACTCGGAAGGCTGCCCGGTTTACGCTGAGGCCAATCCCAGGTTTTCACGAAGGCGACGCATCGCGCCGCTGAGACTCGTGCATCCCATAGATCGGTCAGCGTCGACCACAAGGAGATGTGTCATGGTTGCTCCGGCTGTTGTGCGGGGTATTGATCAGGCCCCGACGTCCCATCCGAAACTGCTCGCCTGGGTCCGTGAGGTCGCGGAACTGACCACCCCCGACCGGGTCGTCTGGGTGGACGGGTCCGACGAGGAGTGGCGCCGCCTCACCGATGAGCTGGTCGAGGCCGGCACACTGGTCCGGCTCAACCCGGAGAAGAAGCCCAACTCGTTCTACGCGCGCACCGACCCGACGGACGTCGCCCGGGTCGAGGAGCGCACGTACATCTGTTCCGTCGACGAGGCGGACGCCGGCCCCACCAACAACTGGATGGCGCCGGCCGAGATGAAGCGGACGATGACCGAGCTGTACCGGGGTTCGATGCGCGGTCGCACCATGTTCGTCATCCCGTTCGTGATGGGCCCGGTGGAGGCCGAGTCCCCGATGTTCGGTGTCGAGATCACCGACAGCGCGTACGTGGTCGCCTCGATGCGGATCATGACGCGGATGGGCGCCAAGGTCCTCGAGGCGATGGGCGACGACGCCGACTTCGTGCACGCGCTGCACTCGATCGGCGCTCCGCTCGCCCCCGGCCAGCAGGACGTCGCCTGGCCGTGCAACGACACCAAGTACATCTCGCACTTCCCGGAGACCCGGGAGATCTGGTCGTACGGCTCCGGTTACGGCGGCAACTCGCTGCTCGGCAAGAAGTGCTACTCGCTGCGGATCGCCAGTGTGATGGGCCGGGACGAGGGTTGGCTCGCCGAGCACATGCTGATCCTGAAGATCACCTCCCCGGAAGGCAAGGTCCACCACATCGCCGGCGCCTTCCCGTCGGCCTGCGGCAAGACCAACCTCGCCATGGTGGAGCCGACCATTCCCGGCTGGAAGGTCGAGACCATCGGCGACGACATCGCCTGGATGCGCTTCGGCCCGGACGGCCGCCTCTACGCGGTGAACCCGGAGTACGGCCTGTTCGGCGTCGCGCCCGGCACCGACTGGAAGACCAACGCCAATGCCATGCGCACCCTGGACCGGGGCAACTCCATCTTCACGAACGTCGGCCTCACCGACGATGGCGACGTCTGGTGGGAGGGCATGGGTGAGCCGCCGGCGCACCTGATCGACTGGAAGGGCAACGACTGGACGCCGGAGAGCGACAGCCTCTCCTCCCACGCGAACAGCCGGTTCTGCACCCCGATCACCCAGTGCCCGATCCTCGCCGACGAGTACTTCGACCCCAACGGCGTACCGATCGACGCGATCCTCTTCGGTGGCCGCCGCAAGGACACCATCCCGCTGGTGACCGAGGCCCGGGACTGGGTGCACGGCGTCTACATGGGTGCGACGCTCTCCTCGGAGACCACCGCCGCCGCGTCCGGCGCGGTCGGCGTGGTCCGGCGGGACCCGATGGCGATGTTGCCGTTCATCGGCTACCACGCCGGGGACTACTTCCGGCACTGGATCGAGATGGGCAAGGGCGCCGACGGCGACGAGGCGAAGCTGCCCAAGATCTACTACGTCAACTGGTTCCGCAAGGACCCGGACGGCTCGTTCCTCTGGCCGGGCTTCGGGGAGAACTCCCGGGTGCTCAAGTGGGTGGTGGAGCGGATCGAGGGCACGGCCGACGCGGTCGAGACCCCGGTCGGCATGGTGCCCGCGCCGGACGCCCTGGACGTCGAGGGTCTGGACATGACCCCGGAGGACGTCCGGATCGCCCTCAAGGTCGACCCGGACGAGTGGCGTAACGAGTTGCCGATGATCACCGAGTGGTTCGAGAAGTTCGGCGACAAGCTGCCCGGCGTGCTCTGGGCCGAGTTGGACGCGCTGCGCGCGCGTCTGGACGCCGCACAGCCGCAGCGCCAGGTGTGAGGTTCGCCCCCTGCGGGCAATGTTGAATCCCATGAGGACGCCGCCGAGACCCAGGTCCGGCGGCCGTCCGCCGTCCGGGTGCTCACCATCCTGCTGGCGACGACGGCGGCGGCCACCGTCGTGGTCGAGCTGCTCAACTGGTGGTACGCCCCGGAGCAGGGTTTCGGGTTGGCCGTCCGCACCGGATGGGCCATGCTGCGCTCGTTCGGCTTCCTGCTGCTGATCGGGCACGTGCGGCGAGGTCGTACGGCGGCCCGCCCGTTCGGGCTGATCCTCGCGGTCACCACGATCTTCGCCGTCGGCCGGCTCATCGTGCCCCGGCAGGGGGTGCCGCCGCTGCCCGGGCTGCTCGGCTTCGCCGTTCTCGGCGCGCTCTGCGTCGCCGTGGTGTGGCTGCTCTACCGCTCGTCGGCGGTGGCCGGGCACCTGGTCCGACACCGCCCCCGGCTCGTCATCGACCGGGCCGGCATCTCCTGGCGGGAGACCCCGCCACGTCGGCCGCAGGCCAGCGCCTGGCTGTTGACCAGCCGGGTGGCGGCATTCACCTACAGCCCGCTGATGCTGGTGCCGGCGCTGGTGGCCGGAGGTTCCATCCTGGACGACCGACTGACCGCGGTGCCGGCGGTGCTGTTCTGGATCGGCGCGGGCATCACGGCCAGCTACGCGGTGCTGTTCTGCACCGCGTTCCTGCTCCGGGGCAAGGACTGGGCGCGGGGCCTCCTGGTCGTCGTCACGGTGGCCGTACTCGCCGTGGACCTGCCGCTGTGCTGGTGGCTGCTGGGCCTGGACGGCCTGGTCCGCGACGGTGCTCCGCTCCTCGCCGCCGCCGGGGTGGCCCTCTACGGTCTGCGGCGGGCGAGCCGCGCCCGGGACGCCGCCCCGAGCTGAGGTCGGTGCCCGTCCCGCCGCGCCCGCCCTCTTGCCGCGCAAAGTCGCGCCGCGCGGGATCGGTCGACAGGCCCGGGCAGGGGGCAGGATGGCGGGTGGGCGTCGGACGTCCCGGTCGGCGTCGCCGGATCGTCGCGGCGGTGCCGGAACGGCCCGGTCGTGCCGGGCGGGACGGAGGAGGCGCGGTGGTGGGCGACGAGTTCGACGTGGTGGTGGTGGGAGCGGGTCCGGCCGGTGCGGCCGCCGCGCTGACGGCTCGGCGGGCGGGCGCCAGCGTGCTGCTGCTGGACCGGGCCGATTTCCCTCGCGACAAGGCGTGTGGTGACGGGATCGCCGCGCACTCGGTGGACGTGCTCACCGAGCTGGGGGTGCCCGAGGCGGTGGCGGGCTACCCGCCGCTGCCCGCGTTACGGATGATCGCGCCGGGCGGTGGCGCGGTCGCGCGGGCACTGCCCCGCCCCGCGTACACGGTGCCCCGGGAGGTCTTCGACGCGCGGCTGGTGGCGGCCGCGGTGGCGGCCGGGGCGCAGCTACGCCGGCACACAGTGCGCCGGGTCGAGCCGCGTGACGACCGGGTGGTGCTCGACCGGCAGCTGTCCGGCCGGGTGGTGGTGGGCGCGGACGGTGCCGGCTCGGTGGTGCGGCGGGCGCTCGGCCACCAGCAGAACCCCGATCGGCACCTCGCCCTGGCCATCCGGGGGTACGCTCCGGCGCTGCCCGGCCCGTCCGAGCAGCTCATCGTCACCTCGAAGGCGCGCTGGCCGGCGTACGCCTGGTCCTTCCCGATCGGTGACGGGCGGGCGAACGTCGGATACGGCGAGGTCCTGCGAGGCGAGTCGCTCAGCCGGGCGTACCTGCTGGACCGGCTGGCCACGCTGTTGCCCGGCACCGACCTGGCGACGGTGACCGCGTTGCGTGCCCACCACCTGCCGCTCTCCACCCACCGCCCGTCGCCGGGGCGGGGGCGGACGCTGCTGGCCGGGGACGCGCTGTCACTGATCAACCCGTTCACCGGAGAGGGGATCTTCTACGCGCTGCTCTCCGGTGCGCTGGCCGGTGCGGCGGCGGCCCAGGCACCCGAGCTGGCCGCCCGCCGCTACGCCCACGGGTTGCGGCGCCGACTCGGCATCCACCTGCGGCACAGCTCCGCCGCCGCCTGGTTGGCGCGGCGGCGTCGGGTGGTGGACGCGGCGGTTCGGGCCGCCCGCCGGGACGACCGGGTCTTCTACGACGTGGTCGAGTTGGGGTTGGGCGACGGACGGCTCACCGCCCGCACTCTGGCGATGATCGGCATCGGTCTGCCCGGCGGGGAGAGGGCTCCGAGGCGGTGAATCAGCCGACGGGTCGCTAGGCTGCAGGGTGATGACGCTGCGGAACCTTATCTACTCGGTGTACGAGCGCCGGCTCACGGCGAAGCTCGCGGGTAAGCCGGTGCCCCGGCACGTCGGGGTGATGTGCGACGGCAATCGCCGCTGGGCGCGGGAGATGGGCTTCGTCGACCCGAACGACGGGCACCGGGTCGGCGCGGCAAAGATCAAGCATGTCCTCGGCTGGTGTGACCAGGCCGGCGTCGGGCATGTCACCCTCTACCTGCTGGCCACCGACAACCTGCGCCGTCCGGCCAGTGAGCTGGACCCGCTCCTCAAGATCATTGAGGATCTGGTGGTGGAGCTGGCCGAGGAGGGCAACCCCTGGCGGCTGCGCATCGTCGGGGCGCTCGATCTGCTGCCGGCGCAGACCGCGGCGGCGCTCAAGGGCGCCGAGGAGCGCACCCGTGAGCGTGTCGGCGGTGCGGAGGTCAACATCGCGGTGGGCTACGGCGGTCGCCGGGAGATCATCGACGCGGTCCGCTCGCTGCTGCTGGAGCACGCCGCCACCGGTGGCACCATCGAGGAGCTGGCCGAGGTGCTGGACGTCGAGCACATCGCCGAGCACCTCTACACCCGGGGTCAGCCCGACCCTGACCTGGTCATCCGCACCAGCGGCGAGCAGCGGCTGTCCGGCTTCATGCTCTGGCAGTCCGCGCACTCGGAGTTCTACTTCTGCGAGCTCAACTGGCCGGATTTCCGGCACATCGACTTCCTGCGCGCATTGCGCTCATACGCCACCAGACAACGGCGCTACGGCGCCTGATCCGTCGCCGTTCGGCCCGACCTCAGGGCAGGTGGGTCAGCGCCTGGGTGAGGAAGTCGCCCAGGGCGGCCGGGGACTCGATGGTCAGGTCGGCGGCGTTGGCCACCTCGTGGCCGGTCTCCGGGTTGGCCACGGCCACGCAGACACCGAGGAAATCCGGGTCGGCGGCGGCCCGCGCCCGCAGCGCGGCGAACGCCTTGATGTCCGAGACGTCGTCGCCGAAGTACCAGGCGCCGGTGGCGCCCTTGATCGCCTCGCCGATCACCATGCCCTTGTCCCGGTCGACCGGGGGCTTGAGCTCCAGCACCATGCGCCCGGCCTGCACCCGCAGCCCCAGCCGGTCGGCCTGCGCCTGCCCCCACTGCTGCACGGTCGGGCCGAGCCGCGGGGCGGTACGCCAGTGCAGCGCGACCGAGAGCCGCTTGTACTCGACGAGCGTGCCGGGTGGCAGCTCCGCGCGGGCCAGGTCGGCCAGCTCCGCCATGGTCGGCACCCAGGGCAGCGCGGCCGGCTCGGTGACGGTCTCCCCGCCAGAGTGGCTGTGCTCCAACCCGTAGAGGCCGTAGAGGTCCACACCGTCGAGCCCGCCGAGCTGGTCCCGGAGGAACTCGACGGGTCGGGCGGAGACGATCGCCACCCGCTGCACGATCGGGGCCAGCGCCTCGATCGCGGCCAGCGCCTTGGGCGCCGGGCGTACCGCGGTCGGATCGTCGTCGACGGGCGCGAGTGTGCCGTCGAAGTCGAAGAAGAGCACGGTCCCGGCCGCCCGGCTGGCGGTTGTCCGCCAGGCCTGGTCGGCGTTCAACGGGGTTCTCGGCTGCTGGTTGCCCAGATTCAACGGCGGCACGCGCGTCAGCGTACCCCGGCGATCCAGGCTCATTCCTGGCCGAGTGGACCCGTTGACCGGTGGGCGATCAGCGTTCGGCGGCTCCTCGTCCGCGCCGACCGAACGGCACCACCGCTGCCTCCTGGCCGTGGCTCAACAGGTAGCCCTCCACGAACCCGGTGTTGCGGTCGCCGGTGTGGGTCTCGATCTCGTTGAGCCGTGCCACCAGGAACTCGGTGAGCGCGCTGATCCGGTCGTTGAGACGCTCGTGCAGCTCGGCGACGACGGCCAGGACGACCGCGGTGCCGGCGGTGATCAGCACGAAGAGGTTGACGAGCAGCGGAAGCTGCCCGCCGTTGACCGCGAGGGTCACTGCGTTTCCGGTCGCCCACAATGTCACCGACACCGTGGCCACCACGACTGCCAACCACTTCAGGGTCATGGACAGACCCCTCCTTCTGTCCCGCAGGGCTAGGTTCGGCCTTGTCCCGTCCCCCCGCCGATGACGAGCCCAAGCAGTACGAATAGGGACGCTAGCGTGCCCGTTCCAGCCCCGGAGGTAAACGAATGAACCTGACCAGGCGTTCTTTCGCCATCTGAGGAACTACCCGGCCTGACTGCCCCTTTTTCGGACATCGACCGGCAACGTTGGGCGGTATGCGAGGTATCTGATGGTTTCCCGGATGTGGAACTTCTCCGCGTCCGACACCTGCGGGTCGACCAGGCGGCGCAGCAACGCCTCCACGTCGGGGTCCATCGGCGGGGTGGGTTGGTCGCCGCGCGGGCCGGCCGCGGTGCGGTCCCAACCGAGCGCGGCGAAGGCGGCGGCCGGGTTCAGGCCCAGGCCCTCGCAGAAGGCGACCACCCGTTCGGCCTCCGGGTCGCTGGCCCAGTCGCCCCGGACCCACCGGTTGATGGTCTGCCGGGAGACTCCGGTGCGCCGGGACACCTCGGTGCCGCTCCAGGCTCGGGTCGCTCGTGCCTCGTCCAGGGCCCGCCGGACGAAGGTGGCGAAGGCGATCTTCCGCGCATTGGCCGTCTCGGTCACTCCGTGACGGTACGGCCAGCCGGCCGTGGACGTGCGCCCCGGCTCGCTGCTGTCACGCGGACGTGACGGGTCCTTCGGATTTCCGGTAAACGGTCCCGCGCCACTCTTGAGGGGTGTCACGCGGGCAGAATAGATGCCCGTAGTGACCAAGGTAAGCGGACGAAAAGCTGATACTGTCACGCCCATGGGACAATCTACGGTGTGTCACGTGCATGAGACGACTGGTGCTCACATGCGTCACGCCCCCGGTGCCAGGGGGTTGTGGTGACCGAACTCGCCACCCGCGCCCAGGCCTTCGGGCTGATCGCCGAGGGGGTCGCCGCCGGGCTGACCGCCCCCTGGCGTCTCTACCTGGCCCGAGGCTGTCGCTACCTGTCGCTGAGCGTCGGCGATCGCGCCGAGTGGAACGCCTGGCGCACCCATCTCGGCTGCCCGGAGCTGAGCGTCCGGGTCTACGACGCCGGCGGCGAGATCCGCCGGTCCTCGGTGGCCGAGGTCGTGCTGGACGGCTGCCGGATCAGCGTCGAGCTGGTCGAGGAGGTCAGCACCGACGACCTGGACCGGCTGCTCGTCGCGGATCCCACAAGCATCGAGCCGGAGGAGCGATGACCTGGCGTCCGGGCTGGGCCGGGGCGGCCCGATGAGCCCGTTCCTCGTGGTGTTCCTGGTGCTGGTGCTCGGTGCCACCAGCTATGCGGCTGGCCGGCTGCACGGGCAGCTCAGCTACCGCATCGGCTACCGGTTCGGCTACCGGCAGGGTTACTTCGACGGTGACCGGGGCGCCTGGAACCGCCGTCGACGCGACGCCCAGGCGGCGATCGCCTCGGCGCTGTCGGTCTCCTCGGCGGGCGTGGTCCGCTCCGCCGGCACGGTGGCCCGCCCCGGCACCACGTACACCGGCTCGTCGTTCACCGCGCCGGCCGCCCCGATCACCGGACGGCACCCGACTGGCACGCTCGTCCGACGTACCGGTTGAGTCGCTCGGCGGGTCCTGCCCGCCGACCGACACCACGAACGCGGTGCGTCGTCCGCGGCGGACACGCACCGTCGGGGTCACGTCAGACCGGTGACGGTGGCCCCACCGGCCGGGATGCGCGCAGGGGGCATGCATCCCGGCCGGTTCCGCCGCGCCCGCGAACAAGGGCCGTCGGCTGGGCGCGGTGGTGTTCACGACCCCGTCTCGGGAGATCCACGTCAGACCTCTAGCCGGGACGGTCCGGCGGGGCTAGCGTCTAGGCATGGCACGGGGTTCTCCCGGGCCAGCCGGCCCGCCCGGATCTGCGACCTCGCGCATGGGGTTCCGCATCCGACCCCGTGTCCCCGGGCACCGGAGGAGGCGGAACGCGGGTGGCGGGTGCCCATCCGTCGGAGCAGGCCTGTGACGACTCGCCGTACCCCTGCCGGTGCCGACCAGACCCCGGCCGCGACTGCCACGACCCGCCGCGCCACCCGGAGCCGCCGTTCGGCGCCACCGCGCCGGCCGACCCCGAGGAGCCCCGACCAGCCGGCCAGGCCTTCGTCCTGGACACGTCCGTGCTGCTCTCCGATCCGGCGGCGTTCCACCGGTTCGCGGAGCACGAGGTGGTGCTACCGCTGGTGGTCATCACCGAGCTGGAGGGCAAGCGGCATCATCCGGAGCTGGGCTGGTTCGCCCGGCAGTCACTGCGGATGCTGGACGACCTGCGGGTCCGGCACGGCCGCCTGGACACACCGGTGCCCGCCAACGAGGCGGGTGGCACCCTGCGGGTGGAGCTGAACCACACCGACGACGGAGTGCTGCCGCCCGGTTTCCGAACCGAGAGCAACGACGCCCGGATTCTCTCCGTCGCGCTCAACCTCGCCGCCGAGGGGCGGGAGGTGACTCTGGTCAGCAAGGACATGCCGCTGCGGGTCAAGGCGGCCTCGGTGGGTCTGCGCGCCGACGAGTACCGCCACGGTCAGGCCAGCGACCCCACCTGGACCGGCATGTCCGAGCTGGAGCTGGGCGAGGAGCAGATCGGCCGGTTGTACGCCGGCGAGACGCTCGACCTCGACGAGGCGGCCGGGTTGCCCTGTCACACCGGCCTGGTGCTGCACTCGGGTCGGGGTTCCGCGCTGGGCCGGGTGTTGCCGGACAAGTCGGTGCGGCTGGTCCGGGGGGATCGGGAGGCGTTCGGTCTGCACGGCCGCTCGGCCGAGCAGCGCATCGCCCTCGACCTGCTGCTCGACGAGTCGATCGGGATCGTCTCGCTGGGCGGCCGGGCCGGCACCGGCAAGTCGGCGCTGGCGCTCTGCGCCGGCCTGGAGGCGGTGATGGAGCGTCGCCGGCACAAGAAGGTGATCGTGTTCCGCCCGCTGTACGCCGTCGGTGGTCAGGAGTTGGGTTACCTGCCGGGCTCTGAGTCGGAGAAGATGTCGCCCTGGGCGCAGGCGGTCTTCGACACCCTCGGCGCGGTGGTGCACGAGAACGTGCTGGAGGAGGTCACCTCGCGGGGCATCCTCGAGGTGCTGCCACTGACCCACATCCGGGGGCGTTCACTGCACGACGCCTTCGTGATCGTCGACGAGGCCCAGTCGCTGGAGCGCGGCGTGCTGTTGACGGTGCTGTCCCGGATCGGGCAGGGCTCCCGGGTGGTGCTCACGCACGACGTGGCGCAGCGGGACAATCTGCGGGTCGGCCGGCACGACGGGGTGACGGCCGTCATCGAAACGCTCAAGGGGCATCCGCTCTTCGCGCACGTCACCCTCAGCCGTTCGGAGCGGTCGCCGATCGCAGCGATGGTCACCGACCTGCTGGAGGACATCCCGAGCTAGCCGGAGCTTTTGCGGGGGTTTGTCCGCATTTTGCGTGTGGCACAGATCACAATCGGGTCGGTCGGTTTCCCATCAGACCCACTGTGCGCAATCGTGTCCCACGAGCGTCCACGCACCACCGGAATCGTTGGTAATCGTTCGTTCCGAGACGAACGACATCGGCGACGGTCGGTGTGTCGGTGCGACCGACGACCGGTCGGGGCGCTCGTGGCACGGCTGACGGCCCGACTGTGGCCCGCGCCGGGCCGCGTCCTTGCTCCCGACGAAGGGACCACTTCGTGAGTCGGCTGTGGAGCCGGTTGGGTGCCCGTACGGCTGCTGTCGCCCTGCTCTCCGTGGGCGTCGCTGGCGGCTTCTACCTGGGCGAAAACCGGGAAACCCAGCAACAGGCCCTGACCGAGCAGGTCAGCCTCGAGGTCGACCGGGCCGATTTCGCGTACCAGCGCGAGCGGCAGGCCGCCCACCAGGTGCAGGCGTCCAAGCAGCGGGCCGCCGAGTACCAGGCCAAGCTGCGGGCGGTGCAGGCCGCCAAGGAGGCCGCCGAGCGGGCCCGCAGGGCCGAGGCCGCCGCGGCGTCCCGCAAGCGCGAGCGCGAGGCGGCGAACGCGGCCGCCAAACCGTACGACGGTCCGATCCCGGCGTCCTGCGCGGAGTACAGCGGCAACCGCAAGATCGGCTGTGCGCTGATGATCGACAAGGGCTTCGGCATCGCCGAGTTCCCCTGCCTGGAGAAGCTCTGGACCAAGGAGAGCGGCTGGAACCACAAGGCCAGCAACTCGTCCTCCGGCGCGTACGGCATTCCGCAGTCGTTGCCGGGCAGCAAGATGGGCTCGGTCGCGGACGACTGGCGGACCAACCCGGCCACCCAGATCACCTGGGGGTTGGGCTACATCAAGGGCAAGTACAAGACGCCCTGTGGCGCCTGGACCTACTTCCAGAACAACGGCCACTACTGACGGCTGCCGACGGCGGGGTGGGTGGTTCACCCGCCCCGCCGTCGCGCGTACCCCGGACGGGATGCGAGTGGCGGTCCGCTGCTTTTGCTGATAGCAGTTGTGGGGTGAGCCTGCACCCGTCAAGCGGCGACCCGTTCCGGTTCGGCACCGAGGCGTTCTACGCCTCGCTCGGCCGGGCGTTCGTCGCCATGTGCGCGGTGGTCCCGTTCCTCTTCCTCATCGAGGCCGTCGACCAGGGGCTCGCGTTCGGCCTGGACGCCACCGCCGGCATCATCCCGCAACGCATCGACGGGCTGGACGGGGTCTTCTTCTCCCCGTTCCTGCACCACGGCTTCGACCACCTCTACAGCAACAGCATCCCGCTGATCCTGCTGGGCACCTTCGTGCTGGCCGCCGGGGCCCGCCGGTTCCTCTGGTCGACCCTGGTCATCATCCTGGTCAGCGGGCTCGGCGTCTGGTTCACCGGCTCACCCAACTCGGTGGTGGTCGGCGCCAGCGGCGTCATCTTCGGCTACCTGGGCATCCTGCTCACCCGGGGCATCGTCGAGCGCAGCTGGTGGAACTTCGCGGTCTTCCTGCTGGTCGGTCTGCTCTACGGCTGGCAACTGGTCGGCATCCTCCCCACCGACGAGCGGATTTCCTGGCAGGGGCACCTGTTCGGGCTGCTCGGCGGGGTGGTGGCGGCGATCCTGTTCCGTCGGCGGCGACCGACCGTGGACGGCCCGGACTACTCGGGGTCCACGCTCAGCCTGCCCTGACCCAATCTCCGGCGCGCCCCCTGACGTGCTTGCCGGACCGTCGTCGCCCGCCTACGGTCTAGATCAGCAAGCGTTGATCCGTAAGCGGAAAGCGACGGTACGCCATGCGCGAGGTCGATGTTGCCGTGGTCGGGGCCGGTCCGGCCGGCCTCTTCGCCGCGTACTACGCCGGTTTCCGGGGGCTGTCGGTGGCGGTGATCGACGCGTTGCCGGAGCCGGGCGGACAGGTCAGCGCCATGTACCCGGAGAAGCTGATTCTGGACGTCGCCGGCTTCCCCGCCGTCAAGGGCCGCGACCTGGTCGCCAACCTGGTCGCCCAGGCCGCCCCGTTCGGCCCGCAGTACCTGCTCGGCACCCGGGCCGAGAAGCTCTCCTACGCCGAGGGCCGTCCGGTGCTCGGCCTGGCCTCCGGCGAGCAGCTCAGCTGCGGCGCGGTGGTGGTCACCGGCGGGTTGGGCAGCTTCAGCCCCCGGCCACTGCCGTGCGCCGACGGCGCCCCCGGCTCCGGGATCCTCTACTTCGTCACCGAGCCCGCCGAGCTGGCCGACCGGGACGTGCTGATCGTCGGTGGCGGCGACTCCGCCTTCGACTGGGCCCTGACGCTGCAACCGCTGGCCCGCTCGGTGACCCTGGTGCACCGCCGGGAGAAGTTCCGGGCGCACGCCTCGACGGTCGCCCGGGTGCTGTCCCTGCCGATACGGGTGGTGGTCAACGCCGAGGTCAGCCGACTACTGGGGGATGCCACGGTGACCGGCGCCGAGGTCACGGTGCGTGGTGGTGCGACCGAGACGTTACCGGTCGACACGGTGGTGGCGGCCCTCGGCTTCACCGCCGACCTGGGCCCACTCGCCGAGTGGGGGCTCCGGCTGGACCGTCGGCACATCGTGGTGGACAGCGCGATGGCGACGAACCTGCCGAGGGTCTTCGCGGCGGGTGACATCACCGAATACCCGGGCAAGGTCCGGCTGATCGCTACCGGCTTCGGCGAGGCGGCGACGGCGGTCAACAACGCGGCGGTGGCCATCGACCCGAGCGCACACCTCTTCCCCGGGCACTCCTCCGACGCCGGCTGACCGCCAACTCGGGGTGTCCGGCGGAATTGTGGAAGGGTACTGCAACAAGGACCTCTACGAGGACAGCAGCAATAACAAATTGGGCGGCTACGGCAGCCGGATTACCTACAAAGCGTGCAGCACCGTTTGTGGCTGTAGCAGCCCGAGGACTGTCACCAACAACGGCTAGCGCGGGTGGCATTGATCCTTGAGTGGCAGTGAGCCGATCAGCCGGGGCAACTCCCCGGCTGATCGGCATCTTGGGGTCAGGATGCCCGGGCTGCCGTCGCCGTCCGAAGGTCAGCGAGGACGGGAGTTGGCGGGGGGCGCCAGCGCGGCGACCAGCACCGCCACCATGGTCAGCGCGGCACCGAGCAGGGTGTTCAGGCCCGGGTGTGACGCCGCCGTGGGTAGCACCACGTCCAGCAGTACCGCGCCCACGATCTGTCCGGCGATGGTGGCCAGGCCGAGCAGCAGCACACCGGTGAAACGCACGATCGCGGCGGCGATCGCGATGAAGACGATGCCGATCGGCCCGCCCAGGTAGAGCCACGGCTCGTTCGGCAGGTGACCGTCGGGCAAACCGCGTACGGCGATGTCGATGGCGAACGCGACGAGCAGGGTGAGCGTGCCGACGGCGAAGTTGACCAACGTGGCGGTCAAGGCGCTGTCCGCCGCCGCCCGGACCCGGCCGTTGACGGCCTGCTGCCACGCGATGCCCACCCCGGCGAGCAGGGGCAGCAGGGCCAGCGCCAGCGCGCCCGGCTCCTCGAGTCGGTCACCGACCGCCAGGCCGACCGCGAGCACGGTGAGCACCGCGCCGGCCAGCCGCTGCCTGGTGACCGGCTGCCGGCCGGTGGGCCCGATACCGGCCCGGTCCACGGCGAGGCTGCTGCCGGTCTGACCGGCGACCACCGCCACGGTGAAGACCGCCACACCCAGGGTGCCGATGGTCAGCCCCTGGGTGGCCACCAGGAAGGCCCCGCACATCCCGCCGAGGCACTGCCACGGCCGCAGCGTGCCCACCGCCAGGGCGCGCCGCGTCGCGACCAGGCCCCGCCGTCCGTTGGGGGTCGCGGGTACCAGCACCAGCAGCACGACCAGGCCGATGCCGAACGAGACCACGGCGGCGGCAAAACCGTCGCCGAGGCGTACCCCCAACTCGCCGTTGATCCGCGACTGCACCGCCACCGCGACCCCGGAGGCCGACGCCAGCGCGACGCCGGTGATCCGGCGGGCGGCCGACAGCGTCTGCGGGGTCGCCGTGTCGGCGGCGGTCACTCCTGCTCAGCCAGCGGACGACCGTCGAAGTCGACAGCGGAGTAGAGCGCCAGCTTCTCCAACCGGTGGTACGAGTCGATCACCCGGATGGTGCCGCTCTTCGACCGCATCACGATCGACTGGGTGTACGCGCCACCGGCCCGGTAGCGCACCCCGCGCAGCAGGTCCCCGGAGGTGACCCCGGTCGCGACGAAGAAGCAGTTGTCGCCGGTGACGAGATCGTCGGTGCCCAGCACCCGGTCCAGGTCGTGGCCGGCGGCGATCGCCTTCTCCCGCTCCTGCTCGTCGCGCGGCCAGAGCTTGGCCTGCATCGCACCGCCCATGCACTTCAGCGCGCAGGCGGAGATGATGCCCTCCGGGGTGCCGCCGATGCCCATCAGCACGTCGACGTCCGACTCGCCCCGGGCGGCCGCGATGGAGCCCGCGATGTCGCCGTCCGAGATGAACCGGATACCTGCTCCGGCGCGGCGGATCTGCGTGACCAGGTCGTCGTGGCGGCTCCGGTCCAGCACGCAGACCGTCACCTCGGAGACGTCGGTGCCCTTGACCTTGGCGATCCGGCGCAGGTTGTCCGCCACCCCGGCGTTGATGTCCACCACATCGGCGTACGCGGGCCCGACGGCGAGCTTCTCCATGTAGAACACGGCGCTGGGGTCGAACATCGCACCCCGCTCGGAGACGGCGAGCACCGCCAGGGCGTTCGGCATGCCCTTGCTCATCAGGGTGGTGCCGTCGACCGGGTCGACGGCGACGTCCACCTCCGGGCCGGTGCCGTCGCCGACGTGTTCGCCGTTGAAGAGCATCGGGGCGTTGTCCTTCTCGCCCTCGCCGATCACCACCACACCGCGCATCTGGATCGAGTTGATCAGCTTGCGCATCGCGTCGACAGCGGCTCCGTCGCCGCCCTCCTTGTCGCCCCGGCCGACCCACCGACCGGCGGCCATCGCCGCGGCCTCGGTGACCCGGACCAGGTCGAGGGCGAGGTTTCGGTCGAGATCCTGTGGGATCCGCGTCCTGGTGTTCGTCATGGCGGCTACTCCTCCTCGCGACGGTGCGGGGACGGCCGGCGGCAGGGCGGTGCCCACTGCCGGCTTTGTCGCTGATCCTCACACGATCGCCGAACCGGCGTCGGCGCGGGGCGGTGATGGGCCGGATACCGCCGGTCGGGCGGCTGCGAAGATGGAGGGGTGGATCCCGCACAGCCAGCCGACCGCGTACCCGATGACCGCACACCGCCCGACGGCCAGCCGCCGGCCGACGTCGCCGCCCACGCTGGTGGTGGGCCCGCCACGACCGGGCCGACGCCGCCGCCGGTGGCGTCCGGCAAGTCCGAGCGGTCACCGAAGGACATGGCCATCTCACTGCTGGTGCTGCTCGTGCCGATCGTCCTCCTGCTGGCGTTCTATCGGGGCTTTCTCGGCGGCGACCAGCCCACGACCGTCGATCCGGCCCCCGCGATCGAGCAGGCCCGGTCGGCGAACGTCTTCCCGGTCAGTCAGCCGCAGGGGCTCGGTTCCGGCTGGTCGACGGTCAGTGCCCGCTACCAGACCGTGGAGGGCGGGGCGAACCTCCGGCTCGGCTACCTCACCCCGGAGGGGCGGGGCGTCCAGCTCCTACAGAGCAACGTCCCGGCGGAGCGGCTGATCCCGGCGGAGCTGACCGGTCAGAGCCAGCCGCAGGGCCCCACCGAGCTGGCCGGACGCAGCTGGCAGCGCTACACCGCCCGGGGGAACCAGCAGGCGCTGGTGCTGTTGGAGCCGACCCGCACGGTGATCGTCGTCGGTGATGCCCGGGACAACGAACTCCGCGAACTGGCTGGCTCGTTGCGCTGAGCGCGCCCGGCGGCGGCGAAATTGGGCAACCCGGCCGAAGGGTGATTGTCCGACCCGTCGACAGGGAACAAAGAGGGGGTGATCCGGGCGCGCTGCTCGGCCCGGATCGCGCGACGCAGCCGACGGTGCTGCTGCGTCGCCCGGTTTCCGGCGCCGACCAGGTTGTCGGGTGACCCCCTTGGGAGACACGTATGACTGTTCGACGACTCGGCGCCGGCCTGGTAGCCGCCGCCCTGATCACGCCCGCGCTGGCCGCCTGTGCCAGCGGAACCGGCACGCCCGGCTCGTCGGCGTCCCCGACGGTGACCGCGTCCGGCACCGCGAGCCCGTCCGGCACCCCGGTGGCGGGCGACGCCAAGCAGGCCCTGCTCGACTCCACCAAGGAGATCAGCAACGGGAACTTCCGGTTCAGCCTCACCGGGGCCGGCTCGACCGCCGAGGGGCAGGTGCACCAACCCAGCCAGAGCGCGACGATGAAGGTCGCGATCGGCGGCCCCTCGTCCGATCTGGCGATGAAGCTCGACGTGATCCACTTCAAGCCGGACAGCTGGGTCAAGCTGGAGCTGAGCGGCCCCACCGCCAACAGCCTGCCCGAGATCAAGCAGCTCAACCTCGGCAAGTACCAGCACCTGGACCAGGCCCGGATCAAGGGCAACCGCAGCCTCGGCTTCGACTTCGAGAAGGTCGACCCGGCCGGCAGCGCGGTGCTGACCGAGGGCATCACCGAGGTCCGCAGCACCGGCACCGGCGCGTACGCCGGCACCATCGACGTGACCAAGGCCGCCGAGGCCGGCTCGTTGAACGCCGCCACGATCGCCGCGCTGGGCACCCAGGCGAAGACCGTCCCGTTCACCGCGAAGGTGGACCCGCAGGGCCGGCTCAGCGAGCTGGTGTTGCAGCTGCCGGCCGCCGGGCAGGCCACCGCCCAGGAGATCAAGATGACGTACTCCGACTACGGTGCCGCCACCGCCGCGCAGAAGCCGCCGGCGGACCAGGTCGTCGAGGCGCCGGCCGAGCTGTACAGCCTGTTCAAGTGAGGTACCCGGGTGGGGTGGCTCCGGCCGCCCCACCCGCTGGTCGGGTTCGTCGTGGCGACGCTCAGGAAGCCGGCTCCTGCCGGGCGGCGTCGATCCGCGCCCGCGCACCGTCCAGCCAGCGTTGACAGATCACCGCCAGCGCCTCGCCGCGCTCCCAGAGCGCCAGCGACTCTTCCAGGGACGTGCCGCCGGCCTCCAGCCGCTCCACCACCGAGGCCAGCTCGGCGCGGGCCTGCTCGTAGCTGAGCCGCTCGTCCGGCCCGGCCTTCGTGTCGTCAGTCATCGTGTTCATCTCAGCACACCCCTCTGCGGCTCAGCGCGGCGCCACTCAGCCGTCCACCGTGGCGGCCAACTCGCCGTCGGCCAGCCGGACCCGCAACGGGTCGCCCTTGCCGACCTCAGCCGCCGCGCGGACGACGTGGCCGTCCGCGCGCTGCACGATCGCGTACCCCCGGTCGAGCGTGGCGGCGGGGGAGAGCGCGCGTAGTCGCGCCAGCGTGTGGCGCAGGTCGTCGTCGGCGGCGGCGAGCCGGTGCGCCAGGCAGCGGCCCGCGCGTTGCCGCAACGCGGACAGCTCGGTCGCCCGCTGCTCCACCATCACCTGGGGTCGGGCCAGCACCGGTCGGGAGCGCAGCCCGTCGAGCCGGTGCGTCTCCCGGTCGACGAGGTTGCGCACCGCCCGTTCGAGGCGGTGCCGGGCCTGGCCGATCAGGCGTACCTCCTCGGTGAGGTCGGGGACGACCCGCTTGGCCGCGTCGGTCGGGGTGGAGGCGCGGACGTCGGCGACGTAGTCGACAAGTGGCGCGTCCGTCTCGTGGCCGATCGCGCTGACCACCGGGGTACGACAGCCGAAGACCGCGCGGCAGAGCGCCTCGTCGGAGAAGGGCAGCAGGTCTTCGATGCCGCCGCCGCCCCGGGCGATGATGATCACGTCGATGCTCGGGTCCGCGTCCAGCACCTTGAGCGCGTCGACGATCTGCGGCACCGCGGACGGGCCCTGCACAGCCACGTTCACCGTCCGGAACTCCACCGCCGGCCAGCGTCGCCGGGCGTTGGTCAGCACGTCGCGTTCGGCAGCCGACGCGCGACCGGTGATGAGCCCGATCCGGCCGGGCAGGAACGGCAGCCGGCGCTTGCGGGCCCGGTCGAAGAGCCCTTCGGCGGCGAGTAGCTTCTTGAGCTTCTCCAGCCGGGCCAGCAGCTCGCCGAGCCCCACCTGCCGGATCTCGTCGGCCCGCAGGCTCAGCGTGCCCCGGGCCGCGTAGAACTCCGGCTTGGCGTGCAGCACCACGCGGGCGCCCTCCCGCAGCTCCGGTGCGCCCGCGTCCAGCACGTCCCGGTTCGTGGTGACGGTCAGGCTCAGATCGGCCGACGGGTCCCGCAGGGTGAGGAAGACGGTGCTGGCGCCGGGTCGGCGGCTGATCTGTGCCACCTGCCCGTCCACCCAGACCCAGCCCAGCTTGGCGATCCAGGCACCCACCTTCTGGCTGACCACCCGTACCGGCCAGGGCTCCTCAGCGCTGCTGCTGCCCCCGCCACTCCCGCCCCGC
>NZ_JAEVHL010000058.1 GCF_016803395.1 Micromonospora tarensis | reverse complement strand
CAACTGCTCTACCAGGGTCGTTCGCCCAGCTCCAACGGCGTCGACTACGGGCTGCTGCCGTACCGGCCGGGTCTGTTGACCCTGCAACGCTGACCCAACGCTGACCCAACCTGACCCAGACGGGCGGGCCCGGCAGCACGCCGGGCCGCCCCTGTCCTGCCGGGCTGCGACATGCGGCGGCAGGGGCGAAATTGTGTCCGACGGGTTTGGGATGATGCGCCGGTCGATCTGTCGACATCACCCGACTCGAAGGGATCCCCCGCGATGGCAACTGTCATCTCCACGCTGTTCATCTCGGCCGACGGTGTGGCCGAGATCGACCCGGACTGGCACTTCCCGTACTTCGACGAGAACATGGGCCGCGCCGTCACCGAGGACTACGAGACCGCCGACGTGTTGCTGATCGGGCGCGAGACGTACGACAGCTTCGCTGGCGCGTGGCCCGACCGGGAGGCCGCGGGTGGGGAGGACGCGCCGTTCGCCAAGCAACTCGGCGACATGCGCAAGGTCGTGGTCTCGCGCCAGGCACTGGAGTTCTCCTGGCGTAACTCGGAGCTGATCCAGGGGGACCTCGTCGACGCCGTCGCCGCCCTCAAGGCCGACCCTGGTGTGCGCGGCATCCTCATCCCCGGGTCGATCTCCGTGGTGCAGCAACTGCTCGCCGCGGGGCTGGTCGACGAGCTGCGGCTGCTGGTGCACCCGGTGGCCGCGCGTAAGGGCCGCAAGCTGTTCGACGAGGGCGACGCGGCGTACCACCTGCGGCTGGTGGCGTCGGAGGCGTTTCCGACCGGTGTGCTCCGGGTGATCTACGCGCCGGCTCCGGCGCCGGGCAAGGCCGGTTACGACGACGTCAAGGACCAGGTGCCCGCCGGCAACTGACTGCCGAAGCGGGGCCGGCCGGGCCGGCCGTCCCCGCTTCCAGGCCGTCGTACGGCTGGGCGACGATGTCGCCGTGGCTGGATGGAGGTACAACGACCGCCCCGAGGGCGTGACGACATCGCGTTTCCGGTGCTGCGGCGGCACGGCATGCGGGTCAAGTGGAACCGGAAGCAGTCCCGGCGGATCCGGATCACCGGTGCCCGGTGGTACGCGCCCACTGATTGAACACCACCGATGCGTCCCACACTTCGGACATGCTTTTAGTGAGGCTCATCGATATTGACGAGCGGCGCCGGCGGCGAAAGGATCTCGGCACCACCACCGTGATCCCTCCTGGGAGGCGCCATGACCCGTCCCCGCCTGCCCCTGCTGCGGGCAGCCACCAGAATGGCCGCACTCGCGGTCGCCACCGCCGGTGTGCTGCTCGCCGTCGCCACGCCCGCCAGCGCCGCAGTGCCCACCGGTCGCTACGTCGCACTGGGTGACTCGTACACCGCCGGGCCGCTGATCCCCACCCAGGTCGACCTGAACTGCCTGCGGTCCAACCGCAACTACCCCTCCCTGGTGGCCGCGTCCGCCGGCTCCTCCTCGTTCGTCGACGTGAGCTGCTCCGGCGCCACCACGGACGACATCCTCTACGGCGGCAGCGGCCAACTGGGCGTCACGCTGCCACCGCAGCTCAACGCGGTGACGTCGAACACCGCGCTGGTGACGGTGCAGATCGGCGGGAACGACATCGGCTTCTCCGGCATCATCAGCGACTGCGCGCAGGCGAGCCTCAGCAGCCCGCTCGGCTCGCCGTGCAAGAACCGGTACACCGCCGGCGGTGTCGACCAGTTGCAGGCGAGGATCGTCGCCGCCACGCCGAAGATCACCGCCACGCTGCAAGCGGTCCGGCGGGCCGCGCCGAACGCGCGGGTGGTGGTCCTGGGATACCCGGCGATCCTGCCGGACACCGGCTACGGCTGCTGGCCGGTCGTCCCGATCGCCTACCAGGACGTGCCGTACCTGCGCACCATCGAGAAGTCGCTCAACGCGATGTTGGCCAGCACCGCGAGCGCGAACGGCGCCACCTACGCCGACGTCTACACCCCGTCGATCGGCCGGGACGCGTGCAAGGGCAGCGGCACCCGGTGGGTCGAGGGCCTGGTGCCACAGAACTCGGCCGCGCCCTTCCACCCGAACGCCCGCGGTGAGCAGGGCATGGCCACCGCCCTGCTCGCCACACTGAACAGCTGACCGAATCGGTGACCTGACGGCAGGCCGGGCGCCCTGACTGCCCGTCCTGCCGTCGCTACCCGCTGGCCTTCCGGTGCCGGCGGGGCGAGGCCCAGCCCTGTTGTTGCAGTCGCTCGATGCCGTCCAGCAGCAGGTCCAGCGCGAACTCGAACTCGAACTGGTCGTCGCAGCCCTGCCCGAGGACCGACGCGTCGTCGTGCGCCGCCGCCATGGCGATCTCCGCGACGTGCGGGAACCGGGCGGCCACCTCCGGTGGGAGGACTGCCGGCGGGGTCGGCTCGGTCCGGCCGGAGCGGCCGGCGCGCCGGGTGGCGTCGAAGAGTTCCTGGCTGAAGCCGAGAATCCGGCTGCCCATGGCGTGCATCACGTGGTGGGCGAGGTCGACAGAGAATCCGCCGGCCCGGAACGTCCCGATCACCGAGTCGAGGTAGGCCAGGATGGCCGGCGTGGCCATGTTCCGCGACTCGATCGCCAGCGGCGCCCAGGGGTGGCGTCGCAGCACCTGCCGTGCCGAGAGGATGCGCTGCCGGACGGCGTGCTTCCAGTCGGCCTCGGACACGGGCGCGTCGATCTCGCCGACCACCACGTCGATCATGCCGTCGAGCAGCTCGTCCTTGTTGGACACGTGCTTGTAGAGGGCCATCGGTACGACGCCCAACTCCTGGGCGAGATTGCGCATGCTGAGGGACTCGATCCCGGCCTGGTCGGCGAGCGCGACGGCGGCGCGTAGCACCCGGTCCCTGCTCAGCGGCGCGCGGCGCAGCGTCTCCGCCTGCTCGGCCATCTCACTCCTCGTCGTCCGGTCGTCAGTCGAACCCTAATCTCATTGACAGGTGTACGGCGTACACCTAACCTTGTCACCAGGAGGTGTACGCCGTACACCGGGGGAGGGGTGAGGGAATTGAAGGCGATCATCCAGGACCGGTACGGCCCACCCGAGGCCCTCACGCTCGCCGACGTGGACCCGCCGGTGCCCGCCGCCGACGACGTTCTCGTCCGGGTGGAGGCCGCCGCACTCAACGCGTACGACTGGCATGCCATGCGGGGCGATCCCCGGATGGCGCGGTTGGCGATGGGCCGGTCGCGGCCCCGCGCGCGCATCCCCGGCCGGGACTTCGCCGGCCGGGTCGAGGCCGTCGGCAACCGGGTGCGACAGCTCCGCCCGGGCGACGCCGTCTTCGGCGACCTCGGTGCGGCGGGCGGCGCGTTCGCGGAGTACGTGCGCGTGCCCGCGAGTCTGGTTGCGGCGCGGCCGGCGAACCTGACCCCACAGCAGGCGGCCGCCCTGCCGCTGGCCGGCGTCACGGCGCTGATGGGCCTGGGCGCGGGGCCGGTCCGGCCCGGGGACCGCCTCCTCATCAACGGGGCGTCCGGTGGCGTCGGCACGCTGGCGATCCAACTGGCCACGGCGCTCGGGGCGACGGTGACCGCCGTGTGCAGCACGCGCAACGTCGACCTGGTCCGTTCCCTCGGTGCCGCGCACGTCGTCGACTACACCCGGGACGACTTCACCCGCGACAGCCGTCGCCACGACGTGGTGTTCGACCTGGTCGGCAACCGGTCACTCACGGCGCTGCGGCGGGTGCTGACCCCGACCGGGGCGTTGCTGCTCTCCGGCGGTGGTGTCTACCGAGGCGGCAGTCTGATCGGACCGGTCGGGCTGCTCGCGCGCGGACGGCTGCTGGCGCCCCTCGTCAGACACCGCATCGTCGTCCTCACGGCGGTGCCCGGTCGGCAGCACCTCGACGCGCTTCGGGTGCACGCCGAGAACGGCCGTCTCACCCCGGTCATCGACCGGGCCTATCCGCTGCACGAGGTGCCTCGGGCGCTGCGGTACCTCGAAGGTGAGCACGCCCGGGCCAAAGTCGTCATCACCGTCTGACGTCGCCACCGCCGGCACACCTCTGGCGTGACGGCCGGGGCCGCCACGCCAGAGGTGTGCTGTCAGGAGCTGACCAGGGCTAACTGGTCCGACAGGAGATCGTCGGCCAGGTCCAGTTGCCGTTGGCCATGATCGTGATGCCGAAGTTGTTGCCGCTGCCGTTCGGCCTGGCCGTCACCGTGCCGCTGGTGCCGCTGACGGAGGCGTTCCAACTGTTCTGGATGCTCTGACCGCCGTTGAGGCCGAGGCTGACGACCCAGTTGTTGGTGCCGCTGACCGCGACGTTCAGGTTGAACCGGTCGCCCCACTGCTCGCCCGCCGAGATCGTCGCGGTGCAGTTGCCGGTGCCCGGGTTGCCGGTGGTCGGCGGGGTGGTCGGGTTGCCGCCGCCGCTGCCCTCCCGGACGGTGATGTCGGAGCTGCCCTGGCTCTGGTAGCCCTCGGTGGCCATGATCTGGTAGCTGTGGTTGGTGCCGAGGTTCAGGCCGGCGCGGGCCCAGGCGTCGAAGTGGTTGGCCGTGGTGATGGTGCCACTGGAGCGCTTCTGCTGGCGGACGCTCCAGTACTGGTAGAACGTCTGGGTGCCGTCGATCGACGGGGCGTTGACCCGCTGGCTGCGCAGGATGTCGTAGGTGCCGCCGTCGGTGGTGACGGTGCCCATCCGGGTGGCGCCGCTGCTCGGGTTGTAGCTGCCGAAGTTCTCCACCACGTAGTACTCGATCAGCGGGTTGCGCGTCCATCCGTACAGGGCGAGATAGGTGTTGTTGTTGCCCGGGTTGTAGGTGCCCGAGTAACTGACAGTGCGCCGGTTGCCGGTGGCCCAACCCTTGCCGCCGACCCAGTTGTTGGTGCTCCGGTCCCAGCTGCTGGAGTATCGGCCGTCAGCGCGCAGCGTCATGCTGGCGTTGCCGCTGTCCTTCCAGAACGAGAAGTAGTAACCGTTGTGGGTGCCGGTGGTGCTCGAGCTGACCGTCCGGTCGGCCTCGGCGTACGCGTTGGTGGCCGTCACCGTGCCGGTGACTGCCAGGACGGCGGCGCACGCGGCACCGAGGAGTAGCCGGATGCGGCCGCGTCTCCTCGGCGCGATGGGGGTGTGGCTGGTGTCGGTCATGGACGTCTTTCCTCCTCGGGACGGCTGACCGGGGGGTCAGCAGCGCGGTTCGCGCCGCGGCGGGCTGCCGGTGGCCGGGTGACGGCCACGGCGGCGCGCCGCTCGGTGGTGGTTGACCGGTCGTCCTGCACGACGACCGGAGGAGCGGGTCGCGGTGACTGGCATCGACGGCGATTGAGTACCGTCGATGGCGACCGTATTGACCCGGTCGTCGACTTGTCAACAACTTCCGGAAACACGGCGGCAATGTCCGTCGGACCACCGGCCCTTGGCCTGGCAGCATCCATCCAGGTCAGTAGTCGATCAGTGTTTCGGGGTATCGCAGCCCGATCCCGTCGACGAATCGCCGTCCAGATGGGAGTCGCCGGAAGTTCCGGAGATTTTCCGGAGGGCGTTGAGGCGGGCCGCCGAGCGGGTCAGGTGGTCCCGCTCGGCGCGGTTGGGCGCCTGGTGGGCCGCCGTGGCGTACAGCCGCGCCGCCGTTGCCAGGTTGCCGTCGCGCTCGTGCAGGTACGCCGCCACCGCCGGGTAACGGGGCAGGGCCTGGTCCAGGGTCGCGAGCGCCGCCAGGCCGGCGCGTGCTCCGTCGGCTTCGCCGACGGCCACCGCCCGGTTGAGCCGGACGACCGGGCTGTCGGTCAGGCGCACGAGTTCGTCGTACCACTCGACGATCTGCACCCAGTCGGTCTCGGCCGCGGTGGGCGCGTCGGCGTGCAGGGCGGCGATGGCCGCTTGGGCCTGGAACTCGCCGAGCCGGTCGCGGGCGAGGGCCGCCTGCAGGATCCCGACGCCCTCGGCGATCATCCGGGTGTTCCACCGGCCGCGGTCCTGCTCGGCGAGCGGCACCAGGCTGCCGTCGGTAGCGGTCCGCGCGGTGCGCCGGGCCTGGTGCAGCAGCATCAGGGCGAGCAGCCCCGCCACCTCGGGATGATCGACGGCGGCCGCGAGTTGCCGGGTGAGCCGGATGGCCTCGGCGGCGAGGTCGACGTCGCCGGAGTAGCCCTCGTTGAAGACCAGATAGAGGACGCGCAGCACGGTGGCCACGTTGCCGGGTTGGTCGAACCGCACCCCGGAGACGGTGCGTTTCGCCCGGCTGATGCGCTGCGCCATGGTCGCCTCGGGCACCAGATAGGCCTGCGCGATCTGCCGGGTGGTGAGCCCGCCCACGGCCCGCAGCGTGAGCGCGACCGCCGATGACGGCGTCAACGACGGGTGCGCGCACAGGAAGTAGAGCTGAAGCGTGTCGTCCTCGCTGGCTGCCGGCCCGGGGGCCGGCTCCTCGTCGACGAGATCCTCGCGGCGACGCCGGGCGGCGTCGGCCCGGGCCGAGTCGAGAAACCGGCGCCACGCCACCGTGATCAGCCAACCCCTGGGGTCGCGTGGCGGGTCGGCCGGCCAGACCCGGACCGCCTCGATTAGCGCGTCCTGCACGGCGTCCTCGGCCGCCGCGAAGTCGACTCCGCGGCGGACGAGGACCCCGAGCACGCTCGGCGTCAGGCTTCGGAACTGGGCGTCGTTCACTCCGTGATGGTGGGCGTCTCTTGCAGGAAGGGGCGCAGTTCGAGCCACTCGTGGATCGGCTTCCCGCCCGCGCCGGGGGCGGCCGACAACTCCCCGGCCAGCTCGACGGCGCGCTGGTAGCTGTCGACGTCGATCACCATCCAGCCGGCGATCAGGTCCTTGGTCTCGGCGAACGGGCCGTCGGTGACCGGCGGGCGACCTTCGCCGTCGTACCGGACGAAGGTCCCCTCGGGGGCGAGCGCCTGAGCGTCGACGAACTCCCCGGTTCCCTCGAGCCGGGCGGCGAATTCGCGCATGTACCGCATGTGGGCCGAGATCTCCTCCGGCGTCCACTGGTCCATCGGCACGTCGTTGACCGCGGCCGGTCCGCCTCGGTAGTGCTTGAGCAGCAGGTACTTGGCCATCGTGCTTCTCCTTGGTGCGGTCTGCGACCCATCGTGGTCACGTTCACCTCGGGGACGACGCAGCTCACCGAGCGCGCCTATCCGGCCCGGATCGAGTGGCGCCCGCAGGGCGTCGACCAGGAGCAGGAGCGCGCCAACGGGGTGCTCCGCCGGGACCTGGGCACGCCCCGGGTGTTCGCCTTCGCCAACCCCAAGGGCGGGGTGCACAAGACCACCGCCACCGTGCTCGCCGCGGCCACTGTCGGCAGCGTGCGCGGGCAGGGCGTGCTGGCCTGGGACGACAACGAGCTGCGCGGCACCCTCGGTCTGCGGGCCGGCAGCGCGCGGCACGCCCGGACGATCCGACACCTGATCAGCGACCTGGCCCAGATCGAGATCCTGGAGGGCGCGACCCTGCTGGACCGGCTGGACGACTACCTGCGGCACGCCTCCGACGGCTCGTACGACGTGCTGGCCGGTGAGGAGAGCCCGCGCTTCGCCCAGCGTCTGGACCAGTTCACCGTTCGCCGCGTGCTGGAGTTGCTGCGACGCACCCACGAGGTGGTCTGCGTGGACACCGGCAACAACGTGGAGAGCCCGAACTGGCGCACCGTGATGCAGGCCGCAGACCAGTTGGTGGTGACCACCGTTCCCCGTGAGGACGCGGCGTTCAGCGCGGACTGGATGCTCGACCTGCTGCACGAGGAGGGCATGAGCGAGCTGGCGGACAACGCGATCACCCTCATCTCCTGCCCGACCCCGGGGCGCTCGACCCTCCAGGACGACCTGGAGCGGCACTTCGCCACCCGTACCCGTGGCGTGGCCGTGGTGCCGTACGACCCGGCGCTGGAGACCGGGTCGTCGATCGAGTACCACCAGCTCCAACCGGAGACCCGGCAGGCGTGGTTGCGGGCCGCGGCGATGATGGTGGAGCCGTTCGCCCGGTGAGCTCATCTGCCGCCACCGGAGCCCCGGCCGCGCGCCGGGCCTGAGAGGATCATCGGGTGAGCCCGGACAACCCCGACCCCGCGCGGCCCGTCGACGAGCCCGACCAACCCGCCGCACCCCGCACGTCGGGCGGGACGCCTCCGTCGGCCGAGCCGTCGGGCGGGACGCCGCCGGATGCCGAGCCGTCGGGCGGGACGCCCCCGTCGGCCGAGCCCGTCGGGCCGGACGCCGCCGGATGCCGTCGGGAAAACGCAGCCGTCGGATGCCGTCGCGCCGACTCTGCCGCCGGATTCGACCGCGCCGCCCGGAACGCCCCCGGACGGGTTCCTCCCGGACGGGTTCCTCCCGGGCGACAGCCCGGCGTCGGCGGCGTACCAGAGCTCGTTGGAGCTGCGGTTCGACGAGCCGCGTCGCCCGCTGCGCGCGGTGGCGACGGTGCTCGGCGCGGTGCTCGCGCTGGCCGTGCTGGGCATTCCGCTCGGGCTGCTCTGGGCCGCGCTCGCGCCGGACACCCCGGTGCTCAAGACCGCCGAGGGGGCGATCTACGCCGAGCCGCAACCGGAGCAGCCGATCGCCGCGGACGGCTGGTTCAGCCTGCTCGGTCTCGCCTTCGGGCTGTTCGTGGCGTTCGCCCTGTGGTTCGTGCTGCGTCGGCGGCGCGGCCCGGTCGGGTTGCTGGCCGCGGTGCTCGGCGCGTTGGTCGCCGCGCCGGTGGCCTGGCAGGTGGGGCGGCGGATCGGCCTGGCCACCTTCGACCGGTTGCTGGCCACCGCGCCGGCCGGGCAGGCCTTCAGCAAACCCGCCGACCTGCGGGCCGGCGGGGTCGACTGGGTGCTCGGCGTGCTGCCGGTGCCGCACGGCAACCTGCTGCTGCCGGCGTTCGGCGCCGCGGTCATGTACACCCTGCTCGCCGGTTGGTCGCGCTGGCCGGGGCTACGCCCGGAGCCCGACCCGACGGAGTTCAGTTGGGTGTCGGCGGGGACGCCAGCTCCGCCAGCGGCACCGGAACCGCCCGCACCTGACGCAACAGAGCCGCCTCGCGGTTGAGCAGCCGCAGCTCGGCGCGGAGCCGGGAGGCGGTGTCGTCGATCGCCAGCAGTCGCTGCCGGTCGTCGACGGTCAGCGCCGCCGTCGCCGCCACCAGGTGGGAGAGCACTGTGGGGTCCTCCGGCAGCTGCTCGGAGATCTCCTCCGGGTCGGAGCGGATCAGGCCGAGGTACTGCCGGAACACCGCGATCACCCGGGCGGCCAGCAGATCGGCCACCTCGTCCGACCCGCCCGGATCGGGTAGCCACTCGACGTCGGCGGTCAGGTAGGGCGCGGCGTTGTCGTCGACCTCGGCGATCCGGAACCGACGCCGGCCGACAGTGACGATGTCGAAACCACCGTCGGCAAGCTCGGTCACCTGGCGCAGCTCGGCGGTGCAGCCCACCTCGTGCAGGGTGACCTCGCCGGCGCTGGGCGTCGCCCGGGCGCCGGGCCCGGCGGGCGCGACCTCCCAGCCGGCCTGGATCGCCACCACGCCGAACTCGCGCGGGGCACCCTCGGGCAGGTCGACCAGGTGCCGGACCAGCGCCCGGTAGCGCTCCTCGAAGATGTGCAGCGGCAGCACCAACCCGGGAAAGAGCACCGTTGCGAGCGGGAACACCGGCAGCCGTGCGGTCACAGGGTCGAGCCTAACCAATCTCGCCCCGCCGGGCGTGGCCCGGCTCACCGTCCCGGCGTACGGGCGGCTCGGGTGGACGTCCGCCCGGCCGCCTAGACTCGCAAGGGTGCTGAATCGGATCGACCTTCGCGACGGTCTCGGCGACCCGCGTCGCCTGCTGCCCCGTGCCCAGCTCGACGTGTCGGTCGCCGTCGAGCGCATCCGGCCCCTGGTGGAGGCGGTCCGCGACCATGGGTACCCGGCGATCCGGGAGGCCAGCGAGCGGTTTGACGGTGTCTCGCCCGAGGTGCTGCGGGTGCCGGCCGAGGCGATCACCGAGGCCGAGGGGGTGCTCGACCCGGCGGTGCGGGCCGCGCTGCTGGAGTCGATCAGCCGGGCCCGTCGGGTGCACGCCGACCAGCGGCGCACCGACCACATCACCAAGGTGGTGCCCGGCGGCACGGTCACCGAGCGGTGGCTGCCGGTCGACCGGGTCGGCCTCTACGTGCCCGGTGGCCTGGCGATGTACCCGTCGACAGTGGTGATGAACGTGGTGCCCGCCCAGGCGGCCGGGGTGCGGTCGCTGGTGGTGGTCAGCCCGCCGCAGCAGGACAACGGCGGCCTGCCCGACCCTCGGGTGCTCGCGGCCTGCGCGTTGCTCGGCGTCGACGAGGTGTACGCCGTGGGCGGGGCCCAGGCGGTGGCGATGCTGGCGTACGGCGCGGCGGTGGACCCGGCGGGTGAGCTGCGCTGCAACCCCGTCGACCTGGTCACCGGCCCCGGCAACATCTGGGTGACCGCCGCCAAGCGGCTGCTGCGGGGCGTGGTCGGCATCGACGCCGAGGCCGGGCCGACCGAGATCGCCATCCTGGCCGACGACACGGCCGACCCGGCGCACGTCGCCGCCGACCTGATCAGCCAGGCCGAGCACGACCCGCTCGCCGCGAGCGTGCTGGTCACCCCGTCGCTGGCGTTGGTCGAGGCGGTCGAGCGGGAGCTGGCCCGGCAGGTGCCGGCGACCAAGCACACCGAGCGGGTGACCACGGCGCTGACCGGTGAGCAGAGCGGTGTGGTCCTGGTCGACGACCTGGAGGCGGGGCTGCGGGTGGTCGACGCGTACGCGGCCGAGCACCTGGAGATCCAGACGGCCGACGCCCGGGAGTGGGCGCTGCGGGTCCGCAACGCCGGGGCGATCTTCGTGGGCGCCTGGTCGCCGGTGTCGCTCGGCGACTACTGCGCCGGCTCCAACCACGTGCTGCCCACCGGCGGCTGCGCCCGGCACTCCTCCGGGCTGTCCGTGCAGTCCTTCCTGCGCGGGGTGCACCTGATCGAGTACACCGAGGCCGCGCTGCGCGACGTCGCCCCGCACGTGGTCACCCTGGCGAACGTGGAGGACCTGCCCGCGCACGGCCAGGCGGTCCAGGCCCGTTTCCCGGGAGGGGCGGCGTGACCAGCCCGGCGGAGCTGCCGATCCGTGCCGACCTGCGTGGGCTGTCGCCGTACGGCGCGCCCCAGCTGGACGTGCCGGTGCGGCTCAACACCAACGAGAATTCGCACCCGGTTCCGGAGCCGGTGGTCGAGGCGATCAGCAAGGCGCTCGCGGCCGAGCTGCGCGAGTTGAACCGCTACCCGGACCGGGACGCCGTGGCGCTCCGCGCCGACCTGGCCGAATATCTCGGCCACGGGCTCACCGTCGAGCAGGTGTGGGCGGCGAACGGCTCCAACGAGATCCAGCAGCAGTTGCTGCAGGCGTTCGGCGGGCCGGGGCGCAGCGCGCTCGGTTTCGTCCCGGCGTACTCGATGCACCCGCTGCTGGCCCTCGGCACCGGCACCCGTTGGGTGCGGCCGCGCGCGGCGTCGACTTCGGGTTGACCGCCGCCGAAGCGGTCGCGCAGGTCCGTGAGCACCGACCCGACGTGGTCTTCCTCTGTTCGCCGAACAACCCCACCGGCACCGCCCTGGACCCGGCGGTGGTCGCCGCGGTGCTCGACGCCGCGCCGGGCATGGTGATCGTCGACGAGGCGTACGCCGAATTCGCCCGGCCCGGGACGGTCAGCGCCCTCGCGGTGCTGCCCGGCCACCCACGGCTGGTGGTCACCCGGACGATGAGCAAGGCGTTCGGCTTCGCCGGTGGGCGGCTGGGCTACCTGGCCGCCGACCCGGCGGTGGTGCGGGCGGTGCAGCTGGTCCGGTTGCCGTACCATCTCTCCACGCTGACCCAGGCCGCCGCTCGCGCGGCGGTGGCCCACCGGGATGCCCTCCTCGGTACGGTGAGCGCGATCATGGCGGAGCGGGACCGGATCGTGGCGACGCTGCGTGAGCGCGGGCTGCGGGTCGCCGACAGCGACGCCAACTTCGTGCTCTTCGAGGTGGGCGGCGACCAGACCGTCGTCTGGAACGCCCTGCTGGCCCAGGGGGTGCTGGTCCGTGATGTCGGCCTGCCCGGCTGGCTGCGGGTGACCGCGGGCACCTCCGCCGAGACCGACGCCTTCCTCGCTGCGATGGAGACAGTTACATGAGCCGGACCGCCCGGGTGGAGCGGATCACCAAGGAGACCAAGGTCCTCGTCGAGATCGACCTCGACGGCACCGGCGCCGCCGAGATCAGCACGGGGGTCGGCTTCTACGACCACATGCTGCACCAGATCGCCCGGCACGGCGGTTTCGACCTGACCGTCCGCACCGTGGGTGACCTGGAGATCGACGCGCACCACACGATCGAGGACACCGCGTTGGCGCTGGGTGCCGCGTTCGACGAGGCGCTGGGCGACAAGGCCGGCATCCGGCGCTACGGTTCGGCGACCGTGCCGATGGACGAGGTGCTGGTCCGGGCCGCCGTTGACCTGTCGGGTCGGCCGTACGTGGTGCACGACGAGCCGGTGCTCGCCCCGTACATCGGGCCGGTCTACGCGACCAGCATGACCCGGCACATCTGGGAGTCCTTCGGCCAGGCGGCCCGGGTGACCCTGCACGTCGACGTGTTGCGGGCGGCCCGGCCGGGCGGCCACCCGGACGCGCACCACGTGGTGGAGGCGCAGTTCAAGGCGGTCTCCCGGGCGTTGCGCGAGGCGACCGCGATCGACCCTCGGGCGGCCGGCGCGATCCCGAGCACGAAGGGTGCGCTCTGATGAGCGCGAGGAGTGCAGCGCAGCGGAGCCCCGCAGTCGCGCATGAAAGGCGGCTCTGATGAGCGCGAGGAGTGCAGCGCAGCGGAGCCCCGCAGTCGCGAATGAAGGAGGGCTCTGATGGGCGCCGCGCTGCCGACGTTGTTGTTGATCCTTGCCGGGGTGCTGGTCGGTGGCGCCTGGTCGCTGTACCGGCAGGGCGCGCCGAAGGGCGTGGTGGTCATCACCGCGCTGCTCGCGGTGCTCGCCACGGTCGGCGGGGTGCTGTGGCTGCTGCCGGGGGAGAACGCGTGAGCGCCGTGGTGGTGCTCGACTACGGTTCGGGCAATCTGCGCTCGGCCGAGCGGGCGCTGGCCGCCGCCGGCGCGGACGTGCGGGTGACCGACGACCTGGCTGCCGCGGCGGACGCGGACGGCCTGGTGGTCCCGGGTGTGGGGGCGTACGCCGCGTGTATGGCCGGGATCGAGGCGCTCGGCGCCGGTCCGGTGATCGCCGAGCGGGTCGCCGCCGGCCGGCCGGTGCTGGGCATCTGCGTGGGCATGCAGGTGCTCTTCGAGCACGGCGACGAGCACGGTGTGGTGACCAAGGGGCTCGGGTTGCTGCCCGGCGGGGTGACCCGACTGGCCGCCGACCGGCTGCCGCACATGGGTTGGAACACGGTCCGGGCCCCCCGGGAGTCGGTGCTCTTCGCCGGGCTGGCGGCGCAGAGCCGGTTCTACTTCGTGCACTCGTACGCGATGGGTGACCCGGCGGCCCTGGCCGCCGCCGGTGCCACCGTGACCACCGCCCACCACGACACGGATTTCGTCGCCGCCGTGGAGCGCGGTCCGCTGTCGGCGGCCCAGTTCCATCCCGAGAAGTCCGCCGACACCGGTGCCGCGCTGCTGCGCAACTGGCTGGCCACGTTGCCCAGTGGTGGTTGAGCGACGGGGCGTGACGTCCGGTCGGCGGGCGTCGCGGTGAGCCGGGAACGCGCCCGGCGGCGGGCGGAACGGGAGGCCGAGCAGGCCCGGGAGCGGGCGGTGCGGCAGCGCCGGGTCGCCCGCCGGCAGCGTCGTCGCGCGGTGGTCCGCCGGTTGACGCCGCGGCTGCGCCGGGGCCGCTCCGGGCGGTTGGCCCGGCACACCCGGGGTGAGCGGGCCGCGATCGTGCTGCTCACCGGTGCGACGCTGATTCTGATCTGGACGTTCGTCGACAACCTGGCGCTGCGTGTCGCGCTGATCGTGCTCTTGTTGCTCGTACTACCGGCGATCGTCGTGATCGCTCTGGACCGTCGTACCTGATCGAGGAGAAGACGTTGAGCCTCACCCTGTTGCCCGCCGTGGACGTCGCCGACGGCCGGGCCGTCCGGCTCGTGCAGGGCGCCCTCGGAAGCGAGAGCGTCTACGGTGACCCGTTGGAGTCCGCGCTGGCCTGGCAGCGGGACGGCGCCGAGTGGATCCACCTGGTCGATCTGGACGCGGCGTTCGGTCGGGGCACCAACGCGCACCTGCTCGCCGAGGTGGTGCGGCAGTTGGACGTGCAGGTGGAGCTCTCCGGCGGGATCCGGGACGACGAGTCGCTGCGGGCCGCGCTGGGCACCGGGGCCGCCCGGGTCAACATCGGCACCGCCGCGCTGGAGGACCCGGTCTGGTGTGACCGGGTGGTGGGGGAGTACGGCGACCGGGTGGCGATCGGGTTGGACGTGCGGGGTCGCACCCTCTCCGCACGGGGCTGGACCCGCGACGGCGGCGACCTGTACGAGGTGCTGGAGCGCCTGGACAAGGCGGGCGCGAGCCGGTATGTCGTCACCGACATCACCAAGGACGGCACGATGCGCGGGCCGAACCTGGACCTGCTGCGTGAGGTGTGCGCCCGCACCGACCGGCCGGTGATCGCCTCCGGTGGGGTGTCCACGCTGGACGACCTGCGGGCGTTGGCGGGCCTGGAGTCGGTGGGGGTGGAGGGGGTCATCGCCGGCAAGGCGCTCTACGCGGGCGCCTTCACGGTGGCCGAGGCGCTGCGGACCCTGGCCGAGGCGTGACGACCACCCGGCTCGGCTCGGGTGGTCCGTGGGAGCGGCGGTACGGCTACTCGCGGGTGGTGCGCGCCGGTGACCTGGCCTTGACGGCCGGCTGCACGGCGACTGTGGACGGTCGGGTGGTGCACCTGGGTGACGCCGCCGCGCAGACCGCGCAGGCGCTGCGGATCGGGTTGGCGGCGCTCGCCGAGGTGGGTGCGGAGCCGGGTGACGTGGTTCGGACCAGGATGTACGTGACGGACCGGCTGCACGCCGACGAGGTGGGCCGGGCGCACAACGCCGTCTTCGGCGCGGTCCGGCCGGCGGCGACCCTGGTGGTGGTCGCCGGTCTGCTGGATCCGGAGCACCTGGTCGAGGTGGAGTTGGAGGCGTACCTCGGCGACCGTTGAGGTACGCCGGGCGGGCCGGCCCCCCGCACCGATAAGTTGTGCACAACTTAATTGCGCGCTACGGTTCAACGGTGACCGATGATCTGGTGCTGCGCCGGCAGGTGTGCTTCGCGCTCTACACCGCGTCGCGCGCCCTGACCGACGTCTACCGGCCGATCCTCGACGAGTTCGGGTTGACCTACCCGCAGTATCTGGTGCTGCTGGTGCTCTGGGAGCGTCCCGACGACGCCCCCACGGTGTCCGAGCTGGGCACCGAGCTGCGGCTGGACTCCGGCACGCTCTCCCCGCTGCTGAAGCGGCTGGAGGGGGCGGAGCTGGTGGTGCGGCGGCGGTCGGCCCGCGACGAGCGGCGGGTCGAGGTGGGCCTCACCGAGCGGGGTCGGGCCCTGCGCCAACGGGTCGAACACATCCCGATGTGCGTCGCCCAGGCCACCGGGCTGGGCCTCGCCGAGCTGGTCGCGCTGCGCGACACCCTCACCCAGGTCACCGACACCATCCACCGACAGAAGGAGCAGTGACCATCATGCAGGTGCTCTACACCGCGTCCGCGACCGCCACCGGCGACGGCCGGGACGGCCACGTCGAGACCTCCGACGGCACCTTCACGCTCGATCTGGCCGTGCCGAAGGAGATGGGTGGCGCCGGTGGCGCGGCCAACCCGGAACAGCTCTTCGCCGCCGGCTACGCGGCCTGCTTCCACGGCGCGCTGCGGCTGGTGGCCCGCCGGGCCAAGGCCGACGTGACCGGCTCCGTCGTCGGCGCCGAGGTGGGCATCGGCCCGAACGGCAGCGGCGGCTTCGGGCTCACCGTGCGGCTCGTCGTCGACCTGCCCGCCGTGCCCCGCGAGGCCGCCGAGCAGCTGGTCGAGCAGGCCCACCAGGTCTGCCCGTACTCCAACGCCACCCGCGGCAACATCGACGTGGCGCTGACCGTCCGCGAGACCCTGCCGGCCTGACCGGCCGCCGCACCCGGACGAAGGGACGACCACCCCGTGACCAGCAACCGCGAGATCCACCTGGCCAGCCGCCCGACCGGCTGGCCGGTCGAGGACAATTTCCGGCTCGTCAAGACCGACGTGCCGACGCCGGGACCGGGCCAGATCGTGGTCCGTAACCAGTACATCTCCGTCGACCCGTACATGCGCGGGCGGATGAACGACGTCAAGTCGTACGTGCCGCCCTACGCGCTCGACGCGCCGCTCGACGGCGCCGCGATCGGCGAGGTGGTGGCCAGCGAGTCGGCCGCCATCGCCGTCGGGGCCACCGTCCTGCACGGGCTGGGCTGGCGGGAGTACGCGCTGCTCGACGCCACCGCGGCCCGCCCGGTCGACCCGGCTCTCGCCCCGGTCAGCGCGTACCTGAGCGTGCTGGGCATGACCGGGCTGACCGCGTACGCCGGGCTGCTGGAGGTGGCCGCGATGAAGCCCGGGGAGACCGTCTTCGTCTCCGCCGCGGCCGGCGCGGTGGGCAGCCTGGTCGGCCAGATCGCCAAGCTGAAGGGTGCCGGCCGGGTGGTCGGCAGCGCCGGCTCGCCGGCCAAGGTCGAGCGGCTGCGGGCGTTGGGCTTCGACGCCGCGTTCGACTACCACGACGGGCCGGTCCGCGACTCGCTGGGGACGGCCGCGCCGGACGGCGTCGACGTCTACTTCGACAACGTCGGCGGCGACCACCTGGAGGCGGCGATCTCGGCCATGAACCGGCACGGCCGGGTCGCCATCTGCGGCATGATCTCGCAGTACAACGCCACCGAGCCGCCGGCCGCTCCGCGCAACCTGGCGCTGGTCATCGGCAAACGGCTCACCCTGCGGGGCTTCCTGGTCAACGACCACAACGACGTGCGTGACGCGTTCGTCAGTGACGTGGCCGGCTGGTTGCGCGAGGGCACGCTCTCCTACGACGAGACGATCGTGGACGGCATCGAGAACGCGCCGGCCGCGTTCCTCGGCCTGCTGCGCGGCGACAACCTGGGCAAGATGCTCGTCCGGGTGTGACGCCCGCCCCTTCCACGGCGGTCGACCCGAACGGGTCGGCCGCCGTGTCGTGCGCGGAGGATAGGCTCGCGGCATGACGGTGGCGGTACGGGTGATCCCGTGTCTTGACGTGGACGCCGGGCGGGTGGTCAAGGGGGTCAACTTCCTCGACCTGCGCGACGCCGGCGACCCGGTGGAGTTGGCCGCCGCGTACGACCGGGCCGGCGCGGACGAGCTGACCTTCCTCGACGTCACCGCGTCCTCCAGCGACCGGGGCACCATGCTCGACGTGGTGCGGCGCACCGCCGAGTCGGTGTTCATCCCGCTGACCGTCGGTGGCGGGGTTCGACAGGTCGGCGACGTGGACACGCTGCTGCGCGCCGGGGCCGACAAGGTCGGGGTGAACACCGCCGCGATCGCCCGGCCGGAGCTGATCGCCGAGATCGCCGACCGGTTCGGCCGGCAGGTGCTCGTGCTCTCCCTCGACGTGCGCCGGGCCACCACCGACAGCACGCCCAGCGGCTTCGAGGTCACCACGCATGGTGGCCGACGCGGCACCGGGATCGACGCGGTGTGGTGGGCGCAGCGGGGCGCCGAGCTGGGCGCGGGGGAGATCCTGCTCAACTCGATGGACGCCGACGGCACCAAGGCGGGGTTCGACCTGGAGCTGATCGCCGCGGTGCGGGCGGTCGTGGACGTGCCGGTGGTGGCCAGTGGCGGCGCCGGCGAGGTGGCCCACTTTCCGCCCGCGATCGGTGCCGGCGCGGACGCGGTGCTCGCCGCCAGCGTCTTCCACTTCGGTGAGCTGACCGTGGCCGAGGTCAAGGACGCGCTGCGTCGCGGCGGCCACCCGGTGCGCTGAGCCGGTCAGTGCTCCCCGGAGTGCCCCTCCGGTGACCGGCGGGGCGTGGGGATCGAGCGGACCGCGTATTCCTGGACGGCGGCCGCGTGGTCGGCCTCGTCCAGGATCCAGTCGGCCCGGCCGGGCGCGTGGCGGCGGGTCAGCACGCCCTGCACGGTGTCCACCATGGTCGCCACCCCGGCGCGTGGGCGGGTACGCCAGAGCTGCTCACCCTCGGCGGTGATCCGGAACCAGCCGTCGGCGACGCTGACCAGGCCGGCACCGACCAACCGCTGGACCGCGGCCTCCACCTCGTGCCGCTGCGGGATCGTGTGGTTGAGGTGGTCGGCGGTGGAGAGCACGTCGGTCAGGCGGACGCCCTCCGGCCGTCGACTCGTCGCCGACCGACGGTGCCGCCCGGCCCCACTCGCGATGACCAGCGATACGAAGATCCAGGCGTCCGTCCAGTGCCAACCGTTCTCCCCCATGCAGAGATGATGACGGCGCGCGTCGCGGAAGGGAACACCCACCCTCCATCCTCGTATGTCGCACCACCACGACGTACCGGTGCGCGGACGGTCGGTGAGGGTTCAGCCGGTCGGCGCGACCGACGCGGCGTCGCCCGGCGTGGGTGTCGCGCTGCCGCGGGCGGTGCTTTCGGGCACGGCGAACAGCGGGATGAAGAACTGGGCCAACGGACCGATGGCCAGCGCGTACGCGACGGTGCCCACGCCGACCGTGCCGCCGAGCAACCAGCCCAGCGCCAGCACGGTGACCTCGATGACGGTGCGCACCAGCCGGACCGACCGGCCGGGCCGGCGGGCCACGTACCCGGTCATCAGGCCGTCGCGGGGGCCGGGCCCCAACCGGGCGCCGAGGTAGAGAGCGGTGGCGGCGCCGTTGGCGACGATCCCGGTGATCAGCATCGCGATCCGGAGGCCGAGCGGATCCGTCCTGGGCAACAGGGCCACTGTGGCGTCCACGACCAGGCCGATCACCACGACGTTGCTGACCGTGCCGAGGCCGGGCCGCTGCCGCAGCGGGATCCAGAGCAGCAGGACCAGCGCGCCGACGCCGATGGTGACGGTGCCGAAGGAGAGGTCGGTCAGCTTGGAGAGCCCCTGGTGGAACACGTCCCACGGGTCGAGGCCCAGGTGCGAGCGGATCATCAGGGCCATGCTGACGCCGTAGAGCACGAGCCCGAGGTAGAGCTGGACCAGCCGCCGGACCGGTCGGTGCCGCAGATTGCCAATCAGTGCCATGCATGCCACCCTAGGTGCCAATCCTCGTCGAGGAAGAGGCCAATATTCGAGGAGTGGCCATGACCGGGCAGGTGCGGGGCGTCCAATTGGCCCGTCTTCTCGGGCAGTGGCATGCCCTGCCCGGCCGGCGACGCAGCCCCGACTACGCCGCACTCGCCGGCGCGGTGCGCGGTCTGCTCGCCGACGGTCGGCTGCCGCTGGGGGTCCGCCTGCCCGCCGAACGGGAGCTGGCCGAGGCGTTGCGGATCAGTCGGACCACTGTCACCGCCGCGTACCGGCAGCTGCGCGAGACCGGGCACCTGGCCAGCCGTCGGGGCGCCGGCAGTTGGACGATGCTGCCCGGCAACCACCGGGTGGCCAGCACCGGCCTGTGGACGCCGATGGACGACCGGGAGATGCTCGACCTCGGCGTCGCCGCGCTGGCCGCCCCGCCCGAACTGTTGACGGCCGCCCGAGCCGCCAGCGAGGACCTGCCCCGTTATCTGGGCGGGGCCGGCTACCACCCGACCGGCATCATCGAACTGCGCGAGGCGGTGGCCGACGCCTACAGCGCCCGGGGGCTGCCCACCTCGGCCGACCAGATCATGGTCACCAGCGGCACCCAGCACGCCCTGGACCTGGTGTTGCGACTCGCCCTGGCCCCCGGCGGCAGTGTCCTGGTGGAGTCCCCGACCTACCCCAACGCGCTCGCCGCGCTGGCCGGCCGCCGGGCCCGGATCACCACCCACGGCCTGGCCGCCGACGCCGGCTGGGAACCCGACCTGCTGCTGGGCAGCCTCCGGCAGACCCGGCCCAAGCTGGCCTACCTGATTCCGGAGTTCCAGAACCCGACCGGGCACCTGATGCCCGCCGAGCTGCGGGAGAGCGTGGTGGCCGCCGCGCACGCGGTCGGCACCGACCTCATCATCGACGAGTCCTTCGTGGACCTGGCGATGGACGGCACCGAGCCGCCACCCCCGGTCGCCGCCTACGACCGGCACAGCCGGGTGGTCAGCATCGGAGGGATGAGCAAGCCCTACTGGGGTGGCCTGCGGATCGGCTGGGTGCGCGCGTCCGCGCCCCAGGTGCAGCGGCTGGCCGCCGTCCGGGTCGGAGTGGACATGGCCAGCCCGGTGCTGGACCAGCTGGTCGCGGTGCACCTGCTCGCCGACGCCGAGGCCATCGTGGCCGACCGCCGGGTCCAGTTGGCCGTCCAGCGCGACGCCCTGCTCGGCGCGCTGGCGCATCGGCTACCCGAATGGCGGGTCACCGTGCCACGGGGTGGCGTGACGCTCTGGGCCGAGTTGGACGGCCCGGTCTCCAGCGCGCTGGCGCGGGCCGCGGAGGAGGTCGGCGTCCGGCTGGCGCCCGGCCCCCGGTTCGGCCTGGACGGCACCCTGGAGCGCTTCCTGCGACTGCCGTTCACGCTGCCCGCGACCGATCTCGTGGAGGCCGTCGCCCGGATCGCGGCGGTCCGCTACGACCTGGACCGGACCGGTCGTCAGCGGTGGCGGGAGCCGGCCGTCATCGCCTGAGCCGTCGCCGACGCCGGTGGCCCCGCACCCGGCCGGGTGCCGGGCCACCGGCGACGCGTCAGAGCTCCGCGAGGGTGCCGGCGTACATCTTGTCGATCTCGGTGGCGAAGTTGCTCTCCACGCCACGTCGCTTGATCTTCAAGGACGGGGTGATCTCGCCGTCCTCGATCGTCAGGTCGCGCGGCAGGATGGCCACCTTCTTGATCGTCTCCCAGCGGTTGAGCTTGGCGTTGAGCTGGGCGACGTACTCCTCGACCATGGTCTGCGCCTCCGGCGAGGCGACGATCTCGGCGTAGCCGCGCCCCTCCAGCGGGCCGCCGGCGACCCAGCCCCGGATCGCGTCCGGGTCCAGCGTGACCAGCATCGTGCAGAAGTTGCGGGCCTGACCGATGACGACCGCCTGCGAGGTGTACGGGCAGATGGCCTTGAACATCCCCTCGATGTGCGACGGCGCGATGTACTTGCCGCCCGAGGTCTTGACCAGGTCCTTCTTGCGGTCGGTGATCCGTAGGTAGCCCTGCTCGTCGAGCCTGCCGATGTCACCGGTACGGAAGAAGCCGTCCTCGGTGAACGCGGCGGCGGTCTCCTCCGGCAGGTTGTGGTAGCCGCGCATCACCGGCCGACCCCGCACCAGGATCTCCCCGTCGGTGTCGATCCGGCACTCCAGGTCACCCATCGCCCGGCCCACCGTGCCGATGCGCAGCCCCGCCGGCGGGTTGACGAAGTTGCCGGCGCTGGTCTCGGTCAGGCCGTAGCCCTCGGAGATCGGCAGGTTCGCCGCGGCGAAGAAGGTGGCGATCTCCGGGCTGAGCGGCGCGGCGCCGGACACCAGCACGCGCATCCGGCCGCCCAGGCGGGCCTGGAGCTTGCTGAACACCAGCTTCTCGGCCAGCCCGTAGCGCAGCCGCAGCCCCGCCGGCACCGGCTTGCCGGCCTGCTCCAAGCCGATCTTCTGCTTGCCGACGCCCACCGCCCAGGTGAAGATCTTCGCCTTCGCGCCGCCGGCGCCCTGTGCGGTGGTCACCGCCTTGTTGTAGACCTTCTCGAACACCCGGGGAGCACCGCACATCAGCGTCGGACGGATCACCGAGAGCAGGTCGACAAGCTTGTCCACCCGCCCGTCGACGTAGGTGGGCAGGCCGACGTGGATGGCGCCGCAGAGCAGGGTCTTGCCGAACGAGTGGGCCAGCGGCAGCCACAGGTACTGCAGGTCGTCGTCGCGCAGCAACCCGACCTCCGCCTGCGCCACGGCCTCCCAGCACCAGCCACCGTGCAGCAGCTCGACGCCCTTGGGTTGGCCGGTGGTGCCGGAGGTGTAGATCAGGGTGGCCAGGTGGTCCGGGCCGATGCCGGCCACCAGCATGTCGATCAGATCCGGCTCGGCGGCCAGCGCACCGGCGCCCCGCTGCTCCAACTCGGCGAGCGTCAACTGCGGAATCGCCGCGGCCGGGTCGACCGCACCGTCGAGGAGCACGACGTGGGTCAGCGCGGGCAGGTTGGCACCGGCGATCTTCGCCGCCTGGGTCGGGTTCTCCGCGAACAACACGGTCGACCCGGAGTCGGCGATGATGTACGTCGCGTCCGCCGGCTCGGTGGTGGGATAGACGGTGGTGGTCGCGCCGCCGGCGCACATGATGCCGAGGTCGACGATCACCCAGTCCAGCCGGGTGTTGGCGAGGATCGCCACCGGGTCCTCCTGGCCGACGCCCAGGCTGTGCAGGCCGGCGGCGACCGCCTTGGCGCGCTGGCCCACCTGGTGCCAGGTCAGCCAGGCCGGCCCGGAGTCGTCGGGGTTCGGGGAGGCGAACGCGTTCCGGTCGGGGGTGGCCGCCACGCGCTTGAGGAACATATCCGGGATGGAGCGGTACGGTACATCGAGAGCCATCGCTGTAGCCGCCTTCGGGGGTGGTGGCGTGACGGTCGTCACGTCATGATGGTTACCGAAGAGTATTGCCTGGCGCTGCGCGTCGGCTAGTCCCGGTGATCGTCCGGCCGTCCCGTCCCGCTCACCGGTAGGGTCGATCAGGCGTACCGGGCAGCCACCACCGACCAGTCGTAGGTGGCCCGGACCCAGTTGCGCCGGGCGGTCAGCGCGTGCCGCATCCCGTCGTCCCCCTCGGCCAGGAGCGCCTCCTCCGCGTCCAGGTAGGTCGCCAGCCCCTGGTTGAACCGGTTCGCGACCGCCCGCAGCGCGGTCACCTCGTCCGCCGCGCCGTCCTGGGCGATCACCGTCACCAGGTTGTGCGCGTCCGGGTCGGCCCGGCTCTCCTTGCCGTAGGAGAAGAGGTCGTTGCACCAGCAGACCAGGTCCACCGCGAGCAGGTCCAGGGCGACCAGCCCCGGATCGGCGCGCTGGGTCGGACCGGAGGGCCGCGTCGAGGCCAGGTCGGTCAGGGTGAGGCAGGGATGCACGCCGCCGATGTGCCGACGCAGCTGGACGTACTCCGCCATCTCGGGCACGCGTCGACGCTCCCGGTTGCCCGCCTCCCAGAGCAACGCCAGCAGGTACTCCCGCATCTGGCTGACGAACCGCAGCAGCAGCCCCGGGTGCCCGTGCAGCCGGGCCCGGCGGCAGAGGTCGTGCAGCGCGTCCCCCAGCGGCCCGACGGCGGGCGGTACGACGTCGGGGTCGCCGCACCGGTCCAGCACGTCGAGCAGGGTGCTGATCGCCGGCCCCAGTCGGACCGGATCGGCGCCGAGGCCGTCCTCGTCGCAGGCGTCGTCCATCACGAAGAGCCAGCTGATCAGGTCGGTGAGCAGCCGCAACCCGTCCACCGAGCCGTCCTGGCAGGCGCGGCCAGCCAGGCCGGCGGCGTCGGCCAGGAGTAGCCGGTGCACCCGTTGGCTGGAATCGACCAGCCCGAACGCCCGCGCCCACTCGACGCTCTCGTCCGCCACCTGCTCCGTGGCAGCATGGCGCCCCGTGGGGAACGGGGGTTCCCGCAGCGCCGAGATCGCGAAATCACGCACAGTGCGCCCCCACTTTCATGCCGCCCGGCGCGGAACGGCGCGGTGAAGCGTACGGGAGGACGCATCAGCATGTTTCGCTGGGTGTGGGAAACAGCACAGCTGTTCCGTGCTCGGTTGGCTGCAGAGGATCAAAAGCCCAGGTTGGCACCGCGCAGTCGGTTCGCGGCCTGCACCGCGCCGTTCAACTGGACCCGGGCCACCCGTTGCCGGCCGGAGAGGAAGAGCACCAGCTCACCCGGCGCGCCGACGACCCGCAACGGTTCACCGCCGCGGCCGACGGAGATCTCGCCGTGGCCGGGCGCCTGCACGTAGAGGTCCGCCGGAAACCGGCGCAGGGCCAACCGGGCCATCGGGGCGGCCCGCTTCCAGAGCGCGCGTTGCAGGTCGGTGGGCAGGTCACGGGGCCGCCACCCGGAGCTGGCCCGCCGGACGTCCTCGTGATGGATGAAGAACTCCATCAGGTTGGCCACCTCGTCGGTCAGCGGGTTACTGATCGGGCTCCACAGCGGTGGCCGTCGTACCTGCGCCACCAGCTCGGGGTAGGGCCGCACGGCGAGTTGACGCCGGACCCGCTCGGCGTAGCCGCGCAGGGGCGGCAGCACGATCCCGCCCGCCGCGTCCGGACGGCGCTCCCGCAGCACCAGGTGCGCGGCGAGGTCGCGGGTCGCCCAGCCCTCGTTGATCGTCGGGGCGGCCGGCCCGAGGGCCAGCAGGAGATCGGCCAGCGCCTCGCGCTCGGCTCGGGCGTACCGCGGCATGGCCCGATCGTAGGCCCGGTGGCCCGTCGGCGCGCGCCAGTGAACCCGGGTCGACGCCGCCGCTCGCCGCCGTCCGGTACGTGACGGTCGACATATCCGGTCAGGGTCGGCGGTGGCGGCCCCGACCGGTAAGGATGAGGGAGATAATTGCGGCTTACGGCGGGGGAGAGCGTGGCGAGCAGGACAAGTCGGGACGTTCTCAGTCGAGGGCTGAGCGTCCTGCGACAGGCGATCCGGGAACAACCGCGGATCTTCGCGGTGGCGGTCGTCGGCAGCGTGCTCTTCGGCGGGATGATCATTGTCAGCGCCCGGGTCGTCGGGTCGGTCGTCGGCGGGGTGGCGCTGCCCGCCATCGAGCGCGGCGAGGTGGGCGCCGGCACCCTGGCGCTGGCCGCGACGGCGTTGTTCGGGATCAGTGTGCTGCGGGTGGCGGGCATCGTCGGCCGCCGGCTCGGCGCCGGCTACATGCAGTACCGCCTCCAGGCCGCCTACCGCCGCCGAGTCACCCGTCGGTACCTGGAACTGCCGCTCTCCTGGCACCACCGCAACTCCACCGGCACCCTGCTGTCCAACGCCAACTCCGACGTGGAGGCGGCCTGGTACCCGATCGCGCCGCTGCCCTTCGCCGTCGGCACGCTGGTGATGCTGGTCGGCGCGATCGTGTCGCTCTTCGCCACCGACTGGGCGCTCGCCCTGGTCGGCCTCGCGGTCTTTCCCGCGCTGTTCGCGCTCAACGTCGTCTACTCCCGCCGGATGGCCCCTCGGCAGGCCCGGGCGCAGCGCCTGCGGGCCGAGGTCAGCGGGATCGCCCACGAGAGCTTCGACGGCGCCCTGGTGGTCAAGACGATGGGCCGCGAGGCCCAGGAGACCGCCCGGTTCGCGGGCCGCGCCGGCGAGTTGCGCGACTCGCTGATCGCGGTCGGTCGGCTGCGCGGCATCTTCGACCCGCTGTTGGAGACGCTGCCCAGCCTGGGCACCCTCGCCGTGCTGGTGGTGGGCGCGTTCCGGCTGCGTCAGGGCGCGATCAGCGTGACCGAGCTGGTCAGTGTGGCCTTCCTCTTCACCGTGCTGGCCTTTCCGGTGCGCGCCATCGGGTGGGTCCTGGCCGAGCTGCCGCGCAGCGTCGCCGGCTGGGACCGGGTCCGCCGGGTGCTCGACGCCACCGGCGAGATGCCGTACGGGCGGCGGGTGCTCGACCCGGCCGGGGCCGGCCCGGCCACCCTCACCTTCGACGACGTGCACTACTCCTATCCGCCGGCCGAGGCGCACCAACCCGGCGCGCGGGTCCTCGGCGAGGTGGGCTTCACGGTGCCGGCCGGTCGCACTGTGGCACTGGTCGGGCCGACCGGCGCCGGCAAGTCCACGATCACCTCGCTGGCGGTGCGCCTCGTCGACCCGGACGCCGGCTCGGTCACGGTGGACGGGGTGGACGTCCGCGAGTTGACCTCCGCGTCGCTGGCCGGCACGGTGGCCCTGGTCGCGCAGGTGCCGTTCATCTTCGACGACACGGTCCGCGCCAACATCGCCCTCGACCGGCCGGGTATCGACGACGAGGTGGTCTGGGCGGCGCTGCGGCTGGCCGAGGCGGACGGGTTCGTCGCCGCGTTGCCCGAGGGTCTGGACACCATGGTCGGTGAGCGGGGCACCTCACTCTCCGGCGGTCAGCGGCAGCGGCTCACCCTGGCCCGCGCGCTGGCCGGTCGGCCCCGCCTGCTGGTGCTCGACGACGCGACGAGCGCGGTGGACCCGCGGGTCGAGGCGGCCATCCTGGCCGGGCTGCGCTCCTCGACCGGCGAGGCCGGGGTGCCGGCCGCGTCGATCCTGGTGGTGGCGTACCGCCGGGCCACCATCGCGCTCGCCGACGAGGTCATCTACGTGGAGCAGGGACGGGTGGTCGCCCGGGGCACCCACAGCGAGTTGTTGGCCACCGTGCCCGGCTATGTCGACCTGGTCACCGCCTACGAGCAGGCCGAGGTCGACCGCGTGCAGGACAGCCCGTACGACGACGAGGTCGCGCCGTTGCCGTCGGGCCTGGAAATCGAGGTGGACCGGTGAGTGCGAGGAGTGCAGCGGAGCGGAGCCCCGCAGTCGCGAACGGAAGGCGGGCCCGGTGAGTTCAGGGGTGGGTACCGACGAGCGCGGGGCGCGGGAGGAGACGACCTGGCAGACCCTGCGCCGGGGGTTGGCGCTCTCGCCGGAGCTGCGCACCGGCCTGGCCGGCACGTTGGCGTTGGCGTTGGTCTACATGGTCGGTCGGGTCGCCGTGCCGGTCGCCGTGCAGCAGGGCATCGACCGGGGCATCGTCGGTGGTCTGAACCTGAATGTGGTTTGGTCGGTGGTCGCGGTCACCGCGGCGATCCTGGCGATCACCACGCTCTGCGGCTACCTGATGATGCGCCGGTTGTTCACGGTCAGCGAGACGGCGCTGGCCAACGTGCGGACGCGGGCGTTCCGGCACGTGCACGACCTGTCGATGTTGCACCAGCAGTCGGAGCGACGCGGCTCGCTGGTCTCCCGGGTGACCAGCGACGTCGACCAGATCACCCAGTTCCTCCAGTGGGGCGGGGTGATCCTGCTGGTCAACCTGGGTCAGCTGGTGGTCACCACCGCCGTCATGCTGGCGTACTCCTGGCAGTTGACAGTTGTGGTGCTGGCCGCGTTCCTGCCGGCGGTGTTCGTGATCCGGCAGCTGCAACGCCGCCTCGGCACGGCGTACGCGACGGTGCGGCAGCGCACCGGCACGTTGCTCGGCGCGATCGGCGAGAGCGTGGTGGGCGCGCCGGTGATCCGGGCGTACGGGATCGCGGGACGCACCGAGCGGCGGCTGGACGAGGCGATCGACGGGCAGCGTCTGGCCCAGCAGCGGGCCATCCGGATCAGCATCGTGGGCAGCTCGGTGGGCGAGTTGGCGGCGGGGTTGGCGCTGGCCGGTGTGGTCGTGCTCGGGGTGCTGCTGGGGGTGGACGGCACGCTGTCGATCGGCCAGTTGACGGCGTTCCTGTTCCTGGTGACGCTCTTCATCCAGCCGGTGCAGATCGCCACCGAGGTGCTCAACGAGGCGCAGAACGCGATCGCCGGTTGGCGTCGGGTGCTGGACGTGCTGGACGTCGCCCCGGACGTGGCCGACCCGGGGGAGCAGGGGCGGGAGCTGCCGGGTGGACCGCTGGACATCCGGTTCTCCGGGGTGCGGTTCGCCTACCCGGGTGGTCCGCCGGTGCTGCACGACATCGACCTGGAGATCGCGGCGAAGAGCCGGGTGGCGGTGGTCGGTGAGACCGGCAGCGGCAAGACCACGTTCGCCAAGTTGCTGACTCGGCTGATGGACCCGTCGGCGGGGGCGGTGCTGCTCTCCGGGGTGCCGCTGGCGGACGTCCGGTTCGACTCGCTGCGTTCGCGGGTGGTGATGGTGCCGCAGGACGGGTTCCTCTTCGACGCGACGGTGGGGGACAACGTCCGGTTCGCCCGACCGGAGCTGACCGACGAGCAGTTGACCGCCGCCTTCACCGAGTTGGGCTTGTCGGACTGGTTGGAGGGTCTGCCGGCGGGCCTGAACACGCCGGTCGGGGAGCGGGGCGAGGCGCTCAGCGTGGGGGAGCGGCAGTTGGTGGCGTTGGCCCGTGCGTACGTGGCCGACCCCGACCTGCTGGTGCTCGACGAGGCGACCAGCGCGGTGGACCCGGCGACCGAGGTGCGGTTGCAGCGCACCCTGGACGCGGTCACCCGGGGTCGGACCACCCTCGCGATCGCGCACCGGCTCTCCACGGCGCAGGCCGCCGACGAGGTGATCGTGGTGGACCGGGGGCGGGTGGTGCAGCGCGGGCCCCACGACGAGCTGGTCCGCGATGCCGACTCGGTCTACGCGCTGCTCTACGCCTCCTGGCTGGAGCAGACCCGGTGACCTGCTGCGGCGGTGCGGTGGACGGCGCGGGGCGGGTGCTCTAGGCTCCGGCTTAGGTAAGCCTAACCTTTGAAGGAGTCGCGCCCATGCGGCCCAATCCCGCCGAGATCGTCCGTACCCTCGTCGCCGGTCGCCTGCCCGGTCTCGTTCACCTCGCCCACCGCCCGGGCCCGCACCACGCCCGACACGTGACCGACCCGGACGGGCGGGTGCTGCTGTTGGTGCCGGTGGCCAGCCACCTGGCCGCCGCCCTGCATCCGGCGGCCGGGGGCGGCGACGTCGCGGTGGTGCTCGACGTGCTCGACCTGCCGCCCGCCGCGGGCGCGCCCGGTCTGGGTCGCGCCTGGGTCTCCGGCTGGGCGGCCGAGCTGCACGGCGACGAGGCCCGCGACGCGGCGGTCGAGTTCGCCGCTGTGGAGCCGACCGGGGACCTGCTCGACCTGGGCACCCGGTTCCGGCTGTTCCGCTTCGAGGTGGTCGAGGTCCGCTGGGAGCGGGCCGGCGTGGTGCGCCGGGTCGACCCGGGGGAGTACGCCGAGGCGGAGCCGGACCCGGTGCACCCGGTCGAGGCGCGCCTCCTCACCGACCTCGCCGAACGCCACGGCGCCCAGGTGACCGCGTACCTGCGCCGGCAGCTCGGGTTGACCGAGCAGACTCCGGACGGGCCGCCCCGGGTGGTGCGGGTCGACCGCTACGGGCTGGTGGTCGCCGTCGGTCGACCCGGTGCCCGGCGCCGGATCCGGCTGGCCTTCCCCAGCCCGGTGGCCGACCCGGCCGAGCTGTCGCGGCTGCTGCCGCCGCTGCGACTCCCGGCCGACGCCCGCCCGCCGTTCTGAGCGTGGGTCAGCTGGGCAGCGGGCCGGTGAGGTAGCGCTGGATGGTCGGACCGACCGCGGCGGCCAGGGTCTCCGCGTCCGCCGAGGCGACCGGCTCCAGGCGCACCACGTGCCGCATCATGGCCAGGCCGATCATCTGGGTGGCCACCAGGGAACCGCGCAGCGGCAACTGGGCCGGGTCGACGTCGAGCTGTTCGAGCACCCGGCGCAGCACCTGCGTCGTGATGAACTCGCGGAGCAGCCGCGCGGTCCACTCGTTGCTCACCGCCGAGCGCAGCAGCGCCACCCCCGCGCTGCCGGCCGGGGAGTCCCAGACCCCGAGGAAGATGCGGACCATGCGCTCGCCGACGCCGTCCCGGTCGCCGGCGAGCACCTTCGGCACCAGCTGACCGGGGTCGACCGGAAAGTTCATCGCGGCCAGGAAGAGCTGGTCCTTGCTGCCGAAGTAGTGGTGCACCAGCGCCGGGTCGACCTCCGCCGTGCCGGCGATGGCACGGATCGAGGCGGCGTCGAAGCCCCGCTCGGCGAACGCCGTGCGCGCCGCGTCGAGAATCGCCTCCCGGGTGCCCGGTTTGCCGGGTCGCCGGCCGGTCCGCCGCGTCATCGCCGCCCCTCGTTCGTCCAGCCGGTCGCGTCGTGG
>NZ_JAEVHL010000057.1 GCF_016803395.1 Micromonospora tarensis | reverse complement strand
AGCACGGTCGGCGCCGTGGCGGCGGCGAGCGTCCCGGCCGTCCGCAGCCGGGCCTGCAACGACGAGGTGGTCAACCAGGCCGCCCCGGCCGGCCAGCCGCCCACGCTGGGCGGGCGGAGCGGCACCTGATCCAGCGCGTTCAACCCGCTCAGCAGTTGTTTGCGTTGCTGCTCGGGTAGCGCGGACGGTCGGATACCGAGCTGGCGTAGCGCGCCGACCAGCCACTCCACCGGCTGCTTCACCAGCGTGCCCCGGGTCTGCCCGAAGGCCGGCGCGGAGAAGATCGCGCGCAGAGTCGCGACGGTGTCCGGGCCGGCCAGATCGCCCGGTGCCGGGACGTCGGTGCCCGCGTAGCGGGACCAGAGCCGCCCTGCCACGAAGGTCGCCGCCGCGGGTTGGGCGGCCAGCAGTCCGGCGTACGCCTCGGCGTCGAACCGGCCGCTGTGCCCGAGGATGCTCTTCTCGCCGGGGTCGTGCCGGCGGGCCTCGAAGTGGGCGGCACCGGTACGCCGGTCGACCACCCAGCCGGTCAGCGCCCGCGCGCCGGCCTTCACGTCGGCCTCGGTGTAGGCGCCGATGCCGAGGGTGAAGAGCTCCATCAGCTCGCGGGCCAGGTTCTCGTTCGGCGCCTTGCGGGTGTTCTTCTGTCCGTCCAGCCAGATGATCAGGGCGGGGTCGCGCACCATCGCGGTGACCAGCGGGCCGAGCGGCCCCCGGCCGTGCTGGCGCAGCGTCGCCAGCTGCGCCAGCATCATCCGGGCCGACTTGACCTTCTGCGCGCTTGTCGCCCAGTGCCCGTGCCAGAAGAAGAGCAGCTTCTCGGTCAGCCCGTCCTCGGCGGCCACCATCCGGTCCAGCCACCACTCGGTGACCTGCTGGAGTTGCTTGCGGCGCTCCGCGTTGGCCTGCTGCCGCTGCTCGCGGGTGGAGTCCTTGGTCAGCGCGGCGTACGGGTCGGGCGGCAGCGTCGGGGTCGGCGTGGCCGCCGCGCCCCGGTCGGCCGGGGTGGGGTGAGCAGCCGGTCCAGGGTTGCCGTCGGCCCGGCCCGCTCGGCCGCGTCCACCTCGTCGGCGGTCGGCCCGAAGGTCGCCCGGCGCAGCAGGTGCGCCACCGCTTCACGATCGCTCATACCGGCCGACGCTAGGCGAGGACTGTTCGAGGACGGTAAGGGCGGCGTCCGGATCGCGTTCAGCGTCCCTCGAAGACCGGTTTCTGCTTTCCGACGAAGGCGAACGTGGCCGCCCGGTGATCGGCGGTGGCGCCGCAGATCGACTGGGCCTGTGCCTCGGCGGCGAGGGCGTCGGCGAGGGTGCCGGCGTCGGCGATGGAGAGCTGCCGCTTGATTGCCCCGTACGCGACGGTCGGACCGGCGGCGAGCCGGGCGGCCAGCTCCTGGGCGGTCGGCAGCACCTGCTCGTCGTCGTCCGTCAACCGGTTGAGCAGACCCAACCGGCAGGCCTCCTCGGCGCGGACCGGCTCGGCCAGCATCAGCAACTCGACCGCCTTGGCGTGGCCGACCAACCGGGGCAGCGTCCAGGAGGCGCCGGTGTCGGCGGCGAGGCCGACCTTCGAGAAGGCCATCAGGAAGCTGGTGGTCGGGCCGCCGATGCGGATGTCGGCGAGGAACGCCAGCGACGCGCCCGCGCCGGCGGCCATCCCGCGCACCGCGGCGATCACCGGCTTGGGCAGGTTGGCGAGGCGTGCGGCGATCGGGTTGTAGTGCGCCCGCACGGTGTTCAGCGGGTCACTCGCGGAGTTCTCCAGGGTGGCCACGTGCTCACGCAGGTCCTGACCCGCGCTGAACGACCCGCCGGCCCCGGCCAGCACGACCGCCCGGCAGGACCGGTCGGTTTCCAGCTCCGCCAGGGCGTCCCGGAGCGCCTCCTTGAGCGGCACGTCGAGCGCGTTCATCGCGTTCGGCCGGTTCAACGTGAGGGTGACGACGGCGTCGGTCCGGTCGACCAGCAGTGGCTCGGTCACGTGTCTAACGCCCCTTCTGTCGGACGATGCGGTTGCCGGCGTCGAGGCACTGTTCGACGTACCGGTCGGCGGCCGGCCGCAGGCGGGCGGCGTGCCTGTCGAAGAAGCTGGCCGCGGCGGTGCCGGGCCAGCGTTCGGGTAGCAGCGCCGGGGGCAGCTGCGGGTCCTGGAAGAGGAACGTACGCCACGCGTGCACGAGCCGGAACCGGGCGGCGTACGCCTCCTCGTCGCTGCTGCGGACGGTGACCGCGGCGAGCAGCGGACGCTGGTCCGCGACGAACCGCTCGTAGGCGCGGCCGATCTCGGCCAGGTCCCAGGCTCGTCGGACCACGCCCATCGCGCCGGGGGTGCCGGAGAAGTGTGAGGCGGTGAAGCGTTCGAACCGGACGCCGGTCTCGGCGAGGAGCAGATCGACATCCTCGGCGGGGCGGGTGGCGACCCAGGTCTGCTCGTCGAGCGTGCCGTAGCCGAGGAAGCTGAGGTTGGCGGCGAGCCGCTGCCGGTCCCGCCGGGATCCCGGGGCGTCCAGGACCAGCAGGTCGAACCGGCCGTCCCAGGTGATCCGGCCGGTCCGGTAGATCCGGGCCGCCGCCTCGTCGAGTCGCCGGGCGGCTTTCGGTGTGATCGAATATCCCGGCCCGGAGACCAACCGGAGCGGTTCGAGCCAGCCCTGGCGCACCATCCGCGAGACGGCGGTGCGAACGGCTGGCGGTGCGATTCCCAGCGGTGCCAGCAGCTTGACCAGGGCGGCAACCGGTGCACGGCCACCCCTCGGACGGAGGTGGTCGCCGTACAGGTCGAAGAGTGCCGACCGTGCCTGCATGACCGCACATTGTGACAGGCCTTCTCAAGATAAGCTAGATGCTGTTACATCAATGCTGCTCCGGTTTGGGTCCGGCGGTGTTCATCAGGGAAAATCGTTTGTCGACACCCCCGCGACCGTTGCGGGTGGTCGTGACGAAGTGGCTGTGGGGCAACCCACCGACCCTGGTGTAGGTCTGAGGGGAGACAACATGGCGGCGATGAAGCCGCGGACGGGCGATGGTCCGCTGGAAGTCACCAAGGAGGGTCGGGGCATCGTCATGCGGGTCCCGCTGGAGGGCGGTGGCCGGCTCGTCGTCGAGATGACTCCCGACGAGGCCAACGCGCTCGGTGACGCACTGAAGGCAGCGGCCGGCTGAGTAAGAGTGCTCCGGGCGGCTCGCGCCGCCCGGAACGTTCTTCGGACCCTGAGCCGCCGGCAGCGCCGGTGGCTCAGGGTCTTCATCCATGCGGGCGGACTCTGTCCCGCTCCGCGACCTTTCCTGGAGGTACGGTTCCGCGTGCTCGCCATCCGTCTGATCGCCGAGCCCGACCGGTTCGACGTCCTCGTCCTGCCGGTTCGTCCCGTCGACGCGGCGGCGGGAGGTGACACCTCGGCCGAACCCGTGTCGACCGCCGTGGCACCCCCGGACGGCACCGCCGACGAGGCCGCCACGCTGGCACCCGCGGCCCGACTGACCGGCCGAGCCGGTGAGATCCACACCCAGCTGCGCCCCGGGCGTACCCCCGGGCGGCTGCTGCTGCTCGGTGTCGGCGCCGGCGACGAGGCGGCCTGGCGGACGGCCGGAGCGGCACTGGCCCGCTCGGCCGTGGCTGAGACGCATATCACCATCGTGCTGCCGGCCGAGGTGACGCCGGCTGCGGTCCGTGGGTTGACCGAAGGGCTGCTGCTCGCCCCGTACCGGTTCCGGCTGACCGAGGCCGGTGACCGACCGGCGCTCGGCAGCGTCGATCTGCTGACCGCCGACCCGACCGCCCACGAGGCCACCGTCAGCACGGCGCGGACCACGGCGGAGATGACCCACCTCGCCCGTGACCTGACCAACACCCCCTCCTCGGTGAAGACTCCGCAGTGGTTCGCCGACCAGGTGGCCGCCGCCGCGGCCGACCTCCCGGACCTGCGACTGCGGGTCCGTGGCCCGGCCGAGCTGGCCGCCGAGGGCTTCGGCGGGATCCTCGCCGTGGGCGGTGGCTCGGCCAGCGGCCCCCGGCTCGTCGAGCTGGACTGGCATCCCGCCGACGCGGGTACCCACGTGGTGCTCGTCGGAAAGGGCATCACCTTCGACACCGGCGGCATCTCGATCAAGCCGGTGGCCGCCATGAAGCTGATGCGCAAGGACATGGCGGGGGCCGCCGCTGTCGTCGCCGCAACCCTGGGCGCCGCCGCGCTGCGTCTGCCGATCCGGATCACCACGTTGGCTCCGCTCGCCGAGAACATGGTCAGCGGTGCCGCGTTCCGGCCCGGCGACGTCATCCGGCACTACGACGGTACGACGAGCGAGACCACCAACTCGGACGCCGAGGGCCGACTGGTCCTCGCCGACGCGCTGGCGTACGCGGTGCGCCAGCTCAAGCCGGACCTGCTGCTCGACCTGGCCACGCTCACCGGCGCGAACTCCGTGGCGCTGGGCAAGCGCACCGCCGCCCTGTACAGCGAGAACGACGAGCTGGCCGCCGACGTGCTGGCGGCGGCCGAGGCGGCTGGCGAGTCGGCGTGGCGGATGCCGCTGCACACCGACTACGTGGAATACCTGGGCAGCGACATCGCCGACCTGTACAGCGCGCCGGCGCAGGGTGCCGGCTCGGTGCTGGCCGCGCTCTACCTGCGCGAGTTCACCGGCGACCTCCGGGACCGCTGGCTACACCTGGACATGTCGGCGCCGTCCTGGGCGGACGCGACCAGGCCGAGGTCAGCCGGGGCGCCACCGGCTGGGGCGTCCGGTCGTTGCTGCGCTGGCTGGCCACCGTCGACTAGGCGGGTGGCAGCGCCTCGGCCCGGCACCGGCCGGCCCGGGGCGCTGCCACACACCCCGGGGGCCTGGTCAGCACTTCACCGAGGCGAGCAGCCCGTGCCCGACCGGGAGCAGGGCGGGGATCCAGTGCTCCGACTCCCGAACCGCCTTGATCGTCTCGCGGACGGTCACCGTCTCGGCGTCCCGGGCGGCCGGGTCGCCGATCCGGCCGCCCGCCAGCACCCCGTTGAGCGCCAGCACGCCACCGGGGCGCAGCAGCCGCAGCGCGGCTTCCACGCAGGCGTGGAAGCCGGTTGCCTCCGCGTCCACGAAGACCAGGTCGTACGCGCCGTCGGCGAGCCGGGGCAGCACGTCCAGCGCACGACCGGTGATGATCCGGGTGCGGCCGGCCGCGAAGCCCGCCTCGGCGAAGATCCGCCGGGCGATCCGTTGGTGCTCCACCTCGACGTCGATGGTGGTCAGTACGCCGTCGGCGCGCATGCCGCGCAGCAGCCACACCCCGCTCACCCCGGTGCCGGTGCCGATCTCCACCACCGCGCGGGCGTTTCCGGCGGCGGCCAGCAGCCGCAGCGCGGCTCCCGCGCCGGGGGTCACCGCGTCCAGGCCCACCTCCCGGGCCAGGCTGCGGGCGGTGCGCAGGACGAGATCCTCGGTGACGTACGACTCGGCGAACTGCTGGGCCTGCGTCGTCGAACTGCCGGAACCGGCGACCGTGGCGATGGGGCACCTCCGGGGGCGGTGCGTGGTGCGGGGGCGGGTTGGCACTGTGAGCGTAGAGGCGACCGCCACGGGGCGCAGCCGCGCCTCCGCCGGAAGCGATCACCGGGCAACCGCTGACTCCACCGCGTGCATCCGTGCAATCCTGGAGGCGGTATCCCGTCAGCCGCGACCGAACCGGCCCGTGGCCGGGCGACGCGGCGCGGGATCCGGGGACGGACTGGGAGGCACCGACGTGACCGACGGCTGGGACTGGCGCCGGGGCGGTGAGACTCCGGCGCGACCGCCCGGGGCAGGAGCCCCGTCGGTGGGGCCGCCGACGGCTGAGGCTGGTGTGCCGCCGCTCGGCGCGTCGCCCTGGTGGTCGGATGCGCTCGCTGACCCCTGGCGGGACCCGGCGGCACCGGCCGCCGTGGTGGTGCCCGGGGTGGTGGCGGCCGGCACGGCGCCCGAGCCGGTCAGCGATCCCGACGCGCCGGGCCGGCCGAGGCTGCGCCACCTGTTGCTCATTCCCGTGCTCACCGCGCTGCTGGCCGGCACCCTCGGTGGTGCCCTGGGCTACGCCTTCGCGGTCCGGGGTGGGGCTGGTGGGGCGGTGCTCGGCGCCGCGCCGACGGAGCCGCCCGCCCTGGCCCAGCGCAAACCGGAGTCGCTGGCCGGAGTCGCCGAGCGTGTCCTGCCCAGCGTGGTCACCGTACGGGTGAGCAGCCTCGGTGGGACCAGTGAGGGTTCCGGGTTCATCGCCACCCCCGACGGCCATGTGATCACCAACGATCACGTGGTGGCCGGGGGCTCCGGCAAGGCGTCGGTGGTATTCAACGACGGCAGCACCGCGCCGGCGAGCATCGTCGGTCAGGACCCGGAGTCGGACATCGCGGTGATCAAGGTGAGTCGTCCCGGCCTGCGCCCGGTGGAGTTCGGCGACTCGGACGCGTTGGCGGTCGGTGACCCGGTGCTCGCCATGGGGTCACCGCTGTCGCTCGCCAACACGGTCACCGCCGGCATCGTGAGCGCCCTGGACCGGACGATGCAGGCCGGCGAGCCGGGTGGCCCGGTGCGCTACTACGCCGCCATCCAGACCGACGCGGCGGTCAACCACGGCAACTCGGGCGGCCCGCTGGTCGACGGCGCCGGCCGGGTGGTGGGAGTGAACTCCACGATCAAGTCGCTTGTCGCGGAGGGCCAGGAGGCGGGCAACATCGGGCTCGCCTTCGCCATCCCGATCAACCAGGCCAAGCGGGTCACCCAGGACATCATCGGCACCGGCAAGGCCCGGCGTACGGTGATCGGCGCGCGGGTGGACGGCCCGGCCGGCGTCGTCGGGGGCGGCCTGCGGCTGGCGGAGGTAGCCCCGTCCGGCCCGGCGGAGGGCGCGGGGTTGAAGGTCGGCGACGTGATCCTCAAGATCAACGGACGGCCGATGACCGAGCCGACCGACCTGACCGCGTTGGTCCGCAAGTACGCGCCGGGCTCGGTGGTGACCGTCGAGTTTCGGCGAGGCTCGACCCGGCAGAACACCTCGGTAACTCTTGCCGCGGATGCGAAGTGAACAGCGGCGCACCCCTTGCCCGGAAGCGGTCCGGCGTGCGTAGTCTTGCTGCTGACGCCGAGAGGAGGCCCGCGGGATGCTCGACAACCTGAACTGGTGGGAGATCGGTGCGCTGCTGCTCCTGGCGCTGTTGATCTTCGGTGACCGGCTTCCCGCCGTGATCTCCGACGGCCTGCGCATGGTGCGGAACCTGCGCAACATGGCCCGCAACGCCACCGGCGACCTGAGCCGCGAGCTGGGCACCGACATCCAGCTGGAAGACCTGCACCCGAAGGCGTTCATCCGTAAGCACCTCCTCAGCGAGGAGGACGAGGCGGCGATCCGCAAGCCGTTGCAGGGGGTCTACGACAACCTGCGTGCGGACGTCAGCGGTGTGCACAACGACCTGAAGGACGTGGCCAACGCCGCCGACCTGCGGTCGAGTGACAGCCGGACCGGCACGACCACCGGCACCCCCTCGGCGCCGGCCCCCCGGGTCAGCTACGACGACGCCACCTGATCGACCCGCACCCGCCTGCGCTCGCCCGCGCCAACCCGTGCCGCGGCCGGCGGCGCGGTCCTGCCGGCGCCCGCCAGTGCCGGCGTCGCGGACGCGAGCCCCGACCTTGATCGACTCGACTTCCAGGAAGTCGGCCGGTCAACCGGCGCGGGATACCCCGACTTCCTGGAACCCGAGTTGATCATCCGGGCGGCTCCGGTCATCCCGGCGGCTCCGGTCATGCCGGCGGCCACGCTCGGCCGGCGCGGGTGCCGCCCGGTCAGCGGCCCGCGGGCTTGAGGCCGAGCGGCTTGCCGAGCAGCGACTCACGACGCAGGGCGAGCCGGTCGGCGATGGTGCCGAGCGCCTGTGCGGCCGGGGAGTCCGGCTCGGCCAGCACGATCGGGTTGCCGGCGTCGCCGCCCTCACGGACCCGGGTGTCCAGGGGGATCTGCCCGAGCAGCGGCACCTGCGCGCCGATGGTCCGGCTCAACGACTCGGCGACGGTCGCGCCACCCCCGGCGCCGAAAAGCTCCATCCGGGAACCGTCCGGCAGCTCCAGCCAGGACATGTTCTCGATCACGCCGACCACTCGCTGGTGGGTCTGTAGGGCGATCGCGCCAGCCCGTTCCGCCACCTCGGCGGCGGCCGCCTGCGGGGTGGTGACCACCAGGATCTCCGAGTTGGGCAGCAGTTGGGCCAGCGAGATGGCCACGTCGCCGGTGCCCGGGGGCAGGTCGAGCAGGAGCACGTCCAGGTCGCCCCAGTAGACGTCGGCCAGGAACTGCTGCAACGCCCGGTGCAGCATCGGACCGCGCCACACGACGGCGGCGTTGCCGGACGTGAACATGCCAATGGAGATCACCTTCACGCCGTGCGACTGCGGCGGCATGATCATGTCCTCGACCCGGGTGGGCCGGCCGTCGGCGCCGAGCATCCGAGGCACCGAGTGACCGTAGATGTCCGCGTCGACCACCCCGACGGAGAGCCCCCGGGCGGCGAGCGCCGCTGCGAGGTTGACCGTCACGCTGGACTTACCGACGCCACCCTTGCCGCTGGCCACCGCGTACACCCGGGTACGCGAGCCGGGCTGGGCGAACGGGATGACCGGCTCCTCGGTGGCACCCCCGCCGCGTAGCCGCGACTGCAACGACTGCCGCTGCTCGGGGCTCATCACCCCGAAGTCGATCTCCACGCCGGTCACCCCGGGCACCGCGGCGACCGCGGCGGTGATGTCCGTCCGCAGCTTGTCCTTGAGCGGGCAGCCGGCGACGGTGAGCAGCAGCTCGACCCGTACCACGCCGCTGGCCGCGATGGTCGCCGAGCGGACCATGCCCAGCTCGGTGATGGGCCGGCGGATCTCCGGGTCGTTGACGGTGGCCAGGGCGGCCTGGATCGCGTCCTCGACGGTGCTCACGGGTGCTGACATGCCCGCAATGCTACGTCGCGGGGCATCCGCTGCCGCCGCTGCCCGGGGCGGTGTGAGCCAATCGATGGCCCGCCTCGACCCGCTGTTCAGCCGTCCGACCGACGCGGTCCGGTGCCGTCCGGCCGGGCGTCCCGGGCGAAGTCGCCGTCCAGGTCGTCGCGGGGTTCGTCCAGGCTGACGCCATCGGTCGGCCGCTGCCCACGCTTCTCCTGGCGGCGCTCCAGGCGCTGCCGGCGCTGCCCAACCTCGTCCAACTCCTCAGCCAGCCGGGCCAGCTCGGAGCGGAGGAAGTCCCGGGTGGCCACCTCGCCCAGGGCGATCCGCAGCGCCGCGATCTCCCGGGCCAGGTACTCGGTGTCCGCCTTCTGCGCGGTGGCTCGCCGCCGGTCCTCCTCAAGGGCCACCCGGTCCCGGTCGGCCTGCCGGTTCTGGGCGAGCAGGATCAGCGGTGCCGCGTAGCTGGCCTGCAACGACAGCACCAGGGTCAGGAACGTGAAGGTGTACGGGTCGAAGCGCAGGTTCGCCGGGGCCAACGTGTTCCAGACGAACCAGATGGTGATCACCACCGTCATGACGACGATGAAGTTCGCGGTGCCCATGCCCCGGGCGATGCCCTCCGACCACCGACCGAAGGCCTCCGCGTCGAAGCGGGGCAGCTTGACGCCCCGGGGTTCGCGTGGCTGGTCGAGCCGTTCCGTCCGCCGCTGGTCAGCCATCCGCGCCGTCCAGCGTGGCGTCGGCGGTGCCCGGGGCGGCGAGGGCGTCGCGGTCCCGCCAGTCCCGAGGCAGCGAGTGGTCCAGCACGTCGTCCACCGTCACCGCGCCGACCAGCCGGTTGTTCCGGTCGATGACCGGCATGGCGACCAGGTCGTAGGTGGCCATCCGGCGGGTGATCTCGGGCAGCGGCGTGGTCGGGCGCAACGGGTCGATGTCGTTGACCACCACCTTGCCCAGCAGATCCGCCGGCGGTTCGCGCAGCAGCGCCTGGAAGTGCACCATGCCCAGGTAGCGGCCGGTCGGCGTGTTCTGCGGCGCCCGGGTCACGAAGACCTGCGCGGCTACGGCGGGGGAGAGCTGCGGTTCCCGGATCCGGGCCAGCGCCTCCGCGACGGTCGCGTCCGGCGGCAGGATCACCGGCTCCGAGGTCATCACACTGCCCGCGGTGCCGGGCGTGTACTTCAGCAGCTGACGCACCGGGTCGGCCTCGTCCGGCTCCATCAGGTCCAGCAGCACGTCCTGCTCGGGTGGGGGCAGTTCGTTGAGCAGGTCGGCGGCGTCGTCCGGGTCCATCTCCTCCAGCACGTCGGCGGCCCGCTCCCGGTCGAGGGCGGCCAGGATCTCCACCTGGTCGTGTTCCGGCAGCTCGCTGAGCACATCGGCCAACCGTTCGTCGTCCAGTGCGGCGGCGACCTCGTTACGCCGGGTGTCCGGCAGGTCCTGCAACGCGTTTGCCAGGTCGGCCGGCCGCATGTCCTCCAAGACGGCGAGCAGGTTCGCCGTACCCCGGTTGTCGGCGATGCCGCTGAGCCCGCGCACCCGGTCCCAGTCGACCTGGTGCAGGTGGCCGCGGCGGGTGAGCCGACCGGTCTGCTCGCGTACGGCGACCCGGGTCAGCGAGTACTCGCCGCCCCGGGTGCACTCCATCGCGACGTCCACGACCGCGCCGGGCTGCCCACCCGGGTCGAGCTGCACCCGCCGGTCCAACAGCTCCTGGAGCACCAGCAGCTCGTTCGGGCGCTTCTCGAACCGGCGCAGGTTGAGGGTGCCGGAGCCGAGTACGACGGCGTCCGCGTCGATGGAGGTGATCCGGTTGATGGACAGGAAGATCCGGCGACGCATCGGCATCTCGGCGACGAGGCCCACCACCTCCGGTGGACGCTTGGTCGCCCGCAGCCGCGCCACGGCGTCACGAACCCGGCCCACCTGGTCGCCGTTCGGGTCGAAGACGGCGACTCCGGCGAGGCGGGCGATGTAGATCCGGGTCGGCGTGCTCACGGGCACCAGCCTAAGCGCCTAGGGTTTATCAACATGTCGACCTTGGCCTACGAGATCGTGGACGTCTTCACCGACCGACCCTTCGCCGGCAACCCGCTGGCGGTGGTCTTCGGCGCGGAGGCGCTGGCCACCGAGCAGATGCAGGCGCTCGCCCTGGAGTTCAACCTCTCCGAGACGGTGTTCGTGCTGCCGCCGACCCAGGTCGGCGTCACCTACCGGGCCAGGATCTTCACCCCGGTGGAGGAGTTGCCGTTCGCCGGGCACCCGAGCGTCGGGGCGGCGGTCACCGCGAGCCGGCGGGGGATGTTCGGTGTGGGTCAGGTGACCCAGGAGTGCCGGGCCGGTGTGCTGCCGATCGAGGTGACCGCGTCCGGGGCGACGCTGACCGGCGACACCCCGACGCTCGGGCCGGAGCTGGACCCGGAACCGCTGCTGGAGATCGCCGGGCTGGCCGCGGAGGACCATGTCGGGCCCGCCCCCCGCGTCGCCGGCTGTGGGCTGGAGTTCCCGTTCCTGCCGGTGCGCCCGGAGTCGGTGGCCCGGGCGCAGGTGAATGCCGCGGCGGCGCGGCGGTACGGGGTGTCGCACGTCAGCGTCTTCTCCTGGGACGCCGCCGCGCAAACCGCGCACGCCCGGGTCTTCGTGCCGGGGATCGGCATTCCGGAGGACCCGGCCACCGGTTCGGCGGCGCTCGGCCTCGGTGTCTGGCTGGTGGCGAGCGGCCTGCTGCCCGGCGAGGGGCGGTCGGAGTACGCGATCCGCCAGGGGGTGGAGATGAACCGTCCCTCCTCGCTGGCCTGCACGATCACCGCCGCGGACGGCGTGGCGGTCGGCGCGACGGTGGCCGGCCAGGTGGTGCCGGTGGCCCGGGGCGAGATCGCCGTGCCGCCGTTCGTGGGCTGAGTCGGGGCGTCGATGCGGGAGGATGCCTGTGTGACGGACGACGGCAGCCCGGTGGGTACGCCACTGGTCGACGAGGCGATGAAGAAGGCCGCGGTGGCCTGGGTGAGCGTTGCCGGCGGTCCGGCGCTCGCGCTCTGGTGCGCTCCGCTGGAGGGCACGCTCCTGGTGGTCAGCGGGCCGGGTGAGCAGGCCGCACCGGGTCTGGCCGACGCGACTGAGGCGCAGGTCATCCTGCGCGGCGACCACGGCGGTCGGATCGTCACCTGGCCGGCCCGGGTGAGTCGGGTGCGGCCGGGCACCGAGGAGTGGGACGCCGCAGCGCCGCTGCTGGCGGCGAAACGACTCAACGCGCCCGGACCGACCGCCGACCTGGTGGCCCGCTGGGCTGCGACGGGTGCGCGGTGAACCGGCTCGCGCCGAACGGTTCGCCGCTGGCCGGCGCGGACCTGCCGGCCGACGCGCAGGCCGAGCCACCCCGGCCCACCCCGGCGGTCCGGGCCACCCGCAAGCCGTTCCGCCTGCACCGGGTGCGTCGCCGCTGACCAGCGGGCTGGTCAGTCCGCCCGGCCGCCGGCACCCACCATCTCCACCCCGTCGTCGACCAGGGCGAGCACCTCGTCCAGGGCACCGAGCGTGGGGCCGCGCCAGTGCAGGTCGGCGTTGAACACCAGGTGCGCGGCGAGATCCGGGGCGGCGAGCCGGACGGCGGTCATTCCGGCCCGTTCGGCGCCGGTCAACTCCTGGCTGCCGCCGTCACCCACGTACAGGCAGTCGACCGGCGCGAGCCCGAGCCGCTGGCAGGCGGTCAGGTAGAGCGTCGGATCCGGCTTGCACCGTCCGACCTGCACCGAGAAGACCCGCACGTCGAGCAGGGGGGCGACCGCCAACTGGGGCAGGAAGGCCGGCAGTTCGTGCGTACAGTCGCTGATCACACCGGTGCGGAGGCCGCGCTGGCGCAGGGCCGCCAGCACCGGCACCGCGTCGGCCCGCAACCAGGTGTCCGCGCGGACCGCCCGGTGCCGGGACGCCACCGCCGCCCGCACCGCATGGTCACTGGGGTCTACGCCGACCTGGGCGCAGACCCAGCGCAGGGTCGCCTCCGCGTTGCCGAGCCGGCCGGTGGCCCGCTCGTAGTAGGTGCGGTTCAGCACCTCGGTCAACCTGTCGGTGTGGCACCCGAGCAGCTCGGCGGTGCCGAGGTGGGCGGTGCCACGTTGCACCGGACGGGTCAGGGTGCCGAAGAAGTCGAACAGCACCGCCTGGTAGCTGGGCATGGGGGAACGCCTCCGGGCGGTCGGGGTCGCCGGCGCGGAACCGCGTGATCGTAACGGAGTGATGACCCTCCGTGCTGTCCGTCACACGTGTGAGGATTACGTCCCGTGTCCCCACCTACCCACCGGCCCGCGCTGGATCCGCTGACCACCGGCGCGGTCGGGCTGGCCGTGGTCGCCGTCTCGTCGTCCGCGCCGCTCATCGCGTACGCCGCCGCACCCGCGTTGGCCATCGCGTTCTGGCGCAACCTGCTCGCGGTGGCGGTGCTGAGCCCCTTCGCGCTGGCCCGCCGTCGCGCCGAGTTCCGTCGGCTGACCGTGGGCGTGGGCCGGCGGGAGGGGCTGTTCTGTGTGCTGTCCGGGGTCGCGCTGGCCGGTCACTTCGCGACCTGGGTGCCGAGTGCCCAGCTCACCTCGGTCGCCACGTCCACCGCTCTGGTCGCCACCCAGCCGGTCTGGCAGGGGCTGATCGCCCGCGCCCAGGGGCGTCCGCTGCCCCGGGTGGTGTGGATCGGCATCGCGGTGGCGGTCGGCGGGGCGGTGGTCGCCACCGGGGTGGACGTGGGGGTCTCCGGCCGGGCCGTCCTCGGCGACGTGCTGGCGTTGACCGGCGCCGTGTTCGCCGCCGTCTACACCGCCTTCGGCGAGCGGGCCCGGACCAGCATCAGCACCACCACGTACACCACCATCTGCTACGGGATCTGCGCGCTGCTCCTGCTGCTCATGTGCCTGGTCGGGGGTGTGCGGCTGACCGGGTTCGACGGGCGTACCTGGCTGGCCATCCTGGCCCTGGTGGCCGGTGCCCAACTGCTCGGGCACTCGATGTTCAACTACGCCCTGCGGAAGATCCCGGCGACCACGGTGAGCGTGCTGATCCTGCTGGAGGCACCCGGCGCGGCCCTGCTCGGTTGGGCCTGGCTGGGCCAGTTGCCCCGCCCGTACGCGCTGCTCGGCATGGCGTTGCTGCTGGCCGGCGTGGCGGTGGTGGTGCTCGGTGGCGGTCGGGCCGCGCGGAAATCCATGGCTCGCCCTGGTGAAGGTCCGATGTCGCCGCCGGGGCGACGACCACTGCCGCCGGTCAGGCCTCGTGGACCTCGATGACCCGGGTCGTCGGGGCGGCCTCGCCGAGGACGGTACGCAGCGCCGCCCGGTCCGGATCGACGAGGAACGACTCGTAGCCGGCCCGCCCGTCGAACCGGATCACGTGCACCTCGGCCTGCCCGTCGGTGCCGCGCAGTCGCCGCTCCAACCGGCCACCGTGCCGTTCGAGCAGGGCCAGCACGGCGTCCTCGTAGCGCTGCCCGGCCGCCTCCGCCCCGACGGCGAACTCGACGATCGCGACAAGTGTCAGCACGCCGGCCACCTCAGGCGTCCAGACCGACCGCCTTGGCGCTCGCCGCCCAGAGCCGGGCGGCGAGTTGCGGATCGGTCGCCTTCCGGTACGGCCGGCCGAGCCGCCGGTCCACGTAGTAGCCGCCGTCGACCAACCGGGAACGCTCCTGGTTGGCCAGCCACACCAGGGTCTCGGCACCCTTCTCCGGGCTGCGGAACGGCATGAACCGCATGCCGAACGCGACGATCCTGCTGTCGTTGCCGAACCGGGTACGGACCAGCCCGGGGTGGAAGCTGTACGCGGGAATGTTCGGCCAACGCCGGGTGGCCTCGGCGGCGAACAGGACGTTCGCCTGCTTGCTGGTGCCGTACGCGCCCATCGGGCGGTATTCGCGCAGTGCCCTGTTCAGGTCGTCCGGGGCGAGGGTGCCGAAGCGGTGCGCGCCGGAGGCGGTCACCACGATCCGGCCCAGCCGGTCGGCGAGCAGGTTGGTCAGCAGAAACGGGGCCAGGTGGTTGGCCTGGATCGACATCTCGAAGCCGTCGACGGTGCGCAGTGGTTGCAGCGCGATCGCCCCGGCGTTGTTGGCGAGCACGTCGATCCGGTCGTACACGGCCCGGAGCTGCTCAACCAGTCGCCGCACGTCGTCGAGGACCGCGAAGTCGGCCCGGAACAGCTCCGGGCGCTCACCGGCGGTCTCCCGTACGCGTTCGGCCGCGGCCTGCAAACGCGCCGGGTCCCGCCCGACCAGCACGACCCGGTCGCCCCGGCAGGCCAGCTGCACGGCGGCGGCCAGCCCGATGCCGGAACTGGCGCCCGTCACCACCACGAGTCGACGCTCAGTGAGATCTTCCACAGGTCCATTCACCCCGGTCATGGCGCGAGGTTACCGTGGCGTCACAACGCCCTTTGGGATCGTTAAGGTTCCGGATCTGTCGTCAGGTGGCGTCGGCCTGCCCGCCGGACGCTGGAAGGAGCGCATCCATGGCCGCAGTCGGTCGCCCCCGCAGGTCCTGTCTCGCCGTACCGGGTTCCAGCGTCAAGATGCTCGGCAAGGCCCAGGGGCTCCCGGCCGACCAGGTCTTCCTCGACCTGGAGGACGCCGTCGCCCCACTGGCCAAGCCGGACGCGCGCAAGAACATCGTGGCCGCGCTGAACGAGGGCGACTGGGCCGGCAAGACCCGGGTGGTCCGGGTCAACGACCTGACCACCCCGTGGACCTACCGGGACGTCATCGAGGTCGTCGAGGGCGCTGGCGCGAACCTGGACTGCGTCATGCTGCCGAAGGCGCAGAACGCCGCCCAGGTGCAGTGGTTGGATCTGACGCTCACCCAGCTCGAGAAGACCCTCGGCCTGGAGGTCGGCCGGATCGGCATCGAGGCGCAGATCGAGAACGCCGCCGGTCTGGTCAACGTGGACGCGATCGCCGCCGCCTCGCCGCGGGTGGAGACCATCATCTTCGGTCCGGCCGACTTCATGGCGTCGATCAACATGAAGTCGATGGTGGTCGGCGGCCTGATCCCGGACTACCCCGGCGACCCGTACCACTACATCCTGATGCGGATCCTGATGGCCGCCCGGATGCACGACAAGCAGGCCATCGACGGCCCTTTCCTGCAGATCCGCGACGTCGACGCGTTCCGCGAGGTGGCCAAGCGCTCGGCCGCGCTGGGCTTCGACGGCAAGTGGGTGCTGCACCCGGGCCAGATCGACGCCGCCAACGAGGTCTACCAGCCGGCCCAGGCCGACTACGACCACGCCGAGCTGATCCTCGACGCGTACCAGCACTACACCTCCGAGGCCGGCGGCAAGCTCGGCGCGGTGATGCTCGGTGACGAGATGATCGACGAGGCGTCCCGCAAGATGGCGCTCGTCGTCGCCGCCAAGGGCCGGGCCGCCGGGATGAGCCGAACCTCGTCGTTCACCCCACCGGCGCAGTGACCGGCCGGGCCGGGACGACAGCCGCCGGCTGTCGGTCCGGCTCGACAGTCGGCGGTACGCCGGCCCGCCCGTCGGTCAGTAGCTGCTGCTGTTGTTGTCGCTCGTCGTGATCGCGTAGATGATCGCGGCGGCGTAGAAGGCGATCGCCAGTACCAGGAAGCCGGTGAGGATCCAGCCGACGATGATGGCGGCCTTCGCCATCCCCGCACCGCCCTCGCCGCTGAGCCGGATCTGCTTCTGCGCGACGTGCCCGAGGATCGCGCCGACCGGCGCGGTGATGCAGGACGTGAATCCGATCAGGGCCAGCACGAACGCCGCGATGGCCAGCGCGTTGGTCTTCGGCGGCTGCGGGTAGCCGTAGCCGGGGTACTGCGGCGGGTAGCCGGGCGGGGCGTAGCCGGGCATCGGCTGGCTCGCCGGCGGCTGCGCACCGGTGTACGGATCGACCGGCGCGTACGGGTTGGCCGGCGCGTACGGGTCGACCTGCGCGTACGGGTTGGCCGGCGCATACGCGTCTGCCGGGCCCGGTTGGGTGGGCACCGGTTGACCGGTCACCACTGTCGGGTCCGGTGCCGGGCTCGACGGCTGTGCCGACCACGTGGGGTCGGTCCAGTTGCCGGGAGGCGGGGGATTGGTCATGCGAACTCTCCGTCACGTCGGGGGCGGTGACAGGGTAGCCAGCACCGCGTAAACCCGACGCCCCCGCTACCGGGTGCCGCGTTGCCCGGGCCGGTCGTAACGGGCAGGATCCTGGCATGGCATTCGACGCGCGCGCCGCGGACCGCTCCGGCAGTCGACCCCGACGGGACGTCAGCCGCCCGGGCATGGCCCGACGCGCCCGCGCCGCCGCCCCGGCGGGCAGCCCCGGCCCCGACGAGCCGGTCGCGCTCGCCGACCCGGTGACCATGCGGCTCGACGGGCGGGTCGCCCTGGTCACCGGGGCGGGCAGCCCGGACGGCATCGGGTACGCCACCGCCCGCCGACTCACCGACCTGGGTGCCCGGGTGGCCATCGTCTCCACCACCCGGCGCATCCACGAGCGGGCCGGCGAGTTGGGGGTGACCGGCTTCGTCGCCGACCTGACCGACGAGTCCGAGGTCGGCGCGCTGGCCGACGCGGTCGCCGAGCAGCTGGGTGACGTCGAGGTGCTGGTCAACAACGCCGGCCTGGCCAGTCGGGCCAGCCAGGGCGTGCTGCGGCCGGTCGCGCAGCTCAGCTACGAGGAGTGGCGTGGTGAGATCGACCGCAACCTCTCCACCGCGTTCCTGTGCAGCCGGGCGTTCATCGGTGGGATGGCCGAGCGCGGTTGGGGTCGGATCGTCAACCTGGCGGCCACGGCCGGCCCGGTCAACGCCCTGCCCACCGAGGCCGCGTACGCCGCCGCGAAGGCCGGGGTGGTCGGGTTGACCCGGGCCCTGGCCATGGAGATGATCGCCGACGGTGTGACGGTGAACGCGGTGGCACCGGGCACCATCTACACCGCCGCGTCCACCATGGCGGAGATCAAGCAGGGGCTGGGCACCCCGGTGGGGCGACCGGGCACCCCGGACGAGGTCGCCGCGGCGATCAGTTTCCTCTGTTCGCCGGCCGCCTCGTACATCACCGGTCAGATGCTCGTGGTGGACGGTGGCAACAGCGTCCGCGAGGCCCGGTTCCGCTGAGCGCGACGGTCGGTGACCGCCCGTCGTCAGTAGCCCCCGCTGTCGCCGGTGTTGCCGAGTGCGACGAGGGCCAACCAGCCACAGCAGGCCAGCACGGTGAGCCCGGTGAAGACGTAGCCGAGGATCAGCCCCCAGGTGGCGAGCTGGTCGCCCTCCTCGCCGCTGGTGCGGATCTGCCGCTTGGCCACGTGCCCGAGAACCGCACCGGCCGGCGGGAACACGAAGGCGAACACCAGCGACAGGATCGCCAGCACGTTGGTGCCTCGACCCGGGCCGGACGGCGGTGGGCCGTACTGGCCGTAGGGGCCCTGTGGCGGGTACGGCGGCTGCTGGCTCCAGTGCGTCGACTGCTGCGGCCCCTGCTGCCCGTACGGCGACGGTTCGTCCGCCGGCGGCCCGTACGGTGAGCGTTCCGCCGGCAGCTCGAACGCCGGCCGGTCCGGCGTTGGCGGGTACGGCCCCTGCCCGGCTGGTGGCGGTGCGTACGGCGACTGGTCCCTGGAGGGCTCGTAGGGCGACGGCGGCGGCTCGTCGCCGGGTGGTCCCGACGGCGGCGGGTGGCTCACAGCTGTCTCCTCCTGCCGTGCCGGAAAAGTCCCTCTTGCCGGACGCTACCCGCAGCGGTGAACCTTTTCACAGCGGTTGTGTGGACTGGTCACCTTGGCCTCGCCGGCCGGCGAGGCCGATACTGAGCCAGCGTTCAGTTACCCACGAGTAGTGCGCGGATCCCCGGAGGCTGAGATGGCTCGACTCGCCCAGACGCCCGGCCTGACCGATGTGCAACAGTCGATCCTGGAGACCGTTCGGGACTTCGCCGACAAGGAGATCATTCCGCACGCCCAGCGGCTGGAGCACGCCGACGAGTACCCCACCGACATCCTCGACGGGATGCGTGAAATGGGGCTGTTCGGCCTCACCATCGACGAGGAGTACGGCGGGCTGGGCGAGTCGCTGCTGACCTACGCGCTGGTGGTGGAGCAGCTGTCCCGGGGCTGGATGTCGATCTCCGGCATCGTCAACACCCACTTCATCGTGGCGTACCTGATCTCCCAGCACGGCTCGGCCGAGCAGAAGGCCCGCCTGCTGCCGAGGATGGCCACCGGCGAGGTGCGCGGCGCGTTCTCCATGTCCGAGCCGGAGACCGGCTCCGACGTGTCGGCGATCAAGTCCCGCGCGGTTCGCGACGGCGACAGCTACGTGCTCAACGGGCAGAAGATGTGGCTCACCAACGGGGCGTACTCCTCCGTGGTGGCCACCCTGGTCAAGACCGACACCGGTGCGGAATCGGTGTACGGCAACATGAGCACCTTCCTGCTGGAGAAGGAGCCGGGCTTCGGCGAGACCGCTCCCGGCCTCACCATCCCCGGCAGGATCGAGAAGATGGGCTACAAGGGCGTCGAGACCACCGAGATGGTGCTCGACGGGGTGACCGTCCCCGACACCGCGATCCTCGGCGGCGCCGACCAGGTGGGCCGCGGCTTCTACCAGATGATGGACGGCATCGAGGTGGGCCGGGTCAACGTGGCCGCCCGCGCCTGCGGCATCTCGCTGCGCGCCTTCGAGCTGGCGGTCAGCTACGCCCAGCAGCGCAGGACCTTCGGCCAGCCGCTCGCCAAGCACCAGGCGATCGCCTTCAAGCTCGCCGAGATGGGCACGAAGATCGAGGCGGCGCACGCCCTCATGGTCAACGCCGCCCGGTTGAAGGACGCCGGCCAGCGCAACGACGTCGAGGCCGGGATGGCCAAGCTGCTCGCCTCGGAATACTGCGCCGAGGTGGTCCAGGAGGCGTTCCGCATCCACGGCGGCTACGGCTACTCCAAGGAGTACGAGATCGAGCGGCTGATGCGGGAGGCCCCGTTCCTGCTCATCGGCGAGGGCACCTCGGAGATCCAGAAGACCATCATCTCCCGTGGTCTGCTCAAGGAGTACAAGCTCTAGAAAGCACCGTCTCCCCCCCGACGGGGGAGGAAGAGGCCCGATCAGGCCAGGCGGGTCAGGCCGGCGGCGGCGCGCTCGATGATCAGGCAGCGGTCCTCGATGTAGTCCATGCCGGCCTGCTCGGCGATCCGCCGCGCCTCCGTAGAGAAGATGCCCAGTTGCAGCCAGACCGCCGGGGCGCCGATCGCCGCCGCGTCCCGGACCACCTGCACCGCATCGGCCGCCGGCCGGAACACGTCCACCAGGTCGACCGGGTGCGGAATGTCGGCGAGTGTCGGGTACGCCCGTTCCCCGAACAGTTCGTCGACTGTCGGGTTGACCGGGATGATGCGCCAGCCGTACCGCTGCATCTGCGCCGGAACGGCGTGCGCGGCCTTCAACGGGTCGCGGGACGCACCCACGACGGCGATCACGGCGGAGTCGGCGAGGATCTGCTGAGCGGTACGCACCCGCCGACTGTAGCTCCGCACCTGACTAGAGCAGGGTCAACTGCTCGGCTGTCGCCGCCGGAGGCTCGGGCAGGCTGCGGTTGTCGCCCCGCTCGCCCCGGTGCAACCCGTGCCGGCGGGCGGCGATCCGCACCCGTGCGGTCAACTCCCGCTGGTACGCCTGCGGCGCGTAGGCGCCGGCCCGGTACAGCTCGCGGTAGCGGGGCACCAGGTGTGGGTGTTCCCGGGCCAGCCAGTGCGCGTACCACTCCCGCGCACCCTGGCGCAGGTGCAGCGGCAGCGCGGTCACGCTGCTCGCGCCGGCCGCGGCGATCGCCGCCACGGTGGCGTCGATCGACTCGTCGCTGTCGCTGAGGCCGGGCAGGATCGGCGCCATCAGCACCCCGACGGAGAAGCCGGCGTCGGTCAGTGCCCGGACCGCGTCCAGCCGACGACGCGGGTGTGGCGTGCCCGGTTCGACCGAGCGCCAGAGCTGCTCGTCGACGAAGCCCACCGAGAAGGAGACCCCGACGCTGGTGACCTCGGCGGCTGCCGCAGCAGGGGCAGGTCCCGCAGGATCAGGGTGCCCTTGGTGAGGATCGAGAACGGGTTGGCGAAGTCCCGCAGGGCCGCGATGATCTGTGGCATCAGCCGGTAGCGGCCCTCGGCCCGCTGGTAGCAGTCCACGTTGGTGCCCATCGCCACGTGCGCGCCCCGCCACCTCGGCGCGGCCAGCTCGCGCCGGACCAGCTCACCGGCGTTGACCTTGACGATCACCCTGCGGTCGAAGTCGGCGCCCGCGTCCAGGTCCAGATAGGTGTGGTGTTTCGCGCAAAGCAGTTGTGGCTCACCACCCCGTCGGCGATGAAATCCCCGGTGCCGGTGGTGATGTCCCACAACGGCAGCTCCAGCCCGAGCGACTCGATGCTCGTCACCCTGAGCGCGCTCTGGCTTTTCAGCGCGGCACCCTCCATCGAGCGTTTGCGGGTGATGGCCGGGTCGGTCATGTGGAAGAACCGGAGTCGGGCCGCGAGACCCCCGGTCAGCCGTACATAGCGCAGGCGGTTCGTCCGCCTCCGGTCCTCGAGAGCGGTGGCGAATCCAAAGGCGTGCAGTGCTTCCGTCGTATGGCTGAGGACCTGATCGTCGCAGTTGGCAATTCTCAGGATGCCCTGGCTGCAACTGCCTTCGGCATCGAAGATTCCAGCAAGGAACCCTCGTTGCCAGTCGGGAGTCGAATGCTGCGGCCAATGGACGACCTCCCTGATTGCATCGACCTTTTGCTTTCCCGAGGCGCGGATCGCCTCCATCGGCCGCCGGTCGGGCCTGGCCTTTCCGAAGGAAGTGCGGCTTGTTTCGACGCCCTCTTCCTTCAGATACTGCTCGGTACGATCGAGGGCCTCGCTGTCCGCGAGCGCCAGGCGGAATTGGTGACTCCAGCTCCTGCCTGTGGCGTAGGCGCCTATGGTTCCGTCGCCGCGCACCATGCCGCATAGATAGCCGCGACGGTAGTCGTGGGAGACCTTGGGAGTTGTCTCGAACGCCCCAGTGCCGATCAGGCGATCGTTGGTGGTGAGGTAGGGCCGTTGATCGGCGCCGAACATGCCGCCGGTGATGTGTTTCCAGCCTCGCTCCGTCAGGAAGCGGTGGTCCCCGCTCGCGACGAGTGTGGTGCCGTCCTCCAGGATGACGCGGTAAGCCGGTTTCACGGTGGACCACTTGTCGAGGACTGTGGTGACCACGTATCGGCGATAGGTGCCGCGTCGCTCGGTCCCGTAGATGCGGTCGCCCGACTCCAGCTCGCTGATCGGTTTTGTGCGTCCGTCCGCCATCAGAATGGGGGTGTCGCCCGAGACGCAGTAAACGCAGGCATGGGAGCAGCCCCGGTACGGGTTGATGGTCCACTCGAAGGGGACGCGGGACTGCCCGGGCACCCGGTTGAGAATGGACTTGGCCTGCACCTCGTAGAAGGTCATCCCGGCGAACTCGGGGGTGTCGAAGGTGCGGGCGACGGCGCCGGGCAGCGCCAGCGGCAGGGGTGGCGTCGCTGGCGCTGCCCGCTCGGGGTCTCCCTCAACCGGGGGAGCGGTGAGGTTCTCCCAGCGCATGGGCACTATTCGAACACGTGTACGAGTCGAGCGCAAGTGACGCGCCGTACACCGGTGGTCGTTCGGGTGGTCGCAGAGGGGAGGATGGACCCATGGAGACGTCGACCTTCGTCTACGACGGGGACTGCGCGTTCTGCACGCAGTGCGCCGATTTCATCGCTCGTCGGATTCCCGCCGGCGCCCGGGTGGTGCCGTGGCAGTTCAGCGACCTGGACGCGCTCAGCCTCACGGCCGCCGAGTGCGAGGAGGCCGTGCAGTGGGTCGGCGCGGACGGCTCGCGCGCGGCGGGTCCGGACGCCATCGCGAAGCTCCTCGCCGCGAGCGGTCCGCTCTGGCGGGTTGCCGGTGCCGGCCTGCGCTTTCCACCGGTACGCGCCGCCGCCTGGCCGGTCTACCGCTGGGTGGCGCGCAACCGGCACCGCCTGCCGGGCGGCACGGCGGCCTGCTCCCTGCCGCAGGAGGCCCGGGAACGGCTCTACGGCCCGGCGGGCCGCCCGAGCGCCGGGGCCTGATCTCCAGACGGCCTCGCCGTCGTGCCGGCGCCCGGTGGGTTCGAGCCCGAAGGGTCTGTCGCCTCCGGAGGGTTCGCCGCTTCTGACTCCCGGAGGTCCGTCGCCGAGCCGGGGGTGTCGCGGCCGACCAGCCGGCGGGCCCAGACCAGCGGGCGGACCCGCTCCAGCGGGAGGAAGCTGGTCATCGCGGCCAGGTGCGGCGCGAACGAGATGGTGATGGTCGCGATGGTGACCGTGTGGAACGAGTAGAAGAACCCGACCATGGCGAGTCGGCAGCGCGGTGGCAGGAAAAAGACCACCGGGCTCAGCAACTCGAAGGCGACGATGCCGATCTGGGCGGCGATCAGCAGGTACGGCACCTGGGCGATCAGGTCCGCCAGGTCGGTGCCGCGCCGGATGATCGCGCGGGCCAGCACCGAGCCGGTCAACCAGTCCAGGCCGCCGAAGCGCAGCTTGGCGAAGGCGGCCAGGAAGTACGTGCAGACCACCGCGATCTGGGTGACGCGTAGGGCCCAGCCGCCGGCCTCGGTGCGGGTGGCGTCGCCGTGCCGGGCGCGACCGGCGGTGGGGAGCACGGCCAGCGCGACGAGCAGCCCGAACCGGTCGTGGTCGACCTTCCCGTAGCTCATCGCGATGATCATCCACTCCAGGTACAGCCCGCAGACCGCCCAGCCGAGCAGGCGGGGTGCCCGCCCGGTCGCGGCGAGCAGGGCGAGCAGCAGCAGCGCCCAGAAGATCACCGCCACCAGTGCCGGTGTCGGCGTGGGCAGTGGGAGCAGGCGGCCGATCAGCAGTGGCTGGTACAGCTCGCCGGGCACGTTGGCCCGGGTGCGTACCCAGGGGGTGAAGATCACCAGGTCGGCGGCGACGAAGAGGTAGATCAGCGTCCGGAACGCGGCGATCCGCCCCCGGGGCACCGCCTCGGTCAGCCAACGGCTCATCGGGCAGCCTGCCAACGGACGATGGTCTGGTCGGTGGTTTCGCCGGTCGGCCGGCCGGCGCGGATGCCGTGCCAGCGGATCACGATGCGGACCTCGACCAGCGCGGGGGCATCCGGGTGGCGTTCGGCGTACGCGTCGGCGACCTCGGTGAGCAGCGTCGGGTCGGCGGCGTACCGGGCCTGCTGACCCTCGATCTCGGCGCGCCGGATGCCGGTGGCGTCCTGGCCGAGGTCGATCACGGCGCCGGCGCTGTTCACCCCCTCGACGTGGGTGTCGGGCGCGGGTGCGTTCGGCGGGTTGGAGGTGGAGTACATCCGGAACGGGCCGAACGGAAAGTCGTCGTCGCTGCCCCAGAAGGTGCCCGCGACGAGCAGGACGAGGCCGAGTGCGGTCACGCCCAGCCGGGTCACGCGCCCGGGGGTGGTCAGGTTCTCCATCGGGTCGTGACGATACGGGATCTACCCGCCGCGCCGGGTCCCTCCGTTGGTCACTTCGGCCCGTCCGGGCAGGTGATCATGCGCGCGGTGGCGGGTACGGCGAAGGCCGGGCCCGTACCGGGCCCGGCCTTCCGCGTCGTCGTGCGGACGACTCAGTGGTTGTGCTCGGCCAGCTGCTTGCGGACGTCGTCCATGTCCAGCGCCTCGACCTGCTCGATCAGGTTCTCCAGCGCGGACTCGGGGAGGGCCCCCGGCTGGGCGAACACAATGACGCCGTCGCGGATCGCCATGATCGTCGGGATCGACCGGATGTCGAACTTGGCGCCCAGCTCCTGCTGAGCCTCAGTGTCGACCTTGCCGAAGACGATGTTCTGGTGCTTCTCCGAGGACCGCTCGTAGACCGGGGCGAACCGCTTGCACGGACCACACCAGTCGGCCCAGAAGTCGACCAGGACGATGCCGTCGTTGCCGGTCACCTCGTCGAAGTTCGCCGAGGTCAGCTCAACGGTTGCCATTGCACTCTCCGATCACCGCGGTTTACCTACGTCCCGTAGAACCAGGGCTGACCGTATCGAATTCCCGGGCCGTGGGGCACGAAACGTGCCGGGGGCTGCCCGGGGGAGGCCGCCGACCATCGACACACGTCTGTTCATCTTTATGTGCCGATCGCAAGTGCACGTCGCACTTGCGTGACCTGCGGTAATGGGAGCGTTTCCAGGGAGATCAACCCGATTGAGCTATACGAATCGGTAACTTGCCTCTTGACAAGGCGGTATCAGGCCTGCGGAGATCGCTGATCAACCTTCACTCCGTCACGGAGCGTAATGTTACGAAAAGATAAATGTGACGCCGATCTCTGTTGAACCTACGCGCGTAGGGCAGAATTCCTCACATCAGAGCGTGGGCGGCGGGTGCCGGGGAGGGCCCCGCCGCTCATTGCGTCTCCCCCCGGGTGCGACCGGCCGGTGTGACATTTCCGCCGAGGTCGCGCCCCGCCAGCCGCCTTAACCACCGGTAAGGCATGCTGTGCCGAACTCCATCGCCGCCCGTCGAAGGGACCAGGATGCAGTTCGGTCGCTACTACGAGGAGTTCGAGGTCGGCGCGGTCTACCGGCACTGGCCGGGCAAGACCGTCACCGAGTACGACGACCATCTCTTCTGCCTGCTCACCATGAACCACCATCCGCTGCACCTGGACGCGCACTACGCCGAGACGGCCAGCCAGTTCAAGCGCAACGTGGTCGTCGGCAACTACATCTACTCGCTGCTGCTCGGCATGTCGGTGCCCGACGTGAGTGGGAAGGCGATCGCCAACCTGGAGGTCGAGTCGCTGCGGCACGTCGCGCCGACCTTCCACGGCGACACCATCTACGGCGAGACCACGGTGCTGGACAAGCGCGAGTCCGGTTCGAAACCCGACCGGGGCGTGGTGTCGGTGGAGACCCGCGGCTACAACCAGGACGGCACCATGGTCTGCGTGTTCCGGCGCAAGGTCATGGTTCCCAAGCGGGAGTACGCGGTCAGCGCCGCGCCCGACGGGATCGATCCGGAGCGACCGAGCTTCCCCGAGCCACGCTGAGCGTCGCGGCGGGGCCGACCGCCCTCGGACTCCGGCCTCTTCCCAGCAGCGGGTCTGCTGGGGAAGGGGCCCTGTTCCGGTTTTTCGGGGCATATGCTGACGCCGGAGGTTCCGATGAGCCACTCCGTCGCCGGAGAGCCGCCCTCTGCCGGCCGCCGAGCCGCACCCTTGACCACCGCTGTCTACTCCGCCGCCGAGTGGGATCTGCTCACCAGCCTGCCCGGTCGGGTTCTCGTGGCCGCCGCGGCTCCCGGCCCCGGCCGAACGGCACGAGGGGTGATGGCGGGCCTGGCCGGCCTGGACGCCGTGGCCGCCGGCCGGGCCTTCGACAGCGACCTGGTCCGTGCGGTGGTCGCCGCGATCTACGCCCGGCACGACGGAACCCCACAGTCCGCCGAGCGGCTCACCGACCTGGTGGACCTGCTGGCCGCCTGTCGGGCGGCGAGCCGGGTCCTGCGGCGACGGGCCGACCCCGCCGACGCGGCCGCGTACCGGCAGTGGGTGCAGTCGGTCGCGGCGCGGGTCTGCCGCGCGGTGCCCGGCACCGGCGGGCGTTGGTCGGACCAGCCGGCCAGTCCGGCGGACCGACGTTTCCTGGACCGGCTCGGTGCCGCCCTTGGTCTGGGCTGATCAGGGTGGTCCTCGCAGCGGGCGCCGGCGTGGTCCGTACCCTCTGATGACCGTGACCGACGACCAGCTCGAGGTGGGCGTGGGCCCCTGGCCGGGGGACCCGCCGGACGACAGCCGATACGACCCGCAGTTGCTGGCGGAGGGGGACCGGCGCAACGTCGTCGACCGCTACCGCTACTGGCGGCACGAGGCGATCGTCGCCGACCTGGACCGGCACCGACACGGCTTCCACGTCGCGATCGAGAACTGGCAGCACGACTTCAACATCGGCACTGTGGTCCGCAACGCCAACGCGTTCAACGCCGCCGAGGTGCACATCGTCGGACGCCGGCGGTGGAACCGGCGCGGCGCGATGGTGACCGATCGCTACCAGCACGTACGGCACCACGAGACGATCGAGGAGTTCGTCGCGTGGGCAGCGGAGCGGCGGCTGCCGGTGTTCGGCATCGACAACCTGCCCGGATCGCGACCGCTGGAGACCGCGGCCCTGCCACGGGACTGCGTGCTGCTCTTCGGCCAGGAGGGGCCGGGCCTCTCCGACCCGGCCCGTGCCGCCTGCGACCAGCTCTACTCCATTGCCCAGTACGGCTCGACGAGATCGATCAACGCGGGTGTGGCCAGCGGCATCGCGATGCACGCCTGGATTCGCGCCCACGCCGGCGCGCCGCCGGACTGACCGGCGTCCGGGCGCCGAATCGGACGTTCCGGCTTGACGTGCCGGCGGTGCGGGGAGACGGTGGGGATGTGAGTGTCGCGGTGAGTTGTCCGAGATGCGGGGGCCCGGTCCGGGCGCCGGATCTGATGAACACCGACTCGAGGTGTGTGCGCTGCGGCCCGGTGCCGCCGTTGCACGTGCCCGAGCACATCGGGGCGGAGATCGTGGCGAGCGTGGTGGAACGGATCACCGCGACCGCCGATCCACCGGGGACGCCGCTGTGGTGCCCGTGGCCGCTGCCACCCGGGTGGACACTCACCGGCGTGGCGTACGCGGGGGACGACCGGACCGGGGTGCGGGCGACAGTGGTGGCCTGCGCGGGCCCGGCGCCACTCGGCGGTGGTCCGGCCGATCTGGTCTTCGTGGCCGAGGAACCCGGCGTCGGCCTCGGCACCCGCCTCGCGGGGCTGACCGGCCCGGACCCGGGGCCGGAGTTGGTCGACGCGCTGACCGACCCGGGGCCTGGTCACCCGGACCACGTCGGGCAGGCCCGGATCAAGGTCGGCGGGCACCCGACTCCACTGTGGTTGGTGAATTCTCCGACGGATCGAAGCGCGTACGCAGGCGAGGCTCGGGGAATGTGGCTCCATGCGATAGCCTGGCCGGCGAGTGCGGGTCACCTGCTCGCGGAAGATGTCGTGTTACACGACCTGACCGAGTGGACTCCGCCCGAGCTCGTGTACGGCGCACCATCTCCGTACTTACCCGGGAGGGCTTGACAACCCTCCCGGATTGACGGAGAACGGACGCAGATATTCACTGTACGACACCACACTGATACTCTGGGTGCCGCTGCGGTAATGGGACCCGGCGCCGCGCGAGAGGATGGCCCGCCATGGTCAAGAAGGTCCTCACCTGGGCCGGAATCGCATTCTTGATCTTCTTCGTCGCCTACCGGCCAAACTCGGCGGCGGATGTGTTCAAGTCGCTCGGCGGCGGGATCATGGATATCGCCCAGGGCTTCGGCGACTTCTTCACCAGCCTCGTCGCCTAGCCGCCGATGGGTAGCCCCTCCGGTCCACCCTTCGACCCGGACGACCCCGACCGGGAACGTCGCGAGCGCGACACTGAGCCGATCCCGCGGATCGGGCCCGATGACGGCCCGGGCTACGGGGCCGGGCCCAGCCTCTCCGACGGTCCGTCCCTTTCGGACGACGTCGGTTACGGCGACGGGCCCGGCTACGCCGGCCAGGGTCGCTCGGGTCGAGCGTGGATCCGTGATCCGGAGGCCGGTTACCAACCGCCGCAGATCTCCGAGGACGAGCTGGCCGGGTTGCGTGCCGACCAGACCGGCTCGACTCCTCGACGGGTGCTGCCGCTGGAGGACGAGCCCAGCTCGCTGGTCGCCCGCTACCTCTTCCCCACCGAGCGCTACCGGGGTGAGTGGAAGCGGCACTGGATCCACCTCACCACGCCGCTGTTGATCGGCATCGCGGCGACCTTCGTGCTCGGCTACCTCTCCGGCTTCCTCGCCGGGCAGAACGTCGGCGCGCTGACCACCATCGCCGTGCTGCTCTGGTTCGCCGTGATGGGCTGGGTCGCCTGGAAGGTGGCGGACTGGTGGTATGACCGCTTCATCCTGACCAACAAGCGGGTCATGGTGGTCAACGGCATCATCACCCGCCGGGTCGCGATGATGCCGCTCGTCCGGGTGACCGACATGAAGTACGAGCAGACCCCGACCGGCCGAGCGCTCAACTACGGCACCTTCGTGCTGGAGTCCGCCGGTCAGGAGCAGGCGCTCCGCGAGATCAAGAACCTGCCCAACCCGAACGAGCTCTACCTGCGTGTGGTCGAGGAGATGTACGAGCCGCAGGCGGTCGAGGCCCGGCTCGGCAAGGAGGCCGACGAGGCCAAGGCCGACGACGGGGCGTGAAGGTTTTCGACCGAACATCGGAGCAAGTGCGCACCTTTCGTCATGGACCCGACCGCCTCTGACGTGGCACTCTGCCAGGACGGCTGGTGCGTGGAGGTGGGCGGTGGCGAGCAGGGACCCGTTGGAGGAGCAGTTCCGCGAGTTCGTCGCGGCCCGCTCCGCCGCGCTCCTACGCACCGCCTATCTGCTCACCGGAGACTGGGCCACCGCCGAGGACCTGCTCCAGACCGCGCTGACCAAGACCTATCTCGCGTGGAAGCGGCTCGGCGGGATCGACGCGGTCGAGCCGTACGCCCGGCGGGTGATGGTCAACACCTCGACCAGTTGGTGGCGGCGGCGTTGGCACGGTGAACGCCCGACCGAGGTGCTGCCCGAGCGGGCCGGTGTCGACGAGATCGAGCAACAGCTCGACCGTGACCTGCTCTGGCGGCATCTGAAGGAGTTGCCCAGCCGGCAGCGGGCGGTGCTGGTGCTGCGCTACTACGAGGACATGTCGGAGGCGCAGACCGCCGCGATGCTCGACATCTCACCCGGCACGGTGAAGAGCCAGGCGTCCCGGGCACTGGCCACGCTGCGTCGGCGAATGGGTGCGGACGCACCGACCTCGCCGCCGGCGTCGCTGCTGGGTCGGCTGCCACCGGCGCGGCCGGCCGGGCGGCGGGCTCG